>JBQTJF010000110.1:0-20405 GCA_052387375.1 Betaproteobacteria bacterium
GTGAGCGCCTGCGTGATGATCGAGAAGTAGACGCCCTTCACGCGCGAGCGGAACGCGAAGTAGCCGAAGACGAAGGCGAGCAGCCCGGGCACGGCGACGACAAGCAAGAGACACCAAAGAACACTATCCGTCATCCACCAATGCCAGGGCAGTTCCTTCCAGTCGAGGAACACCATGAAGTCGGGCAGATCGGCCTGGTACTGGCCCTCGCGGCCGATCTGGCGCATCAGGTACATGCCCATCGCGTAGCCGCCGAGCGCGAAGAACAGGCCGTGGCCGAGCGAGAGGATGCCGGCGTAGCCCCACACTAGGTCGAGCGCCACCGCGACGATCGCGAAGCACATGATCTTGCCCACCAGCGTCACCCAGAACGCCGAGAGGTGCAGCGGATGGCCCGCCGGCACCCACAGGTTGAGCACCGGGAAGAGGACGAAGGCAACGAAGGCGCCAACGCCGATGGCGATCCAGATCGGGGTCTGACCCCGAATTCTTTCCAGCATCATGCTTCGACCGCCCTGCCCTTGAGCGCGAACAGGCCCTGCGGCCGGCGCTGGATGAAGACGATGATGAAGACGAGCACCGCGATCTTGGCGAGCACCGCGCCCGACCAGGACTCGAGCAGCTTGTTGGCGAAGCCGAGCACCAGCGCGGCGAGCACCGTGCCGGCGAGCTGGCCGACGCCGCCGAACACCACCACCATGAACGAGTCGACGATGTAGCCCTGGCCGAGGTCGGGGCCGACGTTGCCGATCTGCGAGAGGGCGCAGCCGGCAAGCCCGGCGATGCCCGAGCCGAGGCCGAAGGCCCAGGTGTCGACGCGCGCCGTGGGCACGCCGACGCAGGAGGCCATGGCGCGGTTCTGGGTGACACCGCGGATTTGCAGCCCCAGCCGGGTCTTCGATAACAGGAAATACATTCCCAGGAGAACCGCCGCAGCGAAGAAGACGATCGAGATGCGGCTCCAGGGCAGCACGAGGTTCTCCAGCACCTGCACGCCGCCCGACATGAAGGCCGGGTTCTCCACCTGCACGTTCTGCGCGCCGAAGAGCGTGCGCACCGCCTGGATCAGCACCAGGCTGATGCCCAAGGTGGCGAGCAGCGTCTCGAGCGGCCGGCCGTACAGCCAGCGGATCACCGAGCGCTCGAGCGCCATGCCGACCAGCGCCGAGACGCAGAAGGCAGCAGGGATGGCGGCGAGGAGGTAGAAGTCAAACACCCCCCAGGCCCTGAATATGTTCTGAACTACATAGGTCGTATAGGCGCCGATCATGATCAGCTCGCCGTGCGCCATGTTGATGACGCCCATGAGGCCGTAGGTGATGGCGAGGCCGAGCGCGGCCAGCAGCAGGATCGAGCCGAGCGAGACGCCGGCGAAGGCGAGGCCGAGCCACTCGCCCCACGCGAGCCGGCCCTCGATGGCGCGCAGGCTCTTCTGCGCTTCCAGCTTGATGTCTGCATCAGGATCGTTCGCCACCTCGAGAAGCAGCGTCTTGGAGTTCGGATTGGCCGAGCCGCCGAGGATGCGGATCGCGGCGAGGCGCTCCTCTTTCGATTCGCTTTTGAGCTGCATGCCGGCGAGGACGATCTCCAGGGCGGCACGGATATCGCCGTCTTTCTCCTGTTGCAAAGCCTTCTGAACCAGAGGTCGCATTCCCGAATCCACCCCGCTGGCCAGGGCCTTGGCCGCGGCGCGGCGCTCGCCGGCGTCGGGCGAAAGTAGCTTCAGCGCCGAGAGCGCATCGCCGATGGCGCCGCGCAGGCGGTTGTTGGCGACGACGTCTTCGCGCTCGGCAGGAAGCGGGAGCGGCGCCAGGGTGAAGGCATCGAGCGCCTGTTCGCCCTTGATGATGAGGACAGCTTTTCCGGAGGTCTGCATCTCGCCCTCTGCCAGGGCGCGCAGCACGTCCACGGCCTTCGGGTCGCCCTCGGCGACGAGCGCGGCGATGGCCGCGAGGCGCTCCTCGCTCTCGCCGAAGACGAGCTTCTCGACCGCCGGCCGGTCCAGCGCCAACGCGCCAGTTGATATGAAAAGGGCCGCCAAGGCGGCCCCTGTCCTCCCTGGTCGCACTGCTATTTCTTCTCGGCCATCAGCGCCGGGACGTCCTTCTTCTTCTCGTTGCCCGGGATGAACGGGCTCCAGGGCTGCGCCTTCACCGGGCCCTTGGTCTTCCAGACGATGTTGAACTGGCCGTCGGCCTTCACCTCGCCGATGAACACCGCCTTGTGCAGGTGGTGGTTCTGCTCGTCCATCTTCGAGACGATGCCCGAGGGCGCCTTGAAGGTCTGGCCGTAGGTGGCGACGCGCACCTTGTCGACGTCGAAGCTCTTCGCTTTCTCCACCGCCTGCTTCCACATGTAGACGCCAATGTAGGTCGCCTCCATCGGGTCGTTGGTGAGCGGCTTGTCCTTGTGGCCGGCGATGCCCTTCTTCTTGGCGTAGTCGGACCACTTCTTGGTGAACGCGGCGTTCTCGGGCGTCTTGAGCGACATGAAGTAGTTCCACGCCGCGAGGTGGCCGACGAGCGGCTTGGTGTCGACGCCGCGCAGCTCCTCTTCGCCCACCGAGAACGCCACCACCGGCACGTCGGTCGCCTTCAGGCCCTGGTTGCCGAGCTCCTTGTAGAAGGGCACGTTGGAGTCGCCGTTGATGGTCGAGATGACCGCGGTCTTGCCGCCGGCGGAGAACTTCTTGATGTTGGCGACGATGGTCTGGTAGTCGCTGTGGCCGAAGGGGGTGTAGACCTCCTCGATGTCCTTGTCCGCCACGCCCTTCGACTTGAGGAAGGCGCGCAGGATCTTGTTGGTGGTGCGCGGGTAGACGTAGTCGGTGCCGAGGAGGAACCAGCGCTTCGCGCCGCCGCCGTCCTTGGACATCAGGTACTCGACCGCGGGAATCGCCTGCTGGTTGGGCGCGGCGCCGGTGTAGAAGACGTTCTTCGAGATCTCCTCGCCCTCGTACTGCACCGGGTAGAAGAGCAGGCCGTTCAGCTCCTCGAACACGGGCAGCACCGACTTCCTCGACACCGAGGTCCAGCAGCCGAACACCACCGCCACCTTGTCCTGCGTGATGAGCTGGCGCGCCTTCTCGGCGAAGAGCGGCCAGTTCGAGGCCGGGTCGACCACCACCGGCTCGATCCTGTAGCCCATCACCCCACCCTTGGCGTTGATCTCCTCGATCGCCATGAGCGCGGTGTCCTTGAGCACCGTCTCGCTGATCGCCATGGTGCCGGAGAGCGAATGCAGGATGCCGACCTTGACGGTCTTCGCCTGCGCGAGCACCGAGGACGAGGCGCCGATGGCGGCGATGGATGCGGCAAGCGTGAGTACCTTAACGACGGAACGCCGATTCATTGATCCTCCCTGAGTTGGACTTCGTGCGAGGGAGAACGCAATGACTATGCCAGGGATTTTCTCCAGGAAAAACAAGGCCCCGTCACAGGCGATGCACTGCTTTGAAGCGTTAGTCCGCGAGCATGCGCCGCAATCGTGCGGCGGCTAGCGCCACGCGTCGATCGGGATCGACTTCATGTAGCGCCCGCCGAACATGCGCCAGGCGCCCTGGGTCTCGCCGCCGAGGCGGATGCGCTCGTCGGGCTGCGCCCTGTATTTCGCGGCGTAGGGCTCGACGCCCGCCACGGCGAGCGAGCGGAAGAGGGTCTGCACCCACTGGTTGTCCCAGTACTCGCGCGCCGTCAGGCGGCCGTTGTCGGAAAGCCACTCGGCGAGCTTCTCCTTCGTGTCGAAGCCGAGCTCGACGAAGCCGCGCGCGGCGATCGGGTCGAGGACGAGCAGCGGCGCGAAGTGCTGCTCGCAGGCGGCGAAGACGCGGCGGAACTCTTCCTGCCAGGTCTCGCGCGGGCCGAAGCCGGCCAGGGTGCAGCACCCGCCGAAGAAGACGCTCGCCACGCTTTCGTCCGCCTTGAACCCTTTCTGCACGTGGAAAGGCGGCCAGGGGCTGCGCTCCTCGGCCTCCGGGAAGCAGGCGCTGTAGTTGTACCAGTTGGTTGAAGGGGCCGAGCACGCCGATGCCGGAATCCATGCCGATCTCGTTGCGGATCGGCCCATTGACGAGGGCGAGCGTGGCAAAGGAGGTGGTGCTCGAGGAGCGCGCCGTCTGGCCGCTCGCGGCGAGCGCGAGCACCACCGGCAGGTACTCGGGCCGGCAGCCGGCCATCACCGCGTTCACCGCCACCTTCTCCACGGTGAACTCCCACGCTTCGCGGAACGCCGTGGGCGCGAGGCGCCCGACCACTTCGTCGGGCGTGCGGCGCGTGCCGCGGAGCATCGCCGCCACGCGCTCCTCGGTCGGCAGCATGACCGGCAGGAAATCGGTCCACTTGTTGTCGATGAATAGCTGCTGCAGGCCCTCGTCGCTCGCGGGCGGCAGGAGGCGCGGCGTCGAGCGCTCGAAGGCGACGCCCTTCAGGTCCTTTTCATCCAGCGGCCGGGTGAGGCCCTCGAGCACTTCCTGCATGAAGGGGCGCTTCGCGACCGGGTCGACGCCTTCGATGTAGGCGCGAAGCTGCGGCGGCGAGCGCGGCGCTCAGGCCGGCGATGCCGCCGCCGGCGACCACGACATCGTAGCTTCGGCTCATGCGAGGAATTTCCGCAGCCGTGCGGCGCCTTCGGCGAGGCGCGCCTCGCTCGAGGCGAAGCACCAGCGCACGAAGCCCTCGCCTTCCGGGCCGAACGCCGAGCCCGGCGCGAGCCCGAGCGCGGTCTTGCGCAGCAGCTGCTTGCAGAAGGCCAGGCTGTCGGTCATGCCGCGCACGCAGAAGAAGAGGTACATCGCCCCGGGTGGCGGCGAAACGTCGATGCCTTCTATCGTTTCGAGCTCCTTGACGAGAGAATCCCGGGCCCGGCGAAAGCGCGCCCGGCTGTGCGCGATCACCGGCTCGCCCTCCTTCACCGCGGCGATGCCGGCGCGCTGCACGAACACCGGCGCGCACGAGGTGTTGTACTCGATCAGCTTCGCCAGGTCGGCGGCGACGCCCGGCGGCACCACCAGCCAGCCCAGGCGCCAGCCGGTCATCAGCCAGGACTTGGAGAAAGTGTTGGCGCCGATGACCCGGTCTTCGGGTTCTGAAATATCCAGAAAAGAAGGCGCCAGGCCGCCCTCGCCGTAGTAGAGCCGCTCGTACGCGTCGTCAGCGACGATCCAGATGCCGTGGCGGCGGCAGTGCGCGAGGATCGCCTGCTGGTCCTCGCGCGAGATCGTCCAGCCGGTCGGGTTGTTGGGCGAGTTGACGTACACGGCGCGCGTCCCCGGCGTCAGCGCGTCGAGCAGCTCGTCCAGGTCGAGCTTCCATTCGCGCTCGAAGCGCAGCGGCACGGTGACCGTCTGCGCGCCGAGGACGCGCGGGATCTCCTGCAGGTTCGGCCACAGCGGCACCACCTCGACCGCGCGCTCGCCCGGGTCGAGAAGCAGCTGCGAGGCGAGCATCAGCGCATTGACGCCGGAGCTGGTCACGGCGATTTGATCCGGGGTAACTCTTTTGCGGATTCGCGAGACATACTGCGCCAACGTATCCCTTAGTTCGGGGATGCCGAGGTTCTGGCTGTAGAACACCTCCCCCGCTTCGATCGAGGCCTGCCCGGCGCGGCGGATGAACTCCGGGGTCGGCTCGTCGCCCTCGCCGGCCCAGAAGGCGAGCAGCCCCGGAATGCCGACGCCGAGGTTGTAGATCTCGCGAATCCGGGAGGCAGAGAGGGCACGCACCGCGGCGCGCGCCGCGAGCGGCGTTTCGCTCTTCATGGAGGTTCTTATTCTAGACTGCGGGGCTTCATGTCCGCCGCGCGCTGGTCGCTCATCGCCGCCGTTGCCACGATGGTGGCGTGGGGCACCAACTTCGCGTTCGTCAAGTACGTGCTGCAGAACATCGGGCCGGGCGCGTTCCTGTTCGTGCGCTTCCTGGTCATGCCGGCGCTCGGCTTCGCCCTGCTCGCCATCGTCTTCCGGCGCAACCCGCGGCAGGCGCTGCCGCGGCGCGAGGACTGGCCGCGCTTCATCGCCTGCGGCCTGATCGGCCACACGGCGCACGTCGGCATCGTCAACTGGGGCATGCACCTCTCGACGCCGTTCTCCTCGTCGCTCGTGCTGACGAGCGGCCCGCTCTTCACCCTGCTCATCCTCGCCTGGCTCGGCGCCGAGCGCCTGCGGCCGCGCCAGGTGGCCGGCACGCTGGTCGCCTTCGCCGGCATCGCGCTGTTCCTGTCGGACAAGTTCGCGCGCGGGGTGACCGGCACGGGCTACGGCGACCTGGTGCTGCTCTTCGCCGCCTCGCTCTTCTCTCTCTACACCGTGATCGTGCGCCCGCTCGCCGAGCGCTACGGGCCGCTCATTGTGCTCGCCTGGACGCTCGCCATCGGCTCGCCGCCGCTGCTGGTGCTCTGCGTGGCGAGCTTCGTCGCCACCGACTTCCGCGGCCTCGACGCCATGGTCTGGGCTGGGCTCTTCTGGGGCATCGTCGTCTCGTCCTTCTTCGGCTGGATGGGGTGGACCTGGGTGAACACGGTGCGCGGCGTGGCGCGCTCGGCGCCGCTGCAGTACCTGATGCCGCCGATCGCCGGACTGGTCGCCTGGCTCACGCTCGGCGAGCAGTTCACCGCGACCAAGCTCGCCGGCGCCGCGGTGACGCTCGCCGGCGTGGCCTGGGCGCAGTTCAGCGCCGGGCCGCCGCCCAAGGCCGCCGCGCAGCCCGATTCCGCATGAAGAACGTACCCCGCACGGTGTGGGCGCTGGGCGCCACCTCGCTCTTCATGGATCTTTCTTCGGAGCTGGTGCACGGCCTGCTGCCGGTCTTCATGACGGTGGTGCTCGGCGCGAGCATGGTCGCGGTCGG
Source organism: Betaproteobacteria bacterium (assembly GCA_052387375.1). Lineage (GTDB taxonomy): Bacteria > Pseudomonadota > Gammaproteobacteria > Burkholderiales > SG8-39 > SCGC-AG-212-J23. The sequence continues at coordinate 6,843 of JBQTJF010000110.1, forward strand.
CGTGGTCGAAGGCATCGCCGAGGCGACCGCCTCGATCGTCAAGCTCTTCTCCGGCGCGCTCTCCGACAAGCTCGGGCGCCGCAAGCCGCTGGTCGTGCTCGGCTACGGGCTCGCCGCGCTCTCCAAGCCGCTCTTCCCGCTCGCCGGCTCGGTCGCGCTGGTGCTCGGCGCGCGCTTCATGGACCGCATCGGCAAGGGCATCCGCGGCGCGCCGCGCGACGCGCTGATCGCCGACGTCACGCCCGAGGGACAGCGCGGCGCCGCCTACGGCCTGCGCCAGTCCCTCGACACCGCCGGCGCGGTGCTCGGGCCCCTCGCCGCGATCGGGCTGATGCTGCTCATGGCGAGCGACATCCGCGCCGTGCTGTGGCTGGCGGTGATCCCGGCTGCGATCTCGGTTCTGGTACTGGTTCTTTTCGTAGAAGAAAAACCGGGAAGCTTTGAAGTGCAGAACCCTGTTTCCTTCCAATCCATCGGCTCGCTCGGCGCGCGCTACTGGGCGATCGTCTCCCTCGGCGCGATCTTCACCCTCGCGCGCTTCTCCGAGGCGTTCCTCGTCATCCGCGGCCAGGACCTCGGCCTCGCGCTCGCGCTGGTGCCGCTCGCGCTCGTGGTGATGAACGTCGTCTACACCCTGGTCGCCTACCCCGCCGGCCTCGCCGCGGACCGCGGGCACAAGAGAGCGCTTATTTTCTGGGGGCTGGTTGTCCTGATCCTCTCGGACATCGTGCTCGCGGCAACGGTCGGGCTCCTGCTGTTCTTCCTCGGCGTGGTGCTGTGGGGTGCGCACATGGGGCTGACGCAGGGCCTGCTCTCGACGCTGGTCGCCGATGCGGCGCCCGAGCGGCTGCGCGGCACCGCCTTTGGCGTCTTCCATCTCGTCTCCGGCGTGGCGCTGCTGGCGGCGAGCGTGATCGCCGGCTGGCTGTGGAGCGCCTACGGCGTCGCCGCGACCTTCTACGCCGGCGCGGTCTTCACCGCGATCGCGCTAGTAGGGCTGCTCGCGACGGCGAGGAAGTAGAATCGCTCGATGAAATCCGTCGGCCGGCGCTCAATGCCCACCCCTTCCCTGCGCCCCTCCGCCGAGCAGCTGCGCGCCGCGTATGCGGTCAATGATCCGCTGCGCGCGCTTCTGCCGGGCGGCCGCATTGCGGCACCAAAGGGCATCTATCGCTGGCGTACGCTCGAGGAGGCTAACCGGCAGCAGGATGCCTGGCTTGCCGAGGCCATGGCGCAAGCCGGGGCGGCGCGCCGTAAATGACCGAGCAGTCGCGCCCGGCGACGCTCGACGATCTAAAGCGGCTTCTCGCCGCCCTTGACGCAGAGAAAGCGGACTACCTGCTCATCGGCGGCTATGCGCTCCTCGCCCACGGCTACCCGCGCGCGACCGTCGACATCGATCTACTCGTGCCCGCTCGGCGAGGGGCGGCTGCGCCGATCCAGCGCGCCTTGCTCGTCCTTCCCGATCGTTCCGCGCGCGACCTGGCGCCCGAGTGGTTCGAGGAGGGAGAAGGCATCCGCGTCGCCGACGAGATCGTCGTCGATCTCGTGTTCCGCACCTGCGGGGAGACCTACGAGAGCCTGAAGCCGTTCGAAGAAGTGATTGACCTCGACGGCGTGCGCGTGCGGACCGTGAATCTCGAGGGGCTCCTTCGAACCAAGCAGTCGGCGCGCGAACGCGACGTCCAAGATCGCTCGATCATCGAGCGCGCGCTCGCGAAGCGGCGCTAGGCTGCTCGTAGAAGGCGCGGAACGCGTTTAGCGCGCGCTCGATCCCCGCCGCGTCGACATCGAGGTGCGTTACGAGGCGCATCCTCGCCCCCGGCAGCACGAGGACGCCGTTCTGCTTCAGGTGCTCGGCCAGCTCCTGCGGTCGATCCACCTTCACGAAGGCCATATTGGTGTGTTGTTCGACCGGCAGGCCGAGCTCGCTCAAGCCCGCCGCGAGCCGCGCAGCGTTCTCATGATCTGTACTTAGTCTCTGCACGTTGTTTTCCAGCGCGTAGAGCCCGGCGGCGGCGATGATGCCCGCCTGGCGCATCGCGCCGCCGAGGATCTTCCGCTGTCTGCGTGCCTTCGCGATCAGCTCCTCGCTTCCCAGCAGCACCGTTCCCGCGGGGGCCCCCAGGCCTTTCGAGAGGCAAGCCGACACCGAATCGAAGCCTGCGCACAGGTCCCTGACGTTCGTCCCGAGGGCGACGGCGGCGTTGAAGATGCGCGCGCCGTCGAGGTGCGTGGCGAGATTGCGCCTCTTCGCCACCTGCACCGCCTCCCACAGATATTGCTTCTTCAACACCTTTCCTGAGATCGTGTTCTCGAGCGCCAGCAGGCGCGTCCGCGCGAAGTGCGGGTCGTCGGGCTTGATCGCCGCCTCGACCTCGGCGAGGTCGAGGGTGCCGTCGGGGCGGTTGGCGATCGCCTGCGGCTGGATCGAGCCGAGCACCGCGGCGCCGCCCGCCTCGTAGCGGTAGCTGTGCGCCTCCATGCCGAGGATCACCTCCTCGCCGCGCTGGCAGTGGCTCATCAGCGCCGCGAGGTTGGACTGCGTGCCGGAGGGAAAGAGCAGCCCCGCCTCGAAGCCGAAGAGCTCGGCGGCGCCCGCCTGCAGGCGGTTCACCGTCGGGTCGTCGCCGAACACGTCGTCGCCGAGCTCCGCCTCCAGCATGGCCTGCTTCATCCCGGGCGAAGGGCGGGTGACGGTATCGGAGCGCAGGTCGACGATCATAGTTTGTGAGTTTAGCCCTACGGCCTCCAAGTCTCTGCACCCAGCGGCAGCTCATTCAGCTCCGCCCTGGCTTCTCGCCAAGCCGGGCAGTGCTTCGCGAGCAGCGTCACGAATCGGTCATTGTGGGTGGGTTCGATCAGGTGAAGCATCTCATGCAGCACCACGTACTCGAGGAGGTCCCGGGGCTTCTTGACGAGCTCGGTGTTCAGCCGAATGGTTCGCGCGCGTTGGTTGCACCCGCCCCACTTCGTCTTCATGCGCTGCAGGAAGTAACTTGTAAGTGTGGATATAGGTGCCGAATACCTCGCGCGTGGTCTGCCTGTCCTTGCGCAGGAGCGGCGTGCCGGTGAAGCCGATGAAGATCGCGCCCTCCAGCCAGCGCTTCATCTGCCGGTTCATGTCGCCGCCCTGGGTGCGGTGGCATTCGTCCACGAACACGTAGAAGCGCCCGTGGACCGGCGGCGGATCCCCCGTCAGGTCGGCCGGATCGAACTTGTGGACGAGCGCGCACAGCAGGCGTGGCAGCGTCGCCCCGAGCTTGGCGACGAACTCCGCCCGGGTGGTGATGCGCGGGCTCGGCGCGTCCGCCGCCACCACGCCCGCGTTCTTCATCACGCCTTCGATCTGCTTGTCGAGCTCGTCCCGGTCGGTGACGACGAGGACGCGCGCCTCGGGGTCGTGCTCCAGCAGCCATTTGGCGAGCAGCGCCATCAGGATGCTCTTGCCGCTGCCCTGCGTATGCCAGATGACGCCGCCTTCGCGCCTGCGCAGCCGCTCCTGCGCCGCCTTCATGCCCACGTACTGGTGATGGCGCGGCACCTTCGTGATGCCGTTGTCGAAGATCACGAAGTGACGGATCAGGTCGAGCAACCGCGCCGTGTCGCACAACTCGGCGAGCGGCCGGTCGAGGAGCGCCCCGGGCGGCAGCGGAGCACCGGGGGCGAGTGGCACCGCCTTCCACTCGACGAAGAATTCCTCGCGCGTAGTCACAGTGCCGTAACGCAGCCCCTGCGCGTCGTTGCCCGCCAGAAGCAACTGCACGGTGGGGAAGGACGCCTCGTTGAAGATCGCTTCCTGGTTCGTGATGAGCTGCCGGACGCCGTCGGCCACCTCCACCGAGCTGCGCTTGAGCTCGAGCACGGCGATGGCGATCCCGTTGAGGTACAGCACGACGTCAGGCCGGCGCTGGTTCGACCCAACTGCGCCGCCCTTGAGCGTCACCTCCTCGGCGAGCGCGAAGTCGTTTTTCTCCGCATGGTCCCAGTCGATCAGATGCACGGTGTCCTGAGGCCTGCCCGCCGCGACCTGCACCTCGACGCCGTAACGCAGCAGCTTGTAGGAGCGCAATGCTGCCTGGTAGAGCGTGGTGCCGGTGGTATCGGCGGCGGCGAGCAGTTTCTGCAGCGCGGCGGCGATATGCGCCTCCGAGTAGCCGCGCGCCTGAAGATTGGCGCGCAAGAACTCGGCCTCGATGCCGCGGTTGCCTTCGCGCTTGCTCCAGTCGTCGAGGTAGCGGTAGCCCAGGCCGTTGAACAGTGCGACGACGCGGTTCTGCGTGTTGCGTTCGGAGCGTGGTGTCGCCGGCATCGCGTTCCTATAGCTCCCAGAGCCGGGCGACCGGCACCGCCAGGTTGCGGCCGCCGTCGAGCGCGAACGAGCCTTCGCCGGCATGGAGCAGGACGCCGCCCTGATAGTCCGCGCCGCATTGCTCGGCCAGCCGCCGCAGGCCCTGGCCGTCCGCCGGGTTGACCGTCACCGCCGACTTCACTTCCACCCCCCAGGTCTGCCGGCCGCGCGTGATCAGGAGATCCACCTCCACCTGATCCTTGTCGCGATAGTGCCAGAAGCGCAGGTCGGAGTCGGTCCAGCCCGCCTGCGCCACGAGCTGCTGCACGGCGAAGGATTCCAGCAGATGCCCGAAGCGCCCGCGCTGCGTCGCCCAGCCGGACGCCTCGAGTCCCATCAGCGTGGCGGCAAGCCCGCTGTCCACCAAATGGACCTTCGGCGACTTGATCAGGCGGCTCGCCGGGTTGCGATGCCAAGCCGGCAGGCGCCGCACCAGGTAAAGACGCTCGCATACGGCCAAGTAGTGCTCCACAGTTTCTCGGCGCAGGTTGAGGTCGTTGCCGAGGCTGGACACGTTCAGCAGCTCCGCCGTTCTAAGGGCAAGCATCTCGAGGAGGCGACCCACCGAGGCGGTGTCCCGCACGCGCGCGACGTCCTGAACGTCGCGTTCCAGCAGCGTGCGCAGGTATTCTCGATGCCAGCTCCGGGCGCGGGCCGCGGAACGCGCCACCGCTTCCGGGAAGCCGCCGCGGACGATGCGCTCGGCCAACGCGAGCGGCTGCGGCGGCGCGCTCCCCGGGATCGCCGGCTTCAACCGCCCTTCCAGCAGCGCCGCGAGGAACCGGCCCGGCGCGCGCGCCTGCTCAGCCGCCGTGAGCGGATGAAGCTGAACCACCTCCATCCGCCCGGCGAGCGAATCGCCCAGCCCGGGCAAGAGCAGGAGATTGGCCGATCCCGTCAGCACGAAGCGGCCCGGCCGCCGGTCGCGGTCCACCGCCAGCTTGAGCGTACGCAGCAGCTCCGGCACACGCTGGATCTCGTCGAGGATCGCGCGCCCCGGCAGCGCCGCCACGAAGCCCGTCGGGTCGGCACGCGCGAAGGCGAGCGTCGCCTCGTCGTCGAAGGTGACGTAGGCGTAGCGCGGCTCGAGCGTGCGCGCGAGCGTTGTCTTCCCCGACTGGCGCGGCCCCAGCAGGCACACCACCGGCGTGTCGCGCAACGCGGCCTTTAGGCTCGCAGCCAGCAGTCGGGGAAAGAGCCTCATGCGGGACCGTCCATTTGCCGACCAGACTACCGGCCAATTGCCTATTACACAACCGTCCAATTGCCGGCTGGCGGAACCACTCGGCACGGCCCGCGAGCGCGACTCCAGGTGACTTGACGGGTGACTTCGGGGGTCACTTCGGGGGTGACTGCGGGGGCCGCATTCGAGGCGGTGCGCCGGCGTACGACCGTCACAAAACCATCCGCCTCGGCGAACTCCGGTTCGGCCAGTCCGGACTCCCGGCAACGCCGGATCATATGTAAATGTCGCAGCGCTTGACTTCGCTGGAATAGACCGCATCCACGCGCCGGTCGGCGGCGGGCACCTGCTCGAACAAGAACGGCTCGAAGAAACGGCGCATCAAGGCATCGCCGTGCAGAAACTCGCCCAGCGCCCCGCGCTCCTCCGCGAACTCCTTCTGCACACTGCTGATGAAGATCCTGAGCGTCATTCCGCGTTACTTCCCGGAAGCTCCGGGCACTAAGCCCCTCTTTCTCATCCAGCCCAGCGCCTTGCGCCACCGATCGTCAGGTATGCGACGCTTCGATTCGTGCCAGTTGTCCAGCACCTCGTCCAAAACCGCCTGATCGGAGACAGGTCTGCGCTGGCTTTACCAGCGTGCCTTCACCGCCGGATTCGATTTTGGCGGTATCGAAGTCGTGCAGGATCACGTTCATGCGCGCGAGGCCGGCGGTGGTGCTGTCCTTCTCCTGGCCTTCCAGCGTGATGTGCTTGCCCGCCTCGGCGGCGACCTTGAGGAGCAGCGAGCCCGAGCCGCAGGTGGGGTCGTAGGCGGTGGTGCCGACGACGGTGTTCCGCGGCGAAATGCCGATCGCTTTGGCGATGACCCGGCTGACCTCGGACGGGGTGTAGAACTGCCCCTTGCTCTTGCCGCTCTCGGTGGCAAAGAGACGCATCAGGTACTCGTAAGCGTCGCCGAGGATGTCGTCGTGCTCGGCGCGGTTCGCGGAGAAGTCGAGGGCCGGGCTGTTGAAGATGGCGATCAGGTTGCCGAGGCGCTCTACGCGTGCCTGGCCGTCGCCCAGCTTGTTCGGATCGTTGAAATCGGGGAAGTCGGCGCGCGCGAGGCGCGTGTTGGCGTCGATCAGCGGCTGGATGATCTGCGTGTTGATCTTGTTGCCGATGTCGGGGTCGCCCGTGAGCGCGACCATGTCATTGAAGCTCGCGCCCTTGGGGATGACGATCGGCGGCTCGAAGCCGTCGTAGTCCGCGTACTTGTCAGACACGTACTTGATGAACAGCATGAAAAGCACGTAGTCCATGTACTGGCTCGCGTCCATGCCGCCGCGCAGCTCGTCGCAGGACGCCCAGATCGAGGAATAGAGGTCGGATTTCTTGATTGCCATGCGTTTCTGTTTCAGTAAACTACGCCGGGCGATGCTAACCCGCGCATGCGCTCCCTCCAGCCGAATTATTCTAAGGTTTGCATGCCCCACGGCGACGATCCTGCTCGCCTCGCGCCTCGTGAAGGACGTCGACGGGCTGGTCGCGCGCGCGAAAGCCGCGGGAGCGAAGGTCCGCCCAGCAGGCGAGCGAAACGTAAAGCCTTATCCTGAGAATCCCAGGCGCTCGGAGAGGCGGCGGCAGAGGGTGGCGAGCGGGCTGCGCACGGTGTGGAGCTTCTGCTGGGTCATGCGGGGCTTGGGGCCGAGCACGCACATCGAGGCGATGACCTGGCCGGTGTAGCAGAAGACCGGCATGGCGATGCAGCGCAGGCCCTCGTGCTGCTCCTCGTCGTCGATGGCGTGGCCGGCGGTGCGGATGCGCCGCAGCTCGGCCTCGAAGGCGGCGCGCGTGGCGATGGTCTTGGGCGTGAGCCGCACCATGCGCGCGCGGGCGAGCGCGGCCCGCAGCTCGGGGGGCGGCAGCCAGGCGGCGATCGCCTTGCCTACCGCGGTGCAATAGAGCGGACGCTCGCCGAGGTCCTGCACCACGCGCACCGGCGCATCGGCCTCGCGCTTGGCGACGATGCGCACGCGGCCGTCGAACCAGCCGGCGACGCTCGTGCCCTCGCCGGTCGCCCGCGTCAGCTCCTCGAGGAAGGGCTGCGCGAGCTCGCCGAGCTGCTCGACGCTCCACAGCCGGCCGGTGAGCTGGTAGAGCTTGGGCGTCAGCTCGTAGCCGCGCGTCGCGGGCTCCTGGCGCAGGTAGCCCGCGCTCACCAGGGTCTGCATCAGGTGGTGCGCGGTGCTGCGGTGCAGCCCCAGCCGCCGCGCCGTCTCGGCGAGCGGCGCCGGGCGCGCCGACGCGGCCACCGCCTCGAGGAGCGCGAGGCCGCGCTCCAGCGAGCGGTGCGTGGATTGTTTCATACGCTCAAACAAGATGGACAAAACGGTTTCATGGTCTAGATACTAGCGCACGAGGAGGTGCCACGATGAGAGCCCTGATCGTCGTCCTGCTTGCGGCCGCCTGCGGCCTCGCCCACGCCCAGCCCAAGCATTCGCTGAAGTTCAACCACGTGCTCGGCCCCAAGGAGCCCTACCACGCCGGCTTCCTCGCGTGGGCGAAGGCGGTGGAGGCGCGCACCAAAGGCGGCCTGAAGATCGAGGTGTTCCACAGCGCCGCGCTCGGCAAGGAGGAGGACATCCTCGAGCAGATCCGCCAGGGGGCCAACATCGGCCAGAACACCGACTCCGCGCGCATGGGCAACTACGTGCCGGGCATCGCGGTGATGAACGGCCCCTACTTCGCCGAGACGCTGGAGGAGGTGGCGAAGCTGCGCAAGGCGCCCACGGTGGTGAAGTGGAACCGGGAGCTCGCCGACAAGTTCGGCTTCAAGGTCGTGTCGTTCAACTGGGTGCAGGGCTACCGGCACTTCTTCACCAACAAGCCGATCCGCACGCCCGAGGACCTGAAGGGGCTGCGCATCCGCACCCCGCCCGCGCCGATCTGGCAGGAGTCGATCCGGGCGCTCGGCGCGACGCCGGTGGCCATGGCCTTCGGCGAGATGTACCCCGGCCTGCAGCAGCGCGCCATCGACGGCGTCGAGCTGGTCTACAACAACATCCCGGGCGGCAAGTTCTACGAGGTGCTGAAGTTCGCCAGCGAAACGCGCCACATCATGCTGATCAACTTTGAGGTGGTGAGCGCGAAGTGGTTCAACGCCCTGCCCAGGGACTACCAGCAGGCGCTGGTCGAGGAGTGCGACAAGGCCGGCGAGGCGACCTCGCGCCGCATCTTCAAGCTCGAGGACGAGGTCGAGCAGCAGCTGAAGAAGCGCGGCATGACCGTCGTCGAGCCCGACCTGGCCGCCTTCCGCAAGGCGGGCGAGAAGGCCTACGAGGCGCTCGGCATCCAGGACGCGAAGCGGCAGGTGCACAGGGAGATCGGCAAGAACTGAGCGATGAAGCGGCTGTATGAGCGGGTGATCGCCGCCGAGGCAGTCATCGCGGCGGTCTTCCTGCTCGCGATGGTGCTGCTCATCTTCGCCGCGGGCGTGACGCGGCTCTTCGGCTATCCGATCAACTGGGCGGTGGACGTGGCGACCTGCCTCTTCGCCTGGGCGGTGTTCTTCTGCGCCGACATCGCCTGGCGGCGCGGCAACCTGATGTCGATCGAGGTGGTGACGAGCCGCCTGCCGCCGCGGCTGCAGGCGGCCTGCCGCCTGCTCAACTACCTGATCATTTCGGCGTTCCTGCTCTACGCCATCGTCATGGGGCTGTGGCTGTCCTGGATCAGCCGCGAGCGCAGCTTCCAGGGCATGCCGGAAGTGAGCTACTCCTGGGTGACGATGGCGATGCCCGAGGGCGCGGCGCTGCTGCTCGCCACCACCGCGCTCAAGGCGCGCGCCGAGCTGGCGCGCTAGATGCTCCTCGTCGTCGCGGCGTTCGTCGTGCTGCTCGCGATCGGCATGCCGGTCGCCTTCGCCATCGGCATCGCCGGCTGCGTGTTCTTCCTGCAGCACCCGGAGCTGCCGGTGACCATCCCGATCCAGCTTACCGTGACGCAGACGCAGAACTTCGCGCTGCTCGCGGTGCCGCTGTTCATCCTCGCCGGCAACTTCCTCAACCATTCCGGCATCACGCGACGGCTGCTCGAGCTCGCCACCGTGCTCACCGGGCGGCTGCGCGGCGGCCTCGCGCAGGTGTCGATCGCGCTCGCCACGCTGATGGGCGGGGTATCGGGCTCGGCCATCGCCGATGCGGCGATGCAGACGCGCATGCTCGGCGGCGAGATGCTCGCGCGCGGCTTCTCGCGCGGCTACGCCGCGGGCGTGCTCTCCTTCGGCTCGCTCATGACGCCGCTCATCCCGCCGGGCATCGGCTTCATCCTGTACGGCACCGTGGGCCAGGTGTCGATCGGGCGGCTCTTCGCCGCCGGCATCATCCCGGCGCTCATGCTGTGGGCCGCGCTCGCGCTCACCATCTCCGTCACTGCCGCGGTGAGAGGCTACGCGCCGGAGCGCAAGACGCGCCCCACGGCGCGCGAGGTCGGGCGCGCCATGTGGGGCGGGATCTGGGCCATCCTCTTCCCGGTGTTCCTGCTCGCCGGCCTGCGCTTCGGCGTATTCACGCCCTCGGAGATCGGCGCCTTCGCCGTCGTCTACGCCGTCGCGGTCGGCGCGCTCGCCTACCGGCAGCTCAAGCGCGCGAGCTGGCGCGCGGCGCTCGAGGGCAGCCTGGTCGACATCGGCGCGGTGATGTTCATCCTCGCCATGTCGGCGATCTTCGGCTACGGCATCGTGTTCGAGCGCGTGCCCGAGGCGATCACCGCGGCGATGCTGGGCCTGAGCGAGAACGCGGACCTGGTGATGCTCCTGATCGTCGCCTTCCTCATCGTCGCCGGCTGCTTCATCGACGGCGCGGTGCTGATCATCATGCTGACGCCGATCTTCCTGCCGCTCGTGACCGAGCTCGGCGCCGACCCGGTGCATTTCGGCCTGGTGTTCGTGGTGGCGGTGACGATCAGCAACTTCACCCCGCCGGTGGGCGCGGCGATGTACGCCGTGTGCTCGATCCTGCGCTGCCCGATCGGCGAGTACACGCGCGAGTCGCTGCCCTTCCTCGCCGCCGTGTCGCTGGTGGCGCTCGCGCTCGTCTTCATGCCCGAGCTGGTGCTCTTCGTCCCCGACCTCATCTTCGGCGCCGACCGCTGGTAGCTAGGGAGACTCTGAGAAAGCGCTGGACTGTCGTCCCCGCGCAGGAGCGTCACCCCCGAGTGCTTCAGTCGGGGGCGGGGACCCATGTATTCAGAAAAATTGCGCCCCCGCCTTCGCGGGGGAGACTTCTTCAGACCTTCTCTAGCTAAGTTTAGATCTGCACCCGCGTGCCGAGCTCGATGACGCGGTTGGTGGGGATGTTGAAGAAGTCGGTGACGTTGCCGGCGTTGCGCGCCAGCATGGCGAACAGGCGGTCGCGCCACAGCGCCATGCCGGCGACGCCGCGCTCGGCGGGCACGACCAGCTCGCGCGAGAGGAAGAACGAGGTCTCCATCATGTCGAAGGCGATGCCGGATTTCGCGCACTGCTTCAGCGCCTGGGTCAGGTCCGGCCGGTCCATGAAGCCGTAGTGCACGCGCACGCGCCAGCAGCCGTGCGCGAGCTTCTGGCAGACGACGCGCTGCTTCTCCGGCACCCAGGGCTCGTCGCGCATCTCCACCGTGAGGAACACCACGCGCTCGTGCAGGACCTTGTTGTGGTTGAGGTTGTGCAGGAGCGCGTGCGGCGTGGCGTCGGGCGTGGCGGTGAGGAAGACGGCGGTGCCGGGCACGCGCTGCGGCGGCTCGACGAAGAGCGACTCGAGGAAGGGCTCGAGCGGCACCGAGGAGGCGCGCACGCGGGCGAAGAGGTGCTCGCGGCCGCGCCGCCAGGTGGTCATCACCGCGAACACGCCGGCGCCGATGACCAGCGGGAACCAGCCGCCGTCGGCGATCTTGAGCAGCGTGGAGGAGAAGAAGGCGAGGTCGATGACGAGGAAGAAGCCGGTGGCGCCGACGCACAGCCACAGCGGATAGCGCCACAGGAAGCGGATGACGAAGAAGGTGAGCAGCGTGTCGACCAGCATGGTCGCGGTCACCGCGACGCCGTAGGCGCCGGCGAGGCGCGAGGAGGAGCCGAAGCCGATCACCGCCGCCACCACCGCCGCGCACAGCAGCCAGTTGACGCTCGGGATGTAGACCTGGCCCATCTCGCGCGCCGAGGTGTGCACGATGTTCATGCGCGGCAGGAAGCCGAGCTGCACCGCCTGGCGGGTGATCGAGTAGGCGCCGGAGATCACCGCCTGCGAGGCGATCACGGTGGCGGCGGTGGCGAGCGCCACCATCGGGTAGAGCGCCCAGCCGGGCAGCAGCAGGTAGAAGGGGTTCTGCACCGCCTCCGGGCGCGCGAGCAGCAGCGCGCCCTGGCCGAAGTAGTTCAGCACCAGCGCCGGCGCCACCAGGCTGAACCAGCCGATGCGCACCGCCTTCTTGCCGAAGTGCCCCATGTCGGCGTAGAGCGCCTCGGCGCCGGTGACGGCGAGCACGATGGAGCCCAGCACGACGAACGACTCGACGACATGGCTCGAGAGGAAGGCGAGCGCGTGCAGGGGGTTGAGCGCGGCGAGCACCTGCGGGGCGCCGGCGATGCCGCCGATGCCGGCGACACCGATGGCGACGAACCAGGCCATGGTGATCGGGCCGAAGAGCCGCCCGACCGCCGCGGTGCCCTGCGCCTGCAGCGCGAAGAGCGCGAACAGCACCCCGACCGCGACCGGCACGACGTAGGGCTTGAGCGCGGCGGTGCCGACCTCCAGGCCTTCCACCGCCGAAAGCACCGAGATCGCCGGGGTGAGCACCGCGTCGCCGTAGAAGAGCGAGGCGCCGAACACGCCGATGAGGAGCAGCGGCACGCGCCATTGCGGCTGCTCGCGGATCGCGGTCTGCGCCAGCGCGATCAGCGCCATGATGCCGCCCTCGCCCCGGTTGTCCGCCCGCATGATGAGCACGACGTACTTGAGCGACACCACGATCATCAGCACCCAGAACATCGTCGAGAGGCCGCCGAGGACGTTGGCGGCGTCGAGGGGGATGGCGTGCCCCGGCGCGAAGGTCTCCTTCACCGCGTACAGCGGGCTCGTGCCGATGTCGCCGAAGACGATGCCGAGGGCGGCGAGGGTCAGCGCCGCGGTGGAGCTCTTGCCGGCTTTGGAGGCTTGGGCCAAGAGGGCCGCAACGCTACTCCCGCACCGCACAAAAGGCAAATCGCGGCTTTCCGGAAATGTTCCCGATCGGGAACATTTTTGGCCGCCAAGCGGCTGTTTCCAGGGCCGGAAGATCGGGGTCTGACCCCGTTCTCAGCGCAGGCGGTAGTCGAGCTTGAGCTTCAGCGGACCGCCGGCCGGCGCGTCGGCTTCGATCGGCGCCGGGGGCGGCGAGACGGGCTTTTCCTTCAGGTAGACGTAGGTGCCGGCGCCCAGGACGAGCAGGAGGACCACCGCGGCCCAGCCCAGGCGCAGCGGCTTGCGGTAGCTCGCGAGGATGCTGGCGTTGTCGCGGCGCTCGGCCTCGGCTTCGCCGGCGCGCTGCGCCGCCGCCGCGGCGGCGGCCTGGCTGTCCTCGAGCGCGTGCTCGGCGGCGAGCTTGCGGCGCAGGGCGGCGGCGGCGGCGGACTCGGCCTCGGCGCGGGCGAGCGCCTTGGCCTCGGTCCTCTTTTGCACTGCGGTTCTTTTCTGCAAGGCGGCGGCCGCCTTGACCTCTGCCCGCTCCCGCTCCCTTGCCGCTTTCGCCGCCTGCGCATCGGCCTCGGCCTTGGCGGCGAGGGCGAGCTCGAGCTCTTCCTCGTGCCGCGCGCGCTCCCGCTCGGCCTGCGCGGCGCGGCGGTCGGCCTCCGCGGCCTCGAGCGACTTGCGGGCGAGCGCCTCTTCGGCGGTGATGCGCGCCTGCAGGCTCGCGGTGGCGCGCGATTCCGCCTCCGCGCGCTGCGCGGCGAGCGCCTCGCTCTTCCTTTCGGCCTGGAGCCTTTCCTGCAATTCCCCGGTCGAAACGGCTTCGGCGTGCTCGCGCTCGCGCG
>JBQTJF010000111.1:0-3644 GCA_052387375.1 Betaproteobacteria bacterium
GTGGTCGGCGACAACGGCTCGGGCATGCACTGCCACCAGTCGGTGTGGAAGGGCGGCAAGAACCTCTTCGCCGGCAACGGCTACGCCGGGCTCTCGGACTTCGCCCTGCACTACATCGGCGGCATCATCAAGCACGCCAAGGCGCTCAACGCCATCACCAACCCGGGCACCAACTCGTACAAGCGCCTGGTGCCGGGCTTCGAGGCGCCGGTCAACCTCGCCTACTCGGCGCGCAACCGCTCGGCGGCCTGCCGCATTCCGTACGTCGCCAGCCCCAACGGCCGGCGCGTCGAGGTGCGCTTCCCCGACCCGACCACCAACGCCTATCTCGCCTTCGCGGCGATGCTGATGGCCGGCCTGGACGGGGTGCAGAACAAGATCCATCCGGGCGACCCGATCGACAAGGACATGTACCACCTGCCCCCGGAGGAGGCGCAGCGGGTGCCGAAGGTCTGTGCCTCGCTCGAGCAGGCCCTCGACTGCCTGCGCGACGACCACGCCTTCCTGACGCGCGGCGGGGTGTTCTCCGAGGACATGCTCGAGGCGTACATCGGCCTCAAGGAGGAAGAGTTGACGCGCTTCCGGATGACCACCCATCCGGTCGAATTTGACATGTATTACTCGTCGTAAAAGACGCTTTGGCGTTGATTTTGCTAGACTTCCGCGCATGGGGCGGAAGCTGGCGGGGGTGATGGCGGTCCTGGGGGCGCTCGGCGCGACGCCGGCGCTCGCCCAGGTCACGGAAATCTACAAGTGCTACGACGAGAACGGCCGGCCGCTCTACACCAGCGACAAGCGCGACACGCGCGGCAAGAAGTGCGAGGTGGTGTCGCGCGAGGTGAACGTGGTGCCGGCGCCACCGGCGCGATCCGGTGCTTTTCCGAAAGAGTCTCCTTCTCAAAGAGCAAGTGCCAAGGGCCGCCAGCGCGAGATCCTGGAGAAGGAGCTCGTCTCCGAGCAGCAGCTCCTCTCCAAGGCGCAGAAGGACCTCGCCGACCAGGAAGCGATCCGCACCGGCGACGAGCGTAACTACGCGCGCGTCCTGGAGCGCCTGCAACCCTACAAGGACAGCGTCGAGACCCACCAGAAGAACATCGAAGCGCTGAAGCGGGAGCTGTCGAACCTTAGCCGCTAGTGGCGCCATTCTCCGGCCTGGAGCTGCTACCCACGGCAGTAGTGGCGCTCGACGACGATCTGGTCGTGCGCTATGCCAACCCGGCCGCCGAGAGCCTGCTCGCCACCGGCGCGAAGAGCCTGCTCGGCCAGCCGTTCCTGCCGCTGTTCGTCGAGCGCGAGCACCTGGAGAAGACGCTGCAGGAAGCGCGAAGCGTGCACTGGGACTATTCGGCGCGCAACGTCACCTACGCGCGGCCCGGCCGCGAGCCGCTGCCGCTTTCCTGCGTCGTGGCGCGCGTCGACCTGCCCGATGCCGTGCTGGTCGCCGAGCTGCGCCCCATCAGCGAGCAGCTGCGCATGGCGCGCGAGGAGCGGCTGCAGTCCGAGCAGCAGGCGAACCGGGAGCTGATCCGCAACCTCGCGCACGAGATCAAGAACCCGCTCGGGGGCCTGCGCGGGTCGGCGCAGCTTCTGGAAAGGGAGCTGGGCAGAAGCGATCTGCGCGAGTACACCCAGGTCATCATCAAGGAAGCCGATCGCCTGCAGAGCCTGATGGACCGCATGCTCACGCCGCACCGCGCGCCGCGCCTGGAGGCCTTCAGCGTGCACGAGGTGCTCGAGCGGGTGAGGAGCCTCGTCAAGGCCGAGTTCGGCGCCGATATCGAGCGCGACTATGACCCCAGCCTGCCGGAGCTCCTCGGCGACCGCGAGCAGCTCATCCAGGCGGTGCTCAACATCGCCCGCAACGCGGCACAGGCTGGAAGTCAGAAAGTGATCTTCAGAACCAGGGCGCTGCGGCAAGTGACCATCCTCAAGCAGCGCCACAAGCTGGCATTAGAATTGCAAGTGGTCGACGACGGCCCGGGCGTGCCGGATGAGATCCAGGACCGGATCTTCAATCCGCTCGTCTCCGGGAGGGAGGGCGGCACCGGCTTGGGACTTTCGCTCGCGCAGACGTATGTCCAGTACCACCAGGGCGTCGTCGAGTTCGAGTCCCGCCCCGGCCGCACCATTTTCAGGATCCTGATGCCGCTAGGATGAAACTGTCTCGACTGTGGCGATCAAGCGGGCGTGACCTGCACGGCGTAGCCGATTTGCTGGAGCCGTCGAATGAGGCGCGCGGCGGTTTTCTTGGCGTCGGTGCGGTCGAAGTGCGCCGCACCCAGATCGTGCCAGGGCGTGTCTTTTCGGAGCATGTGCCAGGCGGCTGTCAGCATGGAGGCGGCGACGCCGATGATGGCTTTCTTGGCGCCGCGCCGCGCGCGCAGGCGATGGAACTGCGCCTGCAGGTAGCTGCCCTTGACCTTGACGGCGGCCCAAGCGGCTTGCACGAGCGTCGTCTTGAGCCATCGGCCGCCGCGGCGCAGGCGTGTGCTGCGGCGCTTGCCGGCGCTCTCGTCGTTGCGTGGGCACAAGCAGGCCCAGGACAGCAGGTGCGCGGGGGTGGCAAAGCGCGCCATGTCGATGCCGATCTCGGCGACGATCACGTGAGCGCTGACGTCGCTAACGCCGGGGATGGTGCTCAGCAGCCTGGCGGCGTGCCGAAACGGTTCAAGGCCAAGGCCCACCTCCTTCTCGATGGCGGCAATGGCCTGATCGAGCGCGTCGATGTGCCCGAGATGCAGCTTGAGCATGAAGCGGTGGTGAGCACTGACGCGCCCGCGCAGCGCCTCGAGAAGCTCCTCGCGGCTCGCCTTGACGCGAGCGCTTACGCGGCTGAGCAGCCGCTCGGGATCGGTTTCGCCGTCGATGAGCGCTTGCAGAACCGCCCGACCGCTCTTCCCCATGATGTCGGTGAGCACGGCGCCGAGCTTGAGGTTGGCGTCCTCGAGCAGCTTCTCGATACGCTGCACGTGCGCCCCTTTCTCGCGCACGAACTGCTTGCGCGTTCGCGTGAGGGTGCGCAGCTCCTGAACCTCCAGCGGCGGCACGAAGCTCGCGCGGATCAGCCCATGGGCGAGCAGATCGGCCAGCCACATCGCGTCGTTGACGTCGGTCTTGCGGCCAGGAACGTTCTTGACGTGCGCGGCGTTGGCGAGAATGAGCTCGAAGTGACCTTCGAGCACATGCCATACCGGCTTCCAGTAGACCCCGGTCGCCTCCATGACCACGTGCTCGACGCCGAAGGACTCCAGCCAGTCGGCCAGAGCAAGCAGGCCCGAAGTGGTGGCGGGGAACGTGCGAACTTCCTGCAGAGGCGGTCCGTCTCGCGCAATGCGCACGCAGGCAACCACCGTTTGCTTGTGAACGTCCAGTCCCGCGCAGCGCGGATGAATCACTTCCATCGTCATCTCCGTGTCGCGGCGACATCGGCGTGCGGCCCACGTCATCGAACTCTAGGATGCGTGCTCAAGGGCGCTAGGCCCATGGCGACAGTACGGGGTGCTCGTAGGGCCGCGGGTCCAACTGACATACGGGTTCAAGGCACCAAGTACGAACCGACCTCTGTGCCGGACGCCGCCAGCGTATTACACCAGCGTTTCATGCGTCGCGGGTCGCGCAATGCGCGGTGGAGCAACTGACATGAA
>JBQTJF010000112.1:0-2736 GCA_052387375.1 Betaproteobacteria bacterium
CAGGTGCTGCTCCTCGAGCAGCTGTATCGCGCCGCGACCCTGCTCACCGGCCACCCGTACCATCGGGTATAGTTTTTTGATGATCGGCCCGCTCGAGCGCGGCATCTACCTCGCCTCGCGCAGTCCGCGCCGGCGCGAGCTGCTCTCGCAGATCGGCGTGCGCTACCACCTGCTGCTGTTCCGCGCCCGTCCCGGCGAGGACGCCGAGGTCGACGAGACGCCGCAGGCCGGCGAGGAGCCGGGCGCGTACGTCGAGCGCATGGCGCGCGCCAAGGCCGAGGCCGGCTGGCGCCGCCTCCTGCAGCGCAACCTGCCGCAGGCGCCGGTGCTCGCCGCCGACACCACGGTCGCCCTCGAGGGCACGATCTTCGGCAAGCCGGCGAGCCGCGAGCAGGCCGCCGGCATGCTCGCCGCGCTCTCCGGGCGCACGCACGAAGTGCTGACGGCGGCGGCGCTCAAGCACGGCGACTGGCTCGAGTCGGCGGTGTCGCGCTCGGAGGTGCGGCTGAAGCCGCTCTCCGAGCAGGAGATCCAGCAGTACGTCGCCACCGGCGAGTGCGACGACAAGGCCGGGGCCTACGCCATCCAGGGGCGCGCCGCGCGCTTCGTCGTCGAGCTGCGCGGCAGCTACTCCGGGGTGATGGGGCTGCCGCTCTTCGAGACCAGCCAGCTCCTCGACAAGCTGCCGCTGCGCCGTTGAGCGAAGAGATCCTCATCAACGTCACGCCGCAGGAAACGCGGGTCGCCGTCGCCGCGGGCGGCGCGGTGCAGGAGCTGCTCGTCGAGCGCGCGGCGAGCCGCGGCCTGGTCGGCAACATCTACATGGGCCGCGTGGCACGCGTGCTGCCGGGCATGCAGTCGGCCTTCGTCGACATCGGCCTGGAGCGCGCCGCCTTCCTGCACGTCGCCGACATCGTCGAGGGCCGCAAGGAGGCGAAGCCGATCGAGAAGCTCCTCGCCGAGGGCCAGCCGCTGCTGGTGCAGGTGGCGAAGGACCCGCTCGGCTCCAAGGGCGCGCGCCTGTCGACGCAGATCTCGATCGCCGGGCGGCTGCTCGTCTACCTGCCGCACGACCCGCACATCGGCATCTCGCAGAAGATCGGCGACGAGAGCGGGCGCGCCGCCCTGCGCGAGCGCCTGCGCGAGCTGGCCGGCGCCGAGGAGCGGGGCGGCTTCATCGTGCGCACGCTCGCCGAGAGCGCCGCGGAGGAGGAGCTGCGCGCCGACCTCGCCTACCTGCGCCACCTGTGGAGCGTCATCCAGGAAAGGTCGCTCGGCGCGGCGCCGCCGCAGCGCGTCTACCAGGACCTGTCGCTCGCGCAGCGCGTGCTGCGCGACATGGTGAGCGCCGAGACGAGCCGCGTCGTGGTCGACTCGCGCGAGACCTGGCAGAAGCTCGCCGCCTTCGCCGAGCAGTACATGCCGCAGCTGCGCGGCCGCATCGAGCCCTACGCCGGCGAGCGGCCGCTGTTCGAGCTCTACGACGTCGAGACCGAGATCGAGCGCGCGCTGGCCCGCCGCGTCGAGCTCAAGTCCGGCGGCACGCTGGTCATCGACCAGACCGAGGCGATGACCACCATCGACGTCAACACCGGCGGCTTCGTCGGCAGCCGCAACTTCGACGACACCGTGTTCAAGACCAACCTCGAGGCGGCGCAGGCGATCGCGCGGCAGCTGCGCCTGCGCAACCTCGGCGGCATCATCGTCGTCGACTTCATCGACATGCAGAGCGAGGAGCACCGGGCCGCGGTGCTCGAGGAGCTCAGGCGCGCGCTGGCGCGCGACCGCACGCGCATGACGGTGAACGGCTTTACCGCGCTCGGCCTGGTGGAGATGACGCGCAAGCGCACGCGCGAGTCGCTCGCGCACGTGCTGTGCGAGCCCTGCCCGACCTGCGGCGGGCGCGGCGCGGTCAAGACCGCGCACACGGTGTGCTACGAGATCCTGCGCGAGATCCTGCGCGAGGCGCGCGCCTTCCATGCCAGGGAATTCCGCGTGCTCGCCTCGCAGCGCGTGGTGGATCTGTTCCTCGAGGAGGAGTCCCCGGCGCTCGCCATGCTCTCGGACTTCATCGGCAAGCCGATCTCGACGCACGTCGAGTCGAGCTATGCGCAGGAACAGTTCGACATCGTGCTGATATAGATGAGCGAGCTCTGCTTCAAGCCGGCCGCGTCCCTGGTCAGGCTGCTGAAGGCGAGGAAGCTCTCGGCGAGCGAGCTGGTGCGCGCCTTCATCGCGCAGATCGAGCGCGTCAACCCGAAGGTGAACGCCATCGTCACCTTCCTGCCCGAGCTTGCGCTGAAGCAGGCGAAGGTTCTGGATGAAAAGGGGTCTTTCAAAGCTCCCCTGGCGGGCTTGCCGATCGCCTACAAGGACGTGGTGCCGACCAAGGGCATCCGCACCACCTTCGGCTCGCCGATCTACCGCGACCACGTGCCGGCCGGGGACCACCTGATCGTCGAGCGCCTCTCGGCGGCCGGGGCGATCACCATCGGCAAGACCAACACGCCGGAGTTCGCCGCGGGCAGCCAGACCTTCAACGCCGTGTTCGGGGCGACGCGCAACCCCTACGACCTGTCGAAGACCTGCGGCGGCTCCTCGGGCGGCGCCGCCGCCGCGGTCGCCTGCGGCATGCTGCCTTTCGCCGACGGCTCGGACCTCGGCGCCTCGCTGCGCAACCCCGGCAACTTCTGCAACGTGGCGGGCTTTCGCCCTACGCCGGGCCGCGTGCCGTCC
>JBQTJF010000113.1:0-9546 GCA_052387375.1 Betaproteobacteria bacterium
TTCTACGACAAGGAGCCGGGCGCCGAGCTGGCGGTCAAGCAGCTCACCAACAAGGCGCCGACCGCCAACTCCAAAGGCCTGCGCTTCGGCAACTTCGTGCAGGGCCGCACCGTGATCGAGGAGGAGCTGGAGGCCGCGTTCGCAGGCAAGAAGGACGCGCAAACCGCGCTCAACGATGCGGTGAAGCGCGCCAACGAGATCCTGCGGCAGTTCGAGGCCGCCAACAAGTAGCTCCAGGATAGCCACGCCGGATGGAAAAGCGGGTCGTTTTCCGCTCGGCGTGGCTGCCGTACGCGCTGGTCGCGCCGCAGATCGCGATCACGATCATTTTCTTCTTCTGGCCGGCCACGCAGGCGGTCTGGTACTCGTTCCAGCTGCAGGACGCCTTCGGCGAGCGGACCCAGTTCGTCGGGCTGCAGAACTTCGCCCACCTCTTCCGCGACGGCAACTACCTCGCCTCGTTCAAGGTGACCGCGGTGTTC
The DNA here is from genome assembly GCA_052387375.1 of Betaproteobacteria bacterium. Classification (GTDB taxonomy): domain Bacteria; phylum Pseudomonadota; class Gammaproteobacteria; order Burkholderiales; family SG8-39; genus SCGC-AG-212-J23. Next base: position 483 of record JBQTJF010000113.1, read on the forward strand.
AGCGTGCTGGTGGCGTTCTTCGGCATCGCCATCTCGCTGCTGCTCGCGGCCATGGCCGACCGCGTGCTGCGCGGCGCGCTCGCCTACAAGACGCTGCTCATCTGGCCGTACGCGGTGGCGCCGGCGGTCGCCGGCGTGCTGTGGGCGTTCCTGTTCGCGCCCTCGATCGGCATCGTCACGCACGCGCTGCGCGGCTTCGGCGTCGACTGGAACTGGATCATCAACGACAACCAGGCGCTCGCGCTGGTGGTGATCGCCTCGGTGTGGAAGCAGATCTCGTACAACTTCCTGTTCTTCCTCGCCGGCCTGCAGTCGATCCCGCGCTCGCTGATCGAGGCGGCGGCGATCGACGGCGCCGGCCCGACGCGGCGCTTCTGGACCGTGGTGTTCCCGCTGCTCTCGCCCACCACCTTCTTCCTGCTGGTGGTGAACATCGTCTACGCCTTCTTCGACACCTTCGGCGTGATCGACGCCACTACGCAGGGCGGTCCGGCCACGGCGACGCAGATCCTCGTCTACAAGGTCTATCACGACGGCGTGAAGGCGGCCGACCTCGGGGGTTCCTCCGCGCAGTCGGTGATCCTCATGTTCATCGTCATAACGCTTACGGTGATCCAATTCCGCTTCATTGAGCGGCGGGTTCAGTACTGATGGTCGAGAACCGCCCCGGGCTGACCATCCTCTCGCACGCGGTGCTGATCCTCGGCGTGCTGGCGGTGGCGTTCCCGCTCTACGTCACCTTCGTCGCCTCGACGCACACCCTCGAGCGCATCATGGAGGTGCCGATGCCGCTCGTGCCGGGCGACCAGCTGGTCGAGAACTACGGCCAGGTGCTCGCCGCCGGCTCGACCAAGGGCTCGAAAGCCGCGGTCGGCAACATGCTGATCAACAGCACGGTCATGGCGCTCGGCATCCCGCTCGGCAAGATCGCGATCTCGATCATCTCGGCGTTCGCGATCGTCTACTTCCGCTTCCCGCTGCGCATGTTCTTCTTCTGGATGATCTTCGTCACCCTGATGCTGCCGGTCGAGGTGCGCATCATCCCGACCTTCAAGGTGATCGCCGACCTGGGCATGCTGAACAGCTACGCCGGCCTCACCATCCCCCTCATCGCCTCGGCTACGGCGACGTTCCTGTTCCGGCAGTTCTTCATGACCGTGCCCGACGAGCTCGCCGAGGCGGCGCGCGTCGACGGCGCCGGGCCGATGCGCTTCTTCTGGGACGTGGTGCTGCCGCTGTCCAAGACCACCATGGCGGCGCTGTTCGTCATCCAGTTCATCTACGGCTGGAACCAGTACCTGTGGCCGCTGCTCATCACCACCGACGAGTCCATGTACACCACCGTGATCGGCATCAAGCGCATGATCGTCGGCAGCGACGCCGCCAACGAGTGGAACCTGATCATGGCCACGGCGATCCTGGCGATGCTGCCCCCGGCCCTGGTCGTCGTGCTGATGCAGCGCTGGTTCGTGCGCGGCCTGGTCGAGACGGAGAAGTAATGGCAGAACTCTCCTTCAAAGACGTTCGCAAGAACTACGGCGAGCTGGAAGTCATCCACGGCGTGTCGATGGACATCGAGGACGGCGAGTTCGTCGTCATCGTCGGCCCCTCGGGCTGCGGCAAGTCGACCCTGCTGCGCATGGTGGCGGGCCTCGAGCCGATCACCGCCGGAGAGATCGTCATCGGCAGCCGCGTCGTGAACGAGCTCGAGCCCAAGGACCGGGACATCGCGATGGTGTTCCAGAACTATGCGCTCTACCCGCACATGACGGTGTACGACAACATGTCCTACGGCCTGCGCATCAAGGGCTTCGCCAAGGCCGAGATCGACACGCGCGTGCAGAAGGCGGCCGAGATCCTCGAGCTGAAGAACTTCCTGCAGAGGAAGCCGCGCCAGCTCTCGGGCGGCCAGCGCCAGCGCGTCGCCATGGGCCGGGCGATCGTGCGCGAGCCGGCGGTGTTCCTCTTCGACGAGCCGCTCTCCAACCTCGACGCCAAGCTGCGGGTGCAGATGCGCGCCGAGCTGCAGGCGCTGCACCGCCGCCTGGGAACTACCAGCCTTTTCGTGACTCACGATCAGGTGGAGGCGATGACCCTCGCGCACCGCATGATCGTCATGAACGCCGGCCGCGCCGAGCAGATCGGCGCGCCCCTGCAGGTGTACGCGCGGCCCGCCAGCGTCTTCGTCGCCGGCTTCATCGGCTCGCCGCCGATGAACCTGATCCCGCAGAAGAAGAACGGCCGCGACGTGCTGTTCGGCATCCGCCCGGAGCACCTCGAGCCCTGCGGCGAGTCCGACGCCATGCTGGTTGCCGAGGTCGACCTGATCGAGCCGCTCGGCTCCGACACGCTGGTCTATGGCCATGTGGGTGAAGCCTCCCGGATTGCGGCAAGGCTTCACTCCTCGCTCGACGCGCGCACCGGCAGGCTGCCGCTGCGCTTCGACCCCGCCCTCGGTCATTATTTCGACCCCGCGAGTGGTACCAGAATAGACTAGCGGGAGCTGAAGAAGAGTGCCCCTACTTAAGCGGTTCCGAGTTTCGAGCCGACCGAACCCTCTTCCTAGGTCGTTCGTCTGAAAGCTTGGCAGCCGAGAAGTCTAGCTTTTCAGATTTGGACTCGCCAGCTAGCCCTGCCATTCCTTCGGTCCAGATTCGAGTCATCGCCCTAGCGGTCTCCCGAAAAGCTGGATATCGATCAGCGAGGCGGCCTAGATCGCCAGCCATGCTGTTCATTGCTGTTGCGATACGCTGAATCGTGTGACCAACGCGCGAGGGGCTCAAAGTCAGCCGTTCCGCAGCGAAGCGCTCCAGAGGCTTGCGAAGATCCCACCCCTTTGTCCCACCGATCAGAATCGGGTACGGGTTGAGCCGGTATGCGTCGTACGCTTGGACCGAAAGAACGTCATACACGGGGGCCAACGTCACATCTTCTCGACTCGAATAGAGTAGTGCGTAATTCTTCGAATGAGCGTCTGCGTTACGTATGGCGGCGTTCAGGATAAGCATGTCGAGCAGACGTTTACTGCAGTCCAATTTCTCCGTGCCTGCTACGAACGCCATCATTGCGCGAGCAATCTGTTCAGCTGTCGCGTCATATTTTTGTGATGGAGCCATTCCTAAGAGAGCACAGAAATCCTCAAGGCCTTGCGGCGTGCCTGTTGGACTCAAGTCGAACCGTGCTACCGCCAATACTTCGCCGTCGTTCGAGAGCTTCGCTTCAGGCACCGGCAGCCCGATCTTGCGGGCTAGGTTGAGACAAACGTATTCATTTACTGCGATTCCGGGCGTATCTTCTCTACCAGTCTTAAGTATCCAATCAGGAGTTCTCAAGGTGAGGCGCTCGTCCTCAGCGAGAGCTTTCGGCATGACGCCAGAAATGGCATCAAGTGGCGCTTCTTCGAGGTAATGGAGTAAGGCAAGTCTGCTGTCTTTGTGTGCCAAGATGTCCGCCACTGGAGTATGCGGGGCCGTTCCAAGTCCTGCCTGCCTTGGCGCGTGCACGGTCACTCGCCCCAACGTAGAAGAGCCTGTAAGCGCCAGTAAGCTGAAGTCATCAACGGTTGCAACGGGCCCGAATTTTTCTCTGAGCAGGTCCTTCCTGTATCCCTCAGGCAAGTTGATCTGAAAGGACGGATGCAGTCCTCTTTCCCAAACGTAGCTTTCTGCGCGGACAGGCATCGTTAGGGAAACGAAGTGCGTAGTAGGCGTGCTAGGCAGGTAAGTAAAGACGTGTTTTGGGGGATCGGTTTGTTCCAGAATACCTACCGGCTTGTCCCAAACGCGAACCTCCAGTTGTTTCTTATCGCTCGCCATGTCAACTGCGGATCCGCCACATCAGGGGCGCTTTCTTGCTGTGGGGCTCGGAGGATTCCTTCACTTCCTCCTTTAGGAAGCCTTTGGCTAGATCATCCAACGTATATCCGGCGTTTGGCCGTTGTAACGCGAGCTCTATGCCAAGGGCTTGCGCAACGCGGACTAGCTTCCTCAGTCCAAGGTCAGCAACTCCGTTCTCTAACTTTGAAAGAGTGACCCAATGGACTCCGGACTTCTTCGCAAGGTCCTTCAAAGTCATTTGTTGAGCTTTCCGTTGGCTCCTAAGCTCAGCTCCTATTTGTCTAGGGTTCATGTTTAGCTTATATGATAATTTCAGTCATTTACATTGCTAAAATAGCATACATGCTAAATAATAGAAAGGAGTTTTTAGCTCTATTGATAAACTATAAGGTAAAGAGGCAGTTAGTTAGCGCATACGCTAACTTAAGAGTCTATGCTTAAGCGAACACCTTTCCACGAGCGCACCGCCGCGCTCTGCGTCAGCCATGCCTGGCGGCGCTGGGCGGGCTACCTGGCGGCGAGCTGCTACGAGCTCTCGCACGAGCGCGAGTACCACGCCATCCGCGCCGCCGCGGCGCTCTTCGACGTCTCGCCGCTCTACAAGTATGCGGTGCGCGGCCCCGACGCCGCGCGGCTCCTCGACCGCGTCACCACGCGCGACGTGTCGCGCTCGCAGATCGGCCAGGTCCTCTACACCGGCTGGTGCGACGGGGCGGGCAAGCTCCTCGACGACGGCACGGTGGCGCGCCTGGGCGAGGAGCTCTTCCGCATGACCTCCGCCGACCCCAACCTGCGCTGGCTGCAGGACAACGCGAGCGGCCTGGAAGTCGAGATCGAGGACGTCTCCGAAGCGACGGGCGCGCTGTCGCTGCAGGGGCCGAATTCGCGCTCCATCCTCGAGGCGCTGGGCGAGCTGCCGCCGCTCAAGTACTTCCGCCTCGCCGAGACGCGCCTGCGCGGCATCCCGGTCGGCATCTCGCGCACCGGGTATACGGGCGATCTCGGCTACGAAATTTGGGTTGCAAAAGAGAATTCCATTGCGCTCTGGGACGCGCTGATGGAAGCCGGGCGGGCATACGGCATCATGCCCGCCGGCATGCTGGCGCTCGACGTGGCGCGCATCGAGGCGGGCCTCATGCTCCTCGACGTCGATTACGTGCCGGCGCGCAAGGCGCTGATCGCGAGCCAGACCTCCTCGCCCTACGAGCTCGATCTGGGCTGGACGGTGGACCTGCGCAAGGAGGCGTTCATCGGCCGCGAAGCGCTGGCGGCGGAGGCCGAACGCGGGCCGGAGTGGCGCTTCGTCGGCGTCGAGATCGACTGGGACTCGCTCGAGAGCCTGTACGCGGAATGGGGCCTCGCCACGCGCGTGCCGCAGGCGCCCTGGCGCACGAGCGTGCCCCTCTACGCCGGCGGCGAGCAGGCCGGCTACGCGACGAGCGGCGGCTGGTCGCCGCTGCTCAAGAAGTACATCGCGCTCGCGCACCTGCGCTCGCCGTGGGCCGAGCCCGGCACGCCGCTCGAGATGGAAGTCACCGTCGAGCACCGTCGCCGGCGCGCCGCCGCGCGCGCGGTGAAGAAGCCGTTCTTCGACCCGGTCCGCAAGAAAAAATGATGGCGCGCGCCGCTCCGCGCTACGACGCCGTCGTCGTCGGCGGCGGCCACAACGGGCTCGTTTGCGCCGCCTACCTCGCTCGCGCGGGGAGGAAGGTGCTGGTGCTCGAGCGGCGCGAGCAGGTCGGCGGCGCGGCGATGAGCGAGGAGGTGTTCCCCGGCTTCCGCTTCTCGGTGTTCTCTTACGTGGTGAGCCTGCTGCGCCCCGAGATCATCCGCGACCTCGAGCTGCCGCGCCACGGCCTGCACATCCTGCCGCTCGAGAGCACGCTGACGCCCCTTGCCAACAACGACTACCTGGCGCAGTGGAGCGACCACGACCGCAACCGGCGCGAGCTGGCGCGCCACTCGCTGCGCGACGCCGAGGCCTACGACGAGTTCGGGCGCCTCCTGCACCACATGGCGCGCGCCATCAAGCCGCTGCTCGCCATGGCGCCGCCCGACCCGGCGTCGCTCGATCAGCGGGAGTGGCTCTCGCTCCTGCGGCTGAGGAGCTTCTTCAAGCGGCTCGGCGCCGAGCGCTTCCATGCGCTGCACAAGCTCCTCACCATGAGCGCGGCGGACTACCTCGACGAGTGGTTCGAGAGCGAGGCGCTCAAGGCCACCAAGTCGGCGAGCGGCATCATCGGCACGCTGCTCGGGCCGCGCTCGCCGGGCACCGCGTACGTGCTCCTGCACCACTACATGGGCGAGCTCGACGGCGTGTTCCGCGCCTGGGGCTTCGCCAAGGGCGGCAACGGCTCGGTGAGCGCCGCCATCGCCGCCGCCGCGCAGGCGCACGGGGCGGAGATCCGCACTCAGGCTTCTGTAAAAGAAATTCTGATTCGCAATGGCCGGGCACGCGGCGTGGTGCTGGAAAGCGGCGAGGAGATCCAGGGCGATGTGGTCGTTTCCGGCGCCGATCCGCGGCGCACGTTCCTGTCGCTCGTCGGCGAGAAGCACCTGCCTGGCGAGCTCGTCGAGTCGATCCGGCGCTTCCGCTTCCGCGGCGCCTCGGCCAAGGTGAACCTCGCGCGTGGCGAGGCGCCGGATTTCACCTGCCTGCCAGGCCCGGGGCCGCACCTGCGCGGCGCCGTCTCCATCAGCCCGAGCGTCGAGTACCTCGAGCGCGCCTACGATGACGCCAAGTACGGCGAGATCTCGCGCCGGCCGTACATGGACATCCTCATCCCCTCGATGCTCGACCCGGCGATGGCGCCGCCGGGCAAGCACGTGATGTCGATCTTCGTGCAGTACGCACCTTACCATCTGAACGGCGGCTGGAGCGACGCGAAGCGCGAGGCGCTCGGCGACGCCGTGGTGGACACGCTCGCGCAGTACGCGCCGAACCTGAAGGGCGCCATCCTGCACCGCCAGGTCGTCACCCCGGCGGACATCGAGCGCATCGTCGGGCTCTCCGAGGGCAACATCTTCCAGGGCGAGCTGACGCTGCAGCAGATGTTCTTCCTGCGCCCGGCGCCGGCGTGGTCGAAGTACCGCACGCCGGTCGCCGGCCTCTACCAGTGCGGCTCCGGCACGCATCCCGGCGGCGGCGTCATGGGCGCCTCCGGCCGCAATGCCGCTTTCGCCATCCTCGGAGCCGGCGCTTGAGCGCGCGCGCCGTCGTCATCGGCAGCGGCGTCAACGCGCTCGTCGCCGCGCACGTCGCATTGTAAGCGGGACATTCGGTTTTGCTTCTTCCCGACGGCCATGCCGACGAGGGCGACCTGGGCTGGGTGGCGCCGCAGATCGAGCGCGCGCTGCAGCTGAAAGGCCTTCAAGTCAGTCATCCAGACCCTTGGGCCGTGGCGCCTCTGCCGCAGGGCGGGAGGCTCGAGCTGTGGCGCGACATGGCGCGCTCGGTGGAGGCGATCCGCCGCGTCAGTCCCGCCGACGCGCAGAAGTGGCCGGCATTCTGCAGCCGCATGGCGCGGCTCGCGCGCTTTCTCGCCGGGCTCTACCTCGCGCCGCCGCCCGACCCGCTGGCTTGGCGCTTCGCCGTGCGGGCGCGAGCGCTCGGCCGGCAGGGGCTGGTCGACCTGATGCGCCTGCTGCCGATGTCGGCGGCCGAGCTCCTCGACGACTGGTTCGAGAGCGACGTGCTGAAGGGCGTGCTCGGCGCTGCCGCGGTGCTCGACCTGCAGCAGGGCCCGCGCTCGGGCGGCACCGCCTTTCGCCTGCTGCACCACCACGTCGGCTGCCCGCCGGGGGTGTTCCGGCCGCCGCGATCGAACCTGAAGGAGGTCCTTTCACCTCCGCCGTCCAAGGCGGCGGCGGTCTCGATCCCGGTGCGAGAGGGGCGCGTGCGCGGCGTGGTGCTGGCCGACGGCGAGGAGATCGAGGCGCCGCTCGTGCTCTCGGCCGCGCACCCGCGCCGCACGCTGCTCGAGCTCGTGGACCCGGTCTGGCTCGACCCGGAGCTCGTGCGCGGGCTGCGCCACCTGCGCGAGCGGCCGGTGGCAGCGCGCGTGGCGCTGCAGCTCGACCGTGCGCCGGGATTCTCGACGCTGCTGCACGCGCCTTCGCTCGACTACCTCGAGCGCGCCTACGACGACGCCAAATACGGCCGCGTCTCGCCGCGGCCGCTCGTCGAGGCGCATTGCGACGCGCGCCACCGCGTCGAGGCGCTCGTCCAGTACGCGCCGGCCGGCGCCGATACCCGCGCGCTCGGCGACGTCGACGCCGCGACGCTGTCGGAGCACCTTGGCGACGCGGTGATCGAGTCGGTGGAGGTCGCGCCGGCGCAGCAGCCCCACCACGTCGAGCTCGCGCTCGACCAGGCCCTGTGGATGCGCCCGCTGCCGCAGCTCGCGCATTACCGCACGCCGATCAAGGGGCTGTGGCTCTGCGGCGCCGCCATGCATCCCGGCGGCGCCATCGCCGGCGCCGCCGGCTACAACGCCGCCCGCGCCGCGCTTAGGGGCTGAAACTCGTACCCCGGAAGCCAAAAATGCTTCCGATCGGAAGCATTTTGCTTTACCTGACTTTGCATGCCGGAAACACTGCACTTACCCTGGGCGGCGAAACTCGGAGGCTCATGCCCGCGCCGCCTTGTCCCGGCTCGCCCCGGTGGGTGAAGGTATCCGGCATCGTTGCGATCGCCCTGGCGCTCTTCGTGCTCGTGGTGCTTGTCGGCGGCGCCGCCGGCCCGCACGGCGCAGGCCGAGGTCATGCCCGCTGGGGGCTGCTCGCGCTTTTCGGCGTGCTCCTCGCCGCGGCGCTGGCGCTCAACTGGACCGGGCGCTGGCCAGGATGGCAGCGCCAGGCCTCCGCGCCTTTGGTGACAGGGCTGATCCAGGGGCTCGGCACGCTTGGGGCCTCGTCCGCCACTACTGGGTGCTGGTCAAGCTCGCGATCACGGCCCTTGTCACCGTGGTCCTGCTGCTGCAGATGGACGGCATCGGCACCATCGCGCAGGTCGCGCTCGAGCGGACTTTGTCGGACGGCGAGCTGCTCGTGCTGCTCGCGCCGATAGCCCTGTCGATCTACAAGCCGCGCGGCGTCACCGCGTACGGCTGGCGCAACCAGCAGCAACCAGGCTGACGTGCGTGCGCATCATTGAGCGAGCTCGGCCAGCTTCTCTTTCATCTGGCGGATCTCTGCGGCCTGGCTGGCGATGACGGTCTTGCACAGCT
>JBQTJF010000114.1:0-6222 GCA_052387375.1 Betaproteobacteria bacterium
TTCAACGTCATCCCCGACAACGTGCGCATGCTCGGCACGGTGCGCACCTTCAAGCCCCCGACGCGCGAGCTGGCCGAGAAGCGCATCGCCGAGATCGCCGGCAAGGTCGCCGAGGGCCTGGGCGCCACTGCCGAGACGCGCTACACCCGCGGCTATCCCGCCACCGTCAACACCCCGGCCGAGGCCCAGTTCGCCGCCCGGGTCGGGGAAAGGGTCTTCGGCAAGGGCCGGGTGATCGCGGAGTTCGACCCGGTGATGGGCGGGGAGGACTTCTCGTTCATGCTGCTCGAGCGCCCCGGGGCGTATGTTTTTCTCGGCCAGGGAGGCGGTCCCGGCGCCTGTTTCCTGCACAATCCGAACTACGACTTCAACGACGAGGTGATTCCGCTGGGCGCCGGCTATCTCGCGGCGCTGGTGGAAGAGGCCTTGCCGCTCAAATAGAGGAGGAGAACGACCATGAAAAGCCTGAGATTTTTATTGCTGGCCGCAGCGCTCGCCGCCTTTCCAGCCTACGGCGCAAACCTGAAATATGCGGCGCAGAACGACATCCTGACGCTCGACCCGCACTCGCAGAACCACGCGACCACCAACGCCATCCTGCAGCACACCTACGAAGGCCTGACCCGCTACACCAAGGACTACAAGATCGAGCCGGCGCTCGCGACGGGCTGGAAGCAGATGTCGGACACGCACTGGCGCTTCAACCTGAGGAAGAACGTCAAGTTCCACGACGGCTCGCCCTTCACCGCCGACGACGTGGTGTTCTCCTTCGGCCGCATCCAGCAGAAGCAGGGCACGATGCAGATCTACGTCACCGGGGTCAAGGAGATCAAGAAGGTCGACGAGCACACGGTCGACTTCATCCTCACCGGCCCGGTGCCGATCCTGCTGCGCAACATCCGCGACTTCCGCATCATGAGCAAGAGCTGGGCGGAGAAGCATCGCGCCGAAAACGTGCAGGACTACGCGAAGAAGGAGGAAACCTACGCCTCGCGCAACACCAACGGCACCGGGCCCTACCTCATCAAGGGCTGGGCGCCGGACAAGGAGATCGCCTTCACCGCCAACAAGGGCTGGTGGGGCAAGCTCGACGGCAACGTCACCGAAGCGGTCTACAACCCGATCAAGTCCGACGCGACGCGCGTCTCGGCGATGCTCGCGGGCGACGTCGACATGATCACCGAGGTGCCGGTGCAGGACGTGGAGCGCCTGCGCAAGGCGGCCAACGTCAAGGTGCTCGACGGCCACGAGGTGCGCACCATCTTCATCGGCATGGACCAGCACAACGACGAGCTGAAGTACTCGGACGTCAAGGGCAAGAACCCGTTCAAGGACCAGCGCGTGCGCCAGGCCCTCAACATGGCGGTCGACCGCGAGGCGATCAAGCGCGTGACGATGCGCGGCCTGTCGATCCCGGCCGGCATCATGGTCGCGCCCGGCGTGCACGGGCACTCGAAGGACATCGACCACGTGCTGAAGTACGACCCGAACGGCGCGAAGAAGCTGCTCGCCGAAGCGGGCTACCCGAACGGCTTCGAGTTCACGCTCGACTGCCCGAACAACCGCTACGTCAACGACGAGCGCATCTGCCAGGCGCTGGTGGGCATGTGGGCCAAGGCGGGCATCCGGGTGAAGCTCAACTCCATGCCGTTCGCGAACTTCATCCCGAAGATCCTCAACGTCGACTCGAGCGCCTACCTGCTCGGCTGGGGCGTGGCGACCTTCGACGCGCTCTATACCCTGCAGTCGCTGGTGCGCACCAAGACCACCGGCGCGGACGGCAACTTCAACCAGGGGCGGATCTCGGACCCCAAGCTCGACAACACCATCGACGCGATCAAGATCGCGACCGACCCGAAGGCGCGCGACGCGCTGCTGCGCGAGGCGCTGGTGAAGACGCGCGACATGCACTACTACGTGCCGCTGCACCACCAGCTGCGGCCCTGGGCGATGAAGAAGAACGTCACCACCGTGCACATCGCCGATGACCGGCCGGAGGCGCGCTTCACGCGCGTCGGAGGAGGCAGCTGATCCTGCGCAAGCTCTGGGATCACGACCTCGCCTGGAGCTTCCGCCGTTCGCCGGTCACGGTCGTCGCCGCGCTCCTGACGCTCGTTTGCGTCCTGGGCGCGGCGTTCTCGCCCTGGCTTTCGCCGCAGGACCCGTTCAACCCGGCGGCGCTCGACCTTAACCTCGCCTTCAAGCCGCCGGCCTGGGTGGAAGGCGGCGACCCCGCCTTCGCCCTGGGCACCGACAACCAGGGCCGCGACATCCTCTCCACGATCATGCACGGCGCGCGCCTGTCGCTCGGGATCGGCGTTGCCGCGGTGCTGCTCTCGCTCGCCATGGGCGTGTCGCTGGGGCTCGTCGCCGGGTACTACGGCGGCTCGATCGACGCGGTGATCATGCGCGTCGCCGACGTGCAGCTTTCCTTCCCCGCCATCTTGATCGCGCTGCTGATCGACGGCGTGGCGCGCGTCGCGCTCGGCGGCGACCGCCACGAGGAGATCGCCATCCCGGTGCTCGTGCTCTCGATCGGCCTCGCCGGCTGGGTGCAGTTCGCGCGCACGGTGCGCGGCTCGACCATGGTCGAGCGGAACAAGGAGTACGTGCAGGCCGCGCGCGTCACCGGCCGCCGGCCGCTCGCGATCCTGCTCTCGCACGTGCTGCCCAACGTGATGGGGCCGGTGCTGGTGCTCGCGACCATTCACATCGCCACCGCCATCATCACCGAGGCGACGCTCTCGTTCCTCGGCGTCGGCGTGCCGCCGACCCAGCCCTCGCTCGGCACGCTGATCCGCGTCGGCAACGAGTTCCTCTACTCCGGCGAGTGGTGGATCACGGTCTTCCCCGGCGCGGCGCTGATCGTCCTCGTGCTCTCGGTCAACCTGCTGGGCGACTGGCTGCGCGACGCGCTCAACCCCAAGCTGCGATGATTCTCGAGGTCAAGGATCTGCGCGTCGAGTTTCCGACCCGGCGGGGAACGCTGGTCGCCCTGGATTCGATCTCTTTTCACATCAAGCCCGGCGAGGTGCTCGGCGTGGTCGGCGAGTCGGGCGCCGGCAAGTCGATCACCGGCATGGCGGTGATCGGCCTGCTCGAGCCGCCCGGGCGCATCGCCGGCGGCGAGGTGCGGCTCGAGGGCCGGCGCATCGACAACCTGCCGCACGAGGAGATGCGCAAGGTGCGCGGCCGCAGGATCGGCGTCGTGTTCCAGGACCCGCTCACCTCGCTCAACCCGCTCTACACCGTCGGTCAGCAGCTCGTCGAGACGATCACCCCTCATTTGCCTTTGAACAGATCTGAAGCAAGAAAACGCGCCCTCCAACTGCTCGCCGAAGTCGGCATCCCGGGCGCCGAGGCGCGCTTCGACCACTACCCGCACCAGTTCTCCGGCGGGATGCGCCAGCGCGTGGTGATCGCGCTCGCCATCGCCGCCGAGCCCCGGCTGATCATCGCCGACGAGCCGACCACCGCGCTCGACGTCTCGATCCAGGCGCAGATCATCGCGCTGCTCAAGCGCCTCGCCGAGGCGCACGGCACCGCGGTGATGCTGATCACGCACGACATGGGCGTGATCGCGGAGACCTCCGACCGCGTGGCGGTGATGTACGCCGGGCGCATCGCCGAGATCGGGCCGGTGCGCGACGTGATTCACGCGCCGCGCCACCCCTACACCATCGGCCTGATGGGCTCCATCCCAAGAATTGCTTCCGAGAAATCCCGTCTTGTTCAGATCGAAGGCGCCATGCCGCGCCTCAACGCGATCCCGCGCGGCTGCGCCTTCAACCCGCGCTGCCCCAAGCGCTTCGCGCGCTGCCTCGCCGACCGCCCGGACCTGCTGCCGGCCGGGACCAGCCAGGCGGCCTGCTGGCTCCATGCCCCTGCTGCGGCTTGAGGCGGTCAGCCGCGACTTCGACGTCTCGCGGCCCTGGCTCAACCGCGTCATCGAGCGCGAGCCGCGGCGCAGCTTGCGCGCGGTCGACCGCGTCGACCTCGACGTCGAGCGCGGCGAGACCTTCGCCCTGGTGGGCGAGTCGGGCTGCGGCAAGTCGACCGTCGCGCGCCTGATCGTCGGCCTGTACGCGCCCACCGAGGGGCGCATCGAGTTCTCGGGCCGGCGCATGCAGATGATCTTCCAGGATCCCTACGCGAGCCTCAACCCGCGCTGGCGCGTGAAGGACATCGTCGCCGAACCGATCGTGATTCTGGGTCTTCAGGAAAAGCCATCGATTCGAAAAAGGGTTGCCGAGCTGCTGGTGCAGGTCGGGCTGTCGGCCGACGACGCCGAGCGCTATCCGCACGAGTTCTCCGGCGGCCAGCGCCAGCGCATCTCGATCGCGCGCGCGCTCGCCGGCGAGCCCGACCTGCTCGCCTGCGACGAGCCGACCTCCGCCCTCGACGTTTCGGTGCAGGCGCAGATCCTCAACCTGATGACCGAGCTGCAGCGCCGCCTCGGCCTCACCTACGTCTTCATCTCGCACAACCTCGCCGTGGTCTCGCAGGTCGCCGACCGCGTCGGTGTGATGTACCTCGGCCGGATCGTTGAATTGGCAAGTGCTTCAAGCCTGTTTGCCCGGCCGCGCCACCCCTACACGCGCATGCTGCTCGACGCCGTGCCCGACCTGCACATGAGCGGCAAGCCGCGCACGCCCGTGGCCGGCGAGGTGCCCAATCCCCTAGAGCCGCCGGCCGGCTGCGTGTTCCACCCGCGCTGCCCGCACGCCAATGAGCGCTGCCGCACGGAAAGGCCTGCGGTGATCGATTCCATAGCCTGCCACGCGGTGGAGGAAGGCAGGATTTAGAATCCTCCGGTGGAGAAGCGCCAGGTCGAGGTCGGGCAGCTGCAGTTCGGCATGTACGTGGCCGAGCTCGACCGGCCGTGGACCGACACGCCGTTCATGTTCCAGGGCTTCGTGCTGCGCACCGAGCAGCAGCTCGCGGCGCTGAAGAAGTTCTGCAGGCACGTCTTCGTCGACCCGGAGAAGACCGAGCGCGCCGACCCGCGGCCGCCGCCGACCGCGTTCCGCATCCGCGGCAGCACCACGTACCCGGAGACGGCGAGCGTCGAGGTCGAGATCAAGCCCGCCATCCAGGCGTACGCGAAGAGCTCGGCGTCGGTGGGGGAGCTGCTGCAGCCGCTCTCGCGCCCGGGCGGCGGCGTGCTCGAGGCGAAGACGGTGAAGGAGACCGTCACCCGGCTCGCCGACAGCGTGGTGCGCAATCCCGACGCGCTGCTGCTGGTCTCCAAGCTGCGCGAGAAGAGCGCAGCCGCGCACGCGCGCGCGCTGCAGGTGTCCATCTACATGCTGGTGTTCGCGCGCTACCTGGAGCTCGCGCGCGAGGAGCGGGAGCTGCTGGGCCTGCTCGGCCGGCTGCAGGACATCGGCAAGACGCGGCTGCCCGCCTCGATCATGGAGAAGGCGGGCCCCCTCACCGAGGAGGAGGCGGCGATCGCCCGCCAGCACGTAGAGTACTCGGTGGACATCCTCAAGGGCACGCCCGGCCTGCCGGAGCGCTTGCCGGCGCTCGCCATGCTGCACCTCGTGCGCCAGGACTGCAGCGGCTTCCCTCGCGGCCTGAATGGGGACCTGATCGGCCTCTTCGGCTCGATCGCCGCCATCGCCGACACCTTCGACGCGCTCACGGCGCCGCGGCCCTACGCCGAGGCGCTGTCGCCCTCGAGCGCGCTGAGCTATCTCTACAAGGAGCGCGGCCTGGGCTACCACGGCGAGCTGGTCGAGCAGTTCATCCAGTGCGTCGGCGCCTTCCCGGTCGGCGCGGTGGTCGAGCTCAATTCCGGCGAGGTCGGCATCGTCATCACGCAGAACCTGGTGCGGCGGCTCAAGCCGCGCGTGATGGTGGTGCTCGACGCCAAAGGCAACCCGGTGCGCCCGCACAAGATCCTCGACCTCGACAGGGAGCCGAAGGCCGGCCCCGACGAGCCCTACCGCATCCGCCGCTCGATGGAGTCGAGCAAGGTGGAAGTGGACCCTAGAGAGCTTTTCCTTTAGGCAGGTTCGCGACCCCGAAGGGCACGTGCCCGGCCGCGACGTGCGCCCGCGCCGAGTCGACGTGCCCGCGCTGGTCGTCGAAGTAGAAGTCCGGCTCGAACGCCTTCAGGAACTCGCCCTTGTCCAGCCCGCCGAGGAACATCAGCTCGTCGACGGCGACGTTCCACTCCATGAGCGTGCGCACCGCGCGCTCGTGCGCCGGCGCGCT
>JBQTJF010000115.1:0-38580 GCA_052387375.1 Betaproteobacteria bacterium
GGAATTGCAGGATCTTCGTCATGGCAGTTCTCCTTGGACGGCGAATTTACTCGATTTCCCGGCGCTCCAGCAGTGCCTGGGAGAGCGTGCCGGCGTCGACGTACTCCAGCTCGCCGCCCAGGGGCACACCGCGTGCGATGCGGCTGACGCGAACCTCCCGCGAGCGCAGCATCTCGGCGATGTAGTGCGCCGTGGCCTCGCCCTCGTTGGTGAAGTTGGTGGCGAGGATGACCTCGCGCACCTCGCCCCCGGCGAGGCGCGCCTGCAGCCGGTCCAGGCCGATGTCGCGCGGGCCGACGCCGTCGAGCGGCGAAAGCCGGCCCATCAGCACGAAATACATGCCCGAGAAGCTCAGCGTCTGCTCGACCATGGCCAGATCGGCGGGCGTCTCGACGATGCACAGCAGCGCCGGATCGCGCCGCGGCGAGCGGCACAGCGCGCAGACCTCGTCCTCGGTGAAGTTGTTGCACTTCGCGCAGCGGCGCACCAGCGCGAGCGCGCCCGCCAGCGCCTGCGCGAGGCGCTCGGCGCCGGTGCGGTCGTTCTGCAGCAGGTGGTAGGCCATGCGCTGCGCCGAGCGCGGCCCAACGCCGGGCAGCACGCGCAGCGCCTCCACGAGCCGGTCGAGGCCCTGGGAGCCCGGGACGGCGTCCTTCTTCAAAACGGCAGCTTGAAGCCGGCCGGCAAGCCCAGGCCGGCGGTCATGCCCGACATCTTCTCGGCGACCGCCGCCTCGACCCGCCGCGCGGCGTCGTTGAAGGCCGCCACCACCAGGTCTTCGAGCATCTCGCGGTCGTCGCCGAGCAGGCTGGGATCGATGCTGACGCGCTTCACCTCGTGCTTGCAGGTCATCTGCACCTTGACCATGCCGGCGCCGGACTGGCCTTCCACCTCGAGCGTCGCGAGCTGCTCCTGCATGCGGCGCATGTTCTCCTGCATCTGCTGCGCCTGCTTCATCAACTGGCCGATGTTACCCTTCATTTGCGCTCTTCCCGGGGAGTGGAGTCGACGACCTTGCCGTCGAACAGGTTGAGGAGATCGTTGACGAAGCCGTCGGCCTGCACCGCGCGCGCCGCCTCGGCGCGCCGCGCATCGCGCTCGCCCGTCTCGAGCGCGGCGGCGCTCGCCCCGGCCGTGTCGCCCAGCGACACCTTGAGCGTGATGCTGCCGCCGAAGTGGCTCTCGAGGGCCGCCTTGAGCTTCTCCTGGTAGGTCCGCTCCGCGAGGTAGGCTTTGGACTTCGGCACGACCAGCTCGAAGCGGCCGTTGTCGCGGCGCTGCAGCTCGGCGTGCCGCGCCAGCTCGCGCGCCGCGCCGGCGAGCGCAAGCTGCTGGACGAGCTGCGGCCAGTCGCCAGCGCTCTGCGAGGACGCCTTGGCTTCCTTCGCCGGCGGCGCGTCGCGCCGTTCGGCGCCCTCCGGACGGAAGGCGAGCATGCGCAGAAGCGTCATGACGAAGCCGGCGTGCTCGTCGGGCGCGAGCGGCAAGTCTGCCCTGCCCTGCAACGCGATCTGGTAATAGAGCTGCACGGACTCCGGGTCGAGGCGCGCCGCGAGCTCGGCGAGCCGCGCTCGCTCCGGCAGGTCGGGGTCGACCGCCTCCGGCACCGATTGCAGCAGCGCGAGCCTGAGCAGCAGGCTCGCCAGGTCGGCCAGCGCCTGGTCGAACGAGAGGCTGCGCGCCTGCATGTCGTCGGCGCTCTTCAGGACCGCCGCCGCGTCCTGGCCGGCGAGCGCGGCGAGCAGGCCGACGAGATAGCCTTGGTCGATCGCGCCGAGCATCTCGCGCACCGCACCGGCCGCCACCCGGTTGCCGCCGTGCGCGATCGCCTGGTCGAGCAGCGACAGGGCGTCGCGCATGCTGCCGGCGGCGGCCCGCGCGAGCAGCGGCAATGCCTCGGCCTCGTATTCGGTGCTTTCGGCGACCAGCACTTTCTGCAGATGCGAGACGATGGCCGCCGGGGGCATCTGCTTCAGGTTGAACTGCAGGCAGCGGCTGAGCACGGTCACCGGGATCTTCTGCGGATCGGTCGTCGCGAGGATGAACTTGATGTGCCCGGGCGGCTCCTCGAGCGTCTTCAGCATCGAGTTGAAGGCATGTCCGGAGAGCTGGTGCACCTCGTCGATGACGTATACCTTGAAACGCCCGCGCGTCGGCGCGTACTGCGCCGTCTCGAGCAGCTGGCGCATTTCCTCCACCCGGGTGTTGGTGGCCGCGTCGACCTCGAGCAGGTCGACGAAGCGGCCGGCGTCGATCTCCACGCAAGCGGCGCACCTGCCGCAGGGCTGCGGCGTGACGCCGGTCTCGCAGTTAAGGCATTTCGCGAGGATGCGCGCGAGCGTCGTCTTGCCGACGCCGCGCGTGCCGGTGAAGAGGTAGGCGTGATGCAGGCGGTCCTGCTCCAGCGCGTGGCGCAGCGCGCGCACCACGTGCTCCTGCCCCACCAGGCTGCCAAAATCCCGCGGCCGCCACTTGCGGGCAAGTACTTGATAGCTCATCGGTAAGTGAATTAGTGGCGAGCCTGACCCCCGGCACTTGCAGGGACCGGCTGTGGCTGCTTCCTTCCGGACCTGACCAGGTTCACCAGACTGCAATGCGGGGAGGCCCGCCGCTTTGCATTGTAAGTCATCGCCCGGCGCAAGTCGCCTGTCAGGCTCGCGTCAGGACGCGCGGACGCGCCGGCGCTATGCTGCAAGCCGATTCATCCTCCTCCATCGCGCCGATCCGCGCGATGGTTCAAGCGCCCTGCGAGCCCAAGCCCGCAGGGCGTTTTCTTTTCTTTCCCGCCAGGCGTCCGCCTTCGGCAGTGGCGGAGAGAGTGGGATTCGAACCCACGGTACGCTATTAACGTACACACGCTTTCCAAGCGTGCGCCTTAAGCCGCTCGGCCATCTCTCCTGGGGCGGGGCCATTCTAGCGCGGTGCGGCGTCACGGGCCGTAGTCCCCGGCCTCAGAGGCCGTAGTCAAGCGCCAGCCGGTCCTGTAGCTCGCGAGCGACGCGCAGCGACTCCCTGAGAAGCGTGCTTTCCAGGCGCCCCAGGCCCGTCGGATCGACGCGGTTCTGCAGCGCGGCTTCCGGCGCCGCAGCCTGGTGCCGCAACCGCACCGACTGGATGACGAAGAAAGCGTCGATTGCCGCATCCGCCTCCTCGCGCGGCATGCCCATGGCGGCGTGCGCCGCACGCAGCCTTTCGGCGGTGTTGGTGCGCGCCACCGCATGGGCCAGGGCAAAAATGCGCGCTGCGTCGGTGAAGATGCGCGCGCCCTGGAGCTTGAGGTCGATCGTGCCGTCGGCGTTGGCCGAGGCAAAGCCCCCGACAACGCCGAGCGCGGGCCGCGCCTGCAAGGCGTTCTCGGCCATGTTGCGCAGGAACACCGGGTGGCGGCGCGCCAGCTCGTGGACGTTGCCGCGCAAGGCGTCGGCGAGCGAGCCGTCGCCCTGGATGGCCCGGAGATCGAAGAGGATCGCCGCCTCGAGCAGCGCCTTGGGCACCGACGACTCGATCCAGCGCGCCATCTTGGCGCGCCACTCCGCGGCCGAGAGGCACAGGTCCGGGTTTGACGCCATGACGTTACCCTCGCACAACGGGAAGCCGCACGCGGCGAGCGCCTCGTTGACCTCGCGCGCAAAGGGCAGCAGCTTCTCGCGCGCCGCGGATGCGGCGCTGTCGTGGGTGACGAAGATCAGCCCGTTGTCCTGGTCGGAGCTGAAGGTCTGCTCGAGCCGGCCCTCGCTGCCGAAGGCGAGCCAGCACCAGCTGATGCGCTCCAGGTCGTGGCGCTTGCGCACCAGCTCGATCACCCGCTGCGAGAGCCTGTCGTTGAGCACCGAGACCAGCGCCATCAGCTGCTCGGCGGCCACGCCGTGCTCGACCAGCCGGGCGGTCAGCTTGCGCACCTCGGCGGCGACTCCGGCGAGCACCTCGAGCTCCTGCGCGAGGCGGATCTCCATCGTGATCTCGCCCAGCCCGAGGCGCTGCAGCGAGAAAAGGTCGCGCTCGGAGACCACCCCGAGCAGGCGCCCCTCCTCCACGACGAGCACGTGGCGGATGCGACGCGAGAGCATCGCGAGCGCGGCCTCGTAGGCGAGCGCGTGCGCCGGCAGCGCGAGCGGCTCGCGCGTCATGCGCTCCGCCGCTGGCCGCCCGGCCGCCCCTTCGGCGAGCGCGGCGACGATGTCGTGGGAAGTGAGAATGCCGCTCGGGCGCCCCTCCGCGTCGAGCACCACGACCGAGCCGATGCCCTCGGCGCGCATCGTCGCCGCCACCTGGGAGATCGGCGCCGTCTCGTCGCAGACCACGGCATCCCGGCGCACGAGCGTGCGCAGCGGCCGCGCAAACGTCTGCTGCTCGTCCGCGATGCGCCGCTCGAGGTGGCCGTACTTCATCAGTACTGCAACCGTGCGTAATAGGTCTGCCGGGACGCCTCGAGCGCCTGCCCCAGCGTCAGCACGCCCCGCTCGGCGAGCAGCGGCAGCAGCTTCAGGAGGATCTCGGCGGCGAGGATGGCGTCGCCCAGCGCCGTATGGCGGCCGATCACGTCCACGCCCATGCGCGCCGCGATGGCCTCGAGCCGGTGATCCTCCAGCGCCGGATGGGCCACCGCCGACAGCAGCAGCGTATCGAGCACGGGCTGCGTGAAGCGCACGCCGGCGGCCTTCTGCTTCAGCTCGAGGAAGCGCATGTCGAAGGCGGCGTTGTGGCCCACCAGGATGGTCTGCTCGCAGAACCGGTGGAAGGCGGGAAGCACCGCGTCGATCGGCGGCTGGCCGCCGAGCGCCGCCGCGTCGATGCGGTGCACGCGCGCCGACGCCGGGTTGAGCGGCCGGCGCGGGTTCACCAGCTGCTCGAAGGTCTCGTTGCGCAGCAGCCGGCCGTTGACGATGCGCACCGCGCCGATGCTGATGATCTCGTCGCCGGCGGAAGGCTCCAGGCCGGTGGTCTCCGTGTCGAACACGGTATAGCTCAGCGTCGCCAGCGCCGCATCGTTCGGCGCATCGGTGAGGACGCCGCGGCCGAAGAGGTCGAAATCGTAGTACTCGGGCCGGCTCTCCGCCAGGCGGGCGGGCCCGGGCGCGGGCGGCGCCGCTTCGGCCCTGGGAAGGAGAAAGCGGATGCAGCGCGCGTTCGCCAGCCAGAGCTCCCCGCCGTGCTGCTCCAGGACCTCGCGCAGGCTGAGCGGCGAGAGCTCGCCGCCCGCCTCCATCGGCTCGGCCTCCCACAGCGCCAGCGCCTCGCTCGGCACGCCGGCGCCGTCCCAGGAGAGGTCGAGCTGACAGTGCCGGCCGGCCTGGTATGCCCGCAGCCGCAGCCCCCCGACGCCGTGCGCGGCGCGCAGGCGCTCGGCGACGTGCGCCAGCCCCTGGACCAGCGCGTAGCTGTCGACGCGCACCCAGGGATCGGCTTCGACGGCGACGACGACGTCCTCGCCCATGCGCATGCGCGCAAACTCGAGCAGGTCGGCGGCCCGCATGTCCTCGAGGGCGAGCGCGGCCTTCAGGGCGTCGGTATGCTCGCGCAGCGCCTCGTCGATGGTCGCCGAGAGCGCCTGCGACTCCGTCGCAACGATGCCGATGAACTGCGTGCGGCGCTGCTCGTCGATCTCGGGAAACGCCGCGAGGTTCTCGGCGGCGGCGCGGATGTTCGCCGCCGGCGCGCGGATGCGCCCGGCCAGCGCCTGCAGCAGCGAGCGGCGCTGCGTCTCGCGCGCCATGAGGGCGGTCACGTCGTCGAGCGTCAGCACCATGCCGGCGAGCCGCGACTCGGCGTCGAGAAAGGGCGCCACCTGCACCTTGAGCAGCCGCCGCGCGCGCGTGCTGGCGAGAAAGCGGGCGCTGGGCAGAGACTCCCCGCGCGCCAGGCTGCGCTCGAGCTTGTGCGCGGCGTGCGCGATCTGGCCGCGATCGAGCAGCGCGAAGACCGAGCGCCCCAGCCCGACCGGCGGCTGCGAGGCGGTGGCGCCGGGCGAGGCGAACAGCGCCCTTGCCTGCTCGTTGTAGAGCAGGATGATGCCCTCGGCGCTGCAGACCAGCACGCCCTGTGCGAGCTCGGACATGAGCGCGGCGAGGCGGTTGCGCTCCTCTTCGAGCCGCGCGCGCGCGTCGGCGGCGCGCGCCTCGTTCTCGCGCTGCGCCGCCTGGTAGGCGCCGGCCAGCTCGTTGATCGCGGCCGCCAGCTCGGCGAGGCCGCTGGCCGTCGCGGCGACCCGCAACTCGGCGTTGGCGCTGCGGATCACGCGGGTCTGCTCCGCCATGGCGCGCGGCGGCATGACATAGGCGACGAAGAACCAGCGCACCAGCCCGGCACACGCGAAGAGCAGCAGCAGCGCCGCGAGCGCAAGCGCCCCGCTGCGCCGCTCGAGCACGCCCTGCAGGGCGGCGGCGTCACCCTCAGGCAAGCCGACACGCAGCAGCGCCGCCGCGCACAGCAGGACCAGCAGAAGCGCCCCGTACACGGCGCCGAGCCAGAGCGCGAAGCTGCGCCGGCCGCTCACGCGTCCCCGAGGAGCTCGCGGATCCGCGCCACGAGCTCCGCGTTCGAGAACGGCTTGGTCACGTACAGGTCGGCGCCGAGCGACATCCCCTTGCTCACCTCCACCTCGCGCCCCTTGGCCGAGAGCATGACGATCTTCACCGCGGCCCATTCCGGCCGCTCGCGAATGCGCCGGCAGACCTCATAGCCGCTCTTCTGCGGCATCATCACGTCGAGCAGCACGACGTCGGGAGCGAACGCCTCCACCTGACGCAGCGCCTCGTCGCCGGTGGCGGCGACGCTGACTTCGTAGCCGCTGCGGCGCAGCAGGTAATCGAGCGCCGCGACGATGTTGGCCTCGTCGTCGACGATCAGGACTCTCTTCGCCATCAGAGCGCCCGGCTGGCCGCGGGCAGGGTGAGAGCCGAGGCGGCGGCCAGCCATATCCAAGTCGAAGCCATGCTCTCGCGCTCGACCAGGCGCTCATAGAGCGCCGCCGGCACGCCGCTGAAGATCAGCGTGGCGCTCGAGACCAGGATCGAGTTCCAGAACAGCACCCACTCGATGGTCCTTGGGAAAAGCTCCGGTAGCAGCGCCGCGGCGATGGCAAGAGTGACCTTCAGGTAAGGCGAGAAGATGCCGTTCACCATCGCCACGCCGACGATCACCGGAAGCAGGTCCTGGCGCCCGACCATGCGGCTACGGTGACACCGCGGGCACGCGCCCGGCGGCGTACATGACCATGAAGAAGGCGACGCGCGCCATCGCCGCCCAGAACGCCGCGACCAGCGCGAGCGCGAGCGGCGGCATCAGCGATGGGGTGATGAAAGCCACCGGGCGCATCAGCCAGTCCGTCAGCCGGCGGAACCAGCGGTAGATGTAGTTCGGCGAAGTCGGCGGCAGGAAGAGCGAGAACATGAAGCGGCCGATCAGCGTCCAGAAGAGCAGCGCCAGCGCGTAGTTCGGCAAGTGGAAATAGAGGTACGACCACCAGATGTTCTCGGCCTGCATTTTCATAAGCTACCATGAGACCCCATGCTCGGTTCGGTCCTGGAGCGCGTCATGGCCCGGCTTCGCCCCAAGCCGGTCGCGACCGTCGACGCGCTGAAGGTGTTCCTCGAGGAGCGCTCGCTCCTGATCGCGCAGAAGTGCGCCATCGACTATTGCCGCGGCAAGACCGGACTCGCGAGCTATGCGCTGTTCACCGAGGCACGGTTCCTCGAGGCCCTCGAAGTCTGCCGCTGGGAGGCGTTCGCGGCGGTGCTCGGCGACCTGCTGATCCTTCTGGAGGGGCAGCTGCGGCCGCACGCCGGCGCAGACCGCCGCCAGCAGCTATGCGAGGCGCTGAACCGGGTGCACGCGGAGATCCTGGCAGCCACGGCAACCCCGGCGCACCGCACCGGGGGCTGGGCCGACGTGATCGGGAGCTTCGCCCTGCGCCTTGCCGCCGCCAGCGCCGCGGAGCCGCGGCGCGCCGTCGACGTAGCCGACCATTCCGCGAAGCGGCTGTTCGACACCCTGCCGATCCATTCGAGCTACCGCGAGCTCGACGAGGAGGTCGTGTACGGCGCGGTGCGCTTCCGCGTGATCGCGATGAGCGGCGAGATGAAGCAGCGGCTCGCCGCCGCCGAGCTCGCCGAGGCGCTGCTCGCCTAGAACGTCACCTTGTAGCTGCCGTCAGGCTGCTTGTCGGCGATGCACTGGTAGAGGCCCTTCTTGCCATCGAGCTCGTAGGGGATGTTGACGCGGATACCGGGATCGCCTGTGGAAGCCTGGATGTTCGACTGCTCCCGCGCCGCGAACGCGGCCTTCGCGATCCTTACGTCCTTCTTGGCCGCCGTCAGGCAGGCGTCGTAGGCGAACTGCTCGTCCTGTCCCTTGGCACAGCCGGCGATCGTCGCGGCAGCCACCGCCGCGATTGCGATGAATCGAAGCGATCTTTCCACGGCGGTCATTCTAGGCGAAAAAAGGGCCCGCACGGGCGGGCCTTTGTCGCAGCCAGAAGACGGCTACTCGTGCGCCGAGCCCCTCACCCACGCGAGCTCGCCCTTCGGCGTGCGGATGGAGTCGACGAAGTCCTGCATCTCCTTCGAGGGCGCCTCCGTCATCAGGCTCACCACGATGGTGACGATGAACGCCACCGGCAGCCCGAACAGCGCGCTGGAGATGTTGCGGATGCCGAACCAGACCGACATGTCGAAGTACCGCGTGCCGACGAGGTAGAACAGGCACAGGCCGAAGCCCGCGATCATGCCGGCGATGGCGCCCGCCGCCGTGGTGCGCTTCCACCAGATGCCCAGCACCAGCGGCACAAACAGGCCCGCCGCCGCAAGCGAGAATGCCCACGCCACCATCTGGATGATCCCCGCAGGGCGCGTGCCGGCGACCGCCGCCGCGATGATGGCGACGCCGACCAGCAGCACCCGCGCGACGATGAGGCGTCGCGCCGTCGAGGCCTTCGGGTCGATCATCTTGTAGTACACGTCGTGGCTGAGCGCATTGGCAATGGCGAGCAGCAGCCCGTCCGCGGTCGAGAGCGCGGCGGCGAGGCCCCCCGCCGCGACCAGGCCCGAAATCACGTACGGCAGGCCGGCGATCTCCGGCATCGACAGGACGATGATGTCCTGGTTGATGACGAACTCGGAGAGCTGCAGGATGCCGTCGTTGTTGCCGTCCTTGATGGTCAGCAACCCGCCCACTTGCGACCAGTTCTGCACCCACGCCGGCAGCGAGGAGATCTGCTGGCCGATCACGTCGCGGTATACCTCGCGCTTGGCGAACGCGGCGTAGGCGGGCGCGGTGAAGTAGAGCAGGAAGATGAAGAAGATGCTCCAGCCCACCGACTTGCGCGCGTCGCGCACGTTCGGCGTGGTGAAGTAGCGCATCAGGATGTGCGGCAGCGAGGCAGTTCCCACCATCAGGCACAGCACCAGCGCCCAGAAGTTGTGGAACTCCACCCAGCTGAACTGGCCCTTGGCATCCACGTAGGCCGCGACGTGCGGCTTGACGATGCCGAGCTTCTTCTCGAGCTGGGCGATCTCGTCGAGCGCCTGCCCGTAAGTGAGCTCGGGCACGGGGAAGCCGTAGAGCGTGGTGGAGAGCCAGATCACCGGCGCCAGGTAGGCGATGATCAGGATGATGTACTGCGCCACCTGCGTCCAGGTCACCGCGCGCATGCCACCGAGCATCGAGCACACCAGGATGCCCAGCAGGCCGACGAAGATCGCCACCTCGAACGGAATCCCGAGGAAGCGCGAAGTGATGATGCCGATGCCGAAGCACTGCGAGACGATGTAGGTGAACGAGGCGCAGAACAGCACCACCACGCCGCACAGCCGCGCCGTGTTGCCTTCGTAGCGCACGCCGAGGAAATCGGGAACCGTGAACTGGCCGAACTTGCGCAGGTAGGGCGCGAGCAGCACCGCCACCAGCACGTAGCCGCCGGTCCAGCCCAGCACGTAGCCCAGGCCGCCGTAGCCGGCGAGGTACAGGCCGCCCGCCATGGAGATGAACGACGCCGCGCTCATCCAGTCCGCGCCGGTCGCCATGCCGTTGAACACCGGCGGCACGACACGCCCGGCGACGTAGTATTCCGACAGCTCCATCGTCCGGGAAAGAACCCCGATGTACGCGTAGACGCCGATGGTGAGGAACACGAAGGCGTAGCCGATGATCTTGTTGGGTAGGCCCATCTGCTCGGCGATCGCGAGCAGGATCACGAAGAAGATGAAGCCGCCGGCGTAGCCGCCGTAGATCTTCGGCAGGTTGCTGACGAACGCGTTGCTGGTCTGGTTGGCCATGTCTGTCGCTCCCCCGCTTAGTCTTCGGCGACGCCGAATTCTTGGTCGATTTTGTTTTGCGCTCGGGCGTTCCAGAAACACAGCACCACGAACGCGATCAGCGAGCCCTGCGCGGCCATGTAGAACCCCAGCGGAAAGCCGAGGAAGGTGATCGTGTTCAACTGCACGGCGAACAGGTGGACCACGAAGCTGAAGAATACCCAGAGCACCATGATGGTCCACATCAGACGCGAGGTTTTCTTCCAGTGCGCTTCGCGTTGCGCGGGCGTCATTGCGGCCATGTCCCCTCTCCTTATAGTTCTATTGACGACCGATGGGATGCTAGCCCCGCCACTGTATTGCATCCATTAGGGAAAACCCTAAACGACCCCGGCGCGCGGATGCTGCATTGCAAAAACGACGAGCTCCGCGATCGAGCTGGCGCCGGTCTTCTCCATCAGTTTGGCGCGGTGATACTCGACGGTCTTGACGCTGATGTCGAGGTCGGCGGCGATCAGCTTGTTCGGCTTGCCCTCGATGATGCGCTGCATCACCGCCCGCTCCCGCCCGGTCAGGGTGGCGAGGCGGGCGGCGATGGCGCGGATTTCGGCGTCGCGCCCGAACGCCTTCTCGATGATCGCCAGCACCTCGCGGTAGCTGAACGGCTTCTGGATGAAATCGACCGCGCCGCCCTTCATGGCGCTCACCGCCGTGGGGATGTCGCCATGCGCGCTGGTGAAGACGATCGGGATCTCGACGCCATTGCGCCGCAGGTAGTCCTGCAGCTCCAGGCCGCTCATGCCGGGCAGGCGCACATCGAGCACCAGGCACCCCGGCTCGCCGCGGTAGGACTCGATGAACTCCCCCGCCGAGGCGAAGGCGCGCACGGCAATGCCGTTGGACTCCATCAGCCAGCGCCACAGCGTGCGGATCGACTCGTCGTCGTCGACGACATAGGCGGTGGGGGTGCGCGCCGGGTCCATCAGGCCGCCTGCGGGAGCAGCTCGCGCACCTTGGCGACCAGCTCCTTGGTCGAGAAAGGCTTGGTGACGTAAGCGTCGGCGCCCAGGGCGAGGCCCTTGCCCACCTCGACGTCGCGCCCGCGCGCCGAGAGCATGACGATGCGCATCGAGCGCAGCGCCGGGTTCTCGCGGATCAGCCGGCACACCTCGAAGCCGCTGCGGCGCGGCATCATCACGTCGAGCAGCACCAGGTCCGGGCGGAACGTGTCGGCGAGCTGCAGCGCCTCGTCGCCGTCCTTGGCCACGCGCACGTCGTAATCGCACCTGCGCATGAGGAACTCGAGCGAGGCGACGATGTTCGGCTCGTCGTCGGCGATCAGGATGCGGTGCGGCATGCCCGGCTCACCCTCCCGTCAGGCCGCCTTCTCCAGCGCGGCGTCGCGTGCCACCGGCAGTGTAAACGAGAAGCAGGCGCCCTCGCCTCTGCTTTCCACCCAGATGCGCCCGCCGTGGCGCTCGATGATATGGCGGCTGATCGGCAGGCCCAGGCCGGTGCCGTGCGGCTTCTCGGTCAGCGTGTCGCCCACCTGGCGGAACTTCTCGAAGATGATCTCGCGGTCGTGCGGCGCCACGCCCGGCCCGTTGTCGCGCACGTCGACGCGCAGCCAGCCGGCGCGCTCGGAAAGCTCGATCTCGATGCGCCCGGCGCCCTGGTCGCAGAACTTCACCGCATTGGAGAGCAGGTTGAGCATCACCTGTGTCAGGCGATCGAGGTCCGCCCGCACCGCCGGCACGCGCGGCGGCAGCTTCAGCTCGAGACGGATCGCCTTCTCCTGCAGCACCTGCTCCATCGCCTGCGAAGCGCCGAGGATCACCTCGCGCACGTCGACCAGCGTCTCATGCCAGTCGGCGCGGCCGGACTCGATCTTGGCGAGGTCGAGCACCTGGTTGATGAGGCGCGTCAGCCGCTCGGTCTCCTTGGTGACGATGCCGAGGAACTTCTGCCGCTGCGCCGCGTCGATCTCGGGCTCCTGGTTGAGGATCTCGGTGAAAGCGCGGATCGAGGTGAGCGGCGTGCGCAGCTCGTGCGTCACCGTGGAGAGGAAGTCGTCCTTCAGCCGGTCGAGCTCCTTCAGCCGCTCGTTGGCGGCGCGCAGCTCGGTGGTCGCCGCCTCGAGTTCGCGCGACTTCTGCTCGAGCTGGTGGCTGTACATTACTACCTGCGACGCCTCGTCGAGGATGTTGCGCACCTCCTCGAGCGAAAGCGCCTCCTCCTTCACCACCGAGGCGACCATGACGCGCGCCGAGGCAGCGCCGATGGCGCCGGCGAGCTGCGTCTCGACGTAGTGCACGAACTCGGCGTCCGCCGGCAGCTCCTCGCGCGGCCAGGCGAGCCCGCGCGCCCTGGCGTAGGTCGCGAAGGCCTCGTCGGCGCCGGCCGTGCCGAGGAAGCGCGCGAGCAGGTTGTAGAGCTCCGGCGCGGAGGCGGTGCCACGCCAAAAGCGCGCCCCGCCGGCGCTGCCGGTGCGCCGGAAGACGTCGACGAAGAGGCTTGCCTGGCGCGTCTCCTCGGCGCTCGGCGAGCCCGAAAGCGACACCGCGACGTAGGTGCCGAGGTTGGCGACCATGCTCCAGATCATCGCGTGCGTGATCTGGTCGAGCCCCTTCAGCCCGAACAGCTCGAGCGGCTTGAGCAGCTCGAGCCCCCAAGGGCCGTGCTCCAGAAGCCCGATCGGCAGCCAGCCCGAGCGCGCCAGCGCCGGGAGCAGCAGCGTGTAGGCCCACACCACGAAGCCCGCCAGCATGCCGGCGAAAGCGCCGCGGCGCGTGCCGCCCTTCCAGAAGATGCCGCCGAGCGCGGCCGGCGCGAACTGCGCCACCGCGGCGAACGAGATCAGGCCGATCGACACGAGCGCATAGGCTTCGCCCGCCAGCCGGAAGTAGAGATAGCCGAGCAGCAAGATGGCCACGATGGCGCCGCGGCGGATGCCGAGCAGCAGCCCGGTCAGGTCGGGCCGCTCGTTGAGGCGCAGGCTCCTCATGCGCAGCAGCACCGGCATCACCAGGTCGTTGCACACCATCGTCGAGAGGGCAATGGTCTCGACGATCACCATGCCGGTCGCCGCCGACAGCCCGCCGATGAAGACGAGCAGCGCGAGCAGCTCCTGCTTCTCCGCCATCGGGATGGTCAGCACATAGGTGTCGGAGTCGACGATGCCGGCGGGGAAATGCAGCCGGCCGCCGAAGGCGATCGGCAGCACGAACACGTTGATCGCCAGCATGTAGAGCGGAAACAGCCAGATCGCCTTGTTCAGGTGCCGCTCGTCCTTGTTCTCGATCACCGCGACCTGGAACTGGCGCGGCAGGAACATGATCGCCGCCATCGACAGGATGGTGAGCCAGACCCAGTTGGCGTAGTTGCCGGCCACGCCTTCGAGCGGCGTGAGCATCGGCTCGAGCTCCGGGTTCGCCGCCGCGCGCGCGAACACGTCGCCGAAGCCGTCGTACACCACGAAGGTGACGTAAACCCCCACCGCCATGAACGCGAGCAGCTTCACCAGCGACTCGAAGGCGATGGCCGCGACCATCCCCTCGTGGTGCTCCGCCGCGTCGAGGTGGCGCGTGCCGAAGGCGATGGTGAAGAGCGCGAGGATCAGCGCCACCCAGAGCGCGGTGTCCTGCGCCACCGGCACCGCGCCGACCTTGGCCGGCATGACGATCTCCGGGTACTGCATGAGGATGAGGAAGCCGTTCGACACCGCCTTCAGCTGCAGCGAGATGTAAGGCACGATGCCGATCACCGCGATCACCGTCACCGCGCCGCCGAGCAGCGCGCTCTTGCCGTAGCGCGAGGCGATGAAGTCGGCGAGCGAGGTGATGCGGTTCGCCTTGCTGATGCGCAGGATCTTGCGCATCACCACCCACCACAGCGCGATCATCAGCGTCGGGCCGATGTAGATCGGCAGGAAGCCCACCCCGTCGACCGCGGCGCGCCCGACGCTGCCGTAGAAGGTCCACGCGGTGGCGTACACCGCGAGCGACAGGCTGTAGATGTAGGGGCTTGCGATCACCGAGCGGCCGGCGTCGGCGCGCTTGTCGGCGTAGTAGGCGATCGCGAACAGCAGCCCCAGGTAGGCGAACGACGTGACGACGATCACCCAGCCCTGGAGCATCGCCTAACTTCGTCTTTCGACCACCCAGGCCATGGCGGCGATCAGGACCGCCCAGGCGAAGAAGATCCAGGCGTAAAGCACCGGGATGCCGAGCAGCGTGCTCGGCAGGTTGAACAGCGCCAGGATCGGGTAGTTGAACAGCACGAAGCCGAGCAGGCACAGCCCGATCAGCCGCTGCCCTTTCGCCTCGAACTCGCCCATCGCTCTCTCCCCCCGGCCTTCGGCCTTCCTGAAGTAGATGCCCCGGGAGGGCGGGCTGTCAATGTCATCGGCCTACCGGTACGCCGACCTGATCTTGTCGACGATCTCGGGATTGGCCAGCGTCGAGACGTCGCCCGGATCCTGGCGGTTGGAAATCGCCGCCAGCACGCGCCGCATGATCTTGCCCGAGCGCGTCTTGGGCATGTCCGGAACGATGATCACCTGCCGCGGCCGGGCGATCGCGCCGATCTCCGACACGACCGACGCCGACACCTTCTTCGCGATTTCGTCGGAGGCGTTCACGCCGGGCTTCAGGGCGACGTAGAGGTCCGGGACCTTGCCCTTGATCGGGTCGGCGACCGGCACCACCGCCGCTTCCGCGACGTCGGGCACGAGCAGCGCCGCCGATTCGATCTCCTTGGTGCCGAGGCGGTGGCCCGCGACGTTGATGACGTCGTCGATGCGCCCGAGGATGCGGTAGAAGCCGTCCTTCGCCTGCACCGCGCCGTCGCCGGCCATGTAGGGCCAGTCCCGCCAGTCCTTGCTCTTCGGATCGACGCAGTAGCGGGAATAATACTGGCGCACGAACCGGCCCGGATCCTTCCAGATCGTCTGCATGATGCCGGGCCAGGGATTGCGGATGCAGATGTTGCCCGCCTTGCCCGAGCCGGCCTTGAGCTCCTTGCCGTCCTCGTCGTAGATCACCGGATGGATGCCCGGGATGCCGGGGCCGGCGCTGCCCGGCTTCATCCTGTGCATGCCGGGCACCGTGCTGCACAGGAAGCCGCCGGTCTCGGTCTGCCACCAGGTGTCCACGATCACCGCCTGGTTCTTCCCGACCACCTTGTAGTACCACTTCCAGACTTCGGGCTCGATCGGCTCGCCCACGGTGGTCATGTGCTTGAACCGGTAGTTGTACTTCGCCGGCTCGTCGGCCCCTTCCTTGCGCAGCGCGCGGATCGCGGTCGGCGAGGTATGGAAGATGTTGACCCCGAGCACTTCGGCGATGCGCCAGGGCCGCCCCGCGTCGGGATGCGTCGGCACGCCTTCATAGACGACCGACGAAGCCGCCAGCGCCAGCGGGCCGTAGACGATGTAGGAGTGCCCGGTGATCCAGCCGATGTCCGCCATGCACCAGTAGACGTCCTCGGGGTGGATGTCCTGGATGTACTTCGATGTCCAGGTGACGTAGGCGAGATAGCCGCCGATCGAATGCTGGGCGCCCTTCGGCTTGCCGGTCGTGCCGCTCGTGTACATGAGGAACAGCGGCGCGTCGGCGGCCAGCTGCACCGGCTCGATGCGCTTGCCGCGGTACTTCGGCAGCAGGCCGTTCACCACCACGTCCCGTCCCTCGACGAGGGGCGTCGGGCTCGAGCTCTTGCCCGGGTGGCGCTGCCACACCAGGACCTTTTCGATGGTGTGGCCGTCCTTCGCCGCCTCGGCGACCGCCGTGTCGGCCTTCTCCTTGTGGTCGAGGAGCTTCCCGGCGCGGTAGTAGGCGTCCATCGTGATCATGACCCTGCTTCCCGAATCGGTGGCGCGATCGGCGCAGGCCTTGCCGCTGAAGCCGCTGAAGACCTGCGAGTGGATGACGCCCAGCCGCGCGCAGGCGAGCATGGTGACCGGCAGCTCCGCCACCATCGGCATGTGCAGCGTCACGCGGTCGCCGGCCTTCAGGCCGCACGCGTCCCGCAGCAGGGCGGCGAACTCGTTGACGCGCACGTACAGCTCCTGGTACGTAAGATGCTGGATCGGCTCGTCCGGCGGCTCTGGCACGAAATGAATCGCCGTCTTGTTCCGGTGCCTGGCGAGGTGGCGGTCGACGCAATTGGTGCAGGCGTTGATCTTCCCGCCGACGAACCAGCGCCAGAACGGCGGCTTGGCTCCGTCGAAGATCTTGTCCCACTTCTTGTACCAGTCGAGAAGCTCGCCGAATTCCCGGTAGTAGCCCGGAAACTTCCCGAGCGCGAAGCGCTTGAAGATGCCCTTGTCGGTGAGGTTCGCCTGGGCGATGAAACCCTTCGGCGGCGAGAACAGGGCCTCTTCCCGCCAGTGCACTGCGATCTGCGCTTCG
This sequence comes from Betaproteobacteria bacterium, assembly GCA_052387375.1. Classification (GTDB taxonomy): domain Bacteria; phylum Pseudomonadota; class Gammaproteobacteria; order Burkholderiales; family SG8-39; genus SCGC-AG-212-J23. The sequence goes on from JBQTJF010000115.1 coordinate 16,661, forward strand.
GACACTTCGGCGCCCGCCTGCTCATTGGCCTGGCGGCGCCGCGACTGCTCTGCCATGACAGTCCTCCTCTGATTTCCCCGGGTAAGGCTATGCTACATTGACCGCCTTTTTCAAGCCGTCCCCGTTTCATCATGGGCACCCCCATCCGCCGGGAGCACCTGGTGCAGAGCGTCGCCGACGCGCTGCAGTTCATTTCCTACTACCACCCCGCCGACTACATCCGCGCGCTCGGCCGGGCCTATGAGCGCGAGCGCTCGCCGGCGGCCAAGGACGCGATCGCGCAGATCCTCACCAACTCGCGCCTGTGCGCCGAAGGCCACCGCCCGATCTGCCAGGACACCGGCATCGTCAACGTGCTGGTGAAGATCGGCATGGACGTCCGTTTCGCTTTCTCTGATTTCGAGCAAACCATCAATGAAGGCGTGCGCCGGGCCTATCTCGACCCGGACAACAAGCTGCGCGCCTCGGTCCTGGCGGGGTTCGAAAGAGTCAACACGAAGGACAACACGCCTGCCGTCATCCACGTGCAGATGGTCCCCGGCGGCAAGCTCGAGGTGGACGTGGCGGCGAAAGGTGGCGGCTCGGAGGCGAAGTCGAAGTTCGTCATGCTCAACCCCTCGGACTCGATCGTCGACTGGGTGCTGAAGACGGTGCCGGCCATGGGCGCGGGCTGGTGTCCGCCCGGCATGCTCGGCATCGGCATCGGCGGCACCGCAGAGAAGGCGATGCTGATGGCCAAGGAATCGCTGATGGAGCCGATCGACATGGCCGAGCTCAAGGCGCGCGGCCCGCGCGACAAGCTCGAGGCGCTGCGCGTGGAGCTCTACCACAAGGTCAACGCGCTCGGCATCGGCGCGCAGGGCCTCGGCGGCCTCTCGACAGTGCTCGATGTGAAGATCCGCCACTATCCGACGCACGCCGCCAACCTGCCGGTGGCCATGATTCCCAACTGCGCCGCCACGCGGCACGCACACTTCGTGCTCGACGGCTCGGGCCCGGCGGAGTTCGAGGCGCCGCAGCTCGCCGACTGGCCGGCGGTGACCTGGAAACCAGATACGAATTCCAGGAAAGTGAATCTGGATGGTTTGACCCGCGAAGAAGTCGCATCGTGGAAGCCCGGCGAGCGCCTGCTCCTCAACGGCAAGCTCCTCACCGGCCGTGATGCCGCGCACAAGCGCATTCAGGATCTTCTGCACTCCGGAAAAGCCCTTCCCGTGGACTTCACCAACCGCGTCATCTACTACGTCGGGCCCGTCGACCCGGTGCGCGACGAGGTAGTCGGGCCCGCCGGCCCCACCACGGCGACGCGCATGGACAAGTTCACCGACACCATGCTCGGCCGCACCGGCCTCATCGCCATGGTGGGGAAGGGCGAGCGCGGTCCGGCGGCGATCGAGTCGATCCGCAAGCACAAGGCCGCCTACCTGATGGCGGTCGGCGGCGCCGCCTATCTCGTCGCCAGGGCGATCCGCAAGTCGCGCGTGCTGGCCTTCGCAGACCTGGGCATGGAGGCGATCTACGAGTTCGCGGTGCACGACATGCCGGTCACGGTCGCCGTCGACTCGCAGGGGGAGTCGGTCCACAGCACCGGCCCCGCGGAGTGGGCGAAGAAGATCATCGAGCTGAAGATTCCCGTCACAGCGGCGTGACGACGAACTGGCGGGCCGTCTGGGCGGTGTTCGCCGCCGGGCTCGCCGCCGGCGCGCACCTCACCAAGGTCCCGCCCGCGCTGCCGGCGCTGCGCGAAGAGCTCGGCCTGACGCTGGTCGAGTCGGGCTTCATCGCCACCATGTTCAACGTGATGGGGATGACGGTCGGCATGCTCGCCGGCGTGCTGTGCGACCGGCTCGGGCACAAGCGCCTGGCGCTGGTCGGCCTCGCGGTGATGGCGGCGGGCGGCGTCCTCGGCGCGGCGGCGCCGGGATTCCGCACCTTGCTCCTCTCGCGCTTCCTGGAAGGCGTCGGCTTCATCGTGTTCGTCGTCTCGGCGCCGGCGCTGCTCACCGCCGCCGCGCAGGGCGCGCGCGACCGCTCGCGCTCGCTCGGCCTGTGGAGCGCCTACATGCCTACCGGCGGCACGCTCGCGCTGCTCGCCGCCCCGCTCCTCATCGCCGCCTGGGGCTGGCGCGGTCTGTGGGTCGCCCTCGCCTTCGCCACGCTCGCGGCGGCGGCGGTGATCGCGCGCGTGCCCGCCTCGCGCTACGGCGGCGTGAGCTCGCTTTCCCTGGTGATCGAGTCGCTCGCGCAGAAAGGAAACCTGGCGATGGCGGCGCTCTTCGCCTTCTACGTGGCGCAGTGGACCTCGGCGATGATCTGGCTGCCGACCTTCCTGGTCGACGAGCACGGCGCCTCGACGCAGACGGCCGCGCTCGCCACAGCGCTGATGGTGCTGATCAACGCGCCGGGCAACATCGCCGGCGGCTGGCTGCTCTCGCGCGGCGTGCGCCGCGCGACGCTGGTGGTCGGCGCTTCGCTGATCGCGGCGGCCTGCGAGATCGCCATGCTGAGCAACGCCCTGCCTCCGGGCCTGCGCTACACGTCGGTACTCGTGTTCTCGCTCTGCGTCGGCGTAATCCCCGCCTCCATCTTCGCCGGCCTGCCGGTGCACGCGAAGACGCCGCAGCACATCGGCACCGGCAACGGCATCGTCAACCAGGCCTCCCAGGCCGGGCAGTTCTTCGGCCCGCTGCTCCTCGCCTGGCTCGCCTCGAGCCTCGGCGGCTGGGGCGCCGCGCTGTGGGCGATGCTCGCCTTCGCCGCCGGCGCCGCGCTCTGCGGTGTCGCCATCGGCGCCATCGAGAGTAGAATCCGGCCATGAGCCGAGTCCATATCTGCGAGGTCGGTCCGAGGGACGGGCTGCAGAACGCCAAGCACCTGATGAGCACCGAGGCGAAGAAGGCCTGGATCGCCGCGCTCGCCGCCGCCGGCCTGCGCGAGATCGAGGTCGGCTCCTTCGTGCCGCCGAAGCTGATTCCGGCGATGGCGGATACCGCTGAAGTTGTTCGGTTCTCGAAGACCTTACCCAACGTAAAAATCGTCGCGCTCGCCCCGAACCTCAAGGGCTTCCAGCGCGCGGTCGAGGCCGGCGCGCACAAGGTCACCTTCCCGGTCTCGGCGAGCCGCGCGCACAGCGAGTCGAACGTGCGCATGACGCCGGAGCAGATGGTCGAGGAGGTGCGCAAGTGCGCGCAGCTCGGCGGCGCCGAGATCGAAGGCGCCGTGTCCACGGCTTTCGGCTGCACGATGCAGGGGGTGGTGCCCGAAGAGGACGTGGTGCGCATCGCCGTCGCGCTGGCGCAGTTCTGCGACGCCGTCGCGCTCGCCGATACGGTCGGATACGCCAACCCGGCTCAGGTGAGAAAGCTGTTTAAGAGAGTGAAATCTGAAATAGGCCAGAAGCTCGAAGGCGCGCACTTCCACAACACGCGCGGCCTCGGCCTCGCCAACGCGCTGGCCGCCTACGAGGAAGGCGTGCGCAACTTCGACAGCTCCATGGGCGGCCTGGGCGGCTGCCCGTTCGCCCCCGGCGCGAGCGGCAACGTCATCACCGAGGACCTGGTGTTCATGTTCGAAAGCATGGGTGTCAGCACCGGCATCGATCTCGAGAAGCTCTTCAAGGCGAGAAGCATCCTGAGGGAAGCGATTCCGCAGGAGCCCATTTACGGCCACACCCCGCAAGCCGGCCTGCCAAAAGGATTCCGTGCTGCCGCTTGAGGGGGTGCGCGTGGTCGAGTTCGCGCACATGGTGATGGGCCCCTCCTGCGGGCTGGCGCTCGCCGACCTCGGCGCGGAAGTGATCAAAGTGGAGCCACTCGCCGGCGACAACACGCGCCGGCTCGAGGCCGCGGGCGCCGGGTTCTTTCCCGTCTTCAACCGCAACAAGAAGAGCCTGGCGGTCGACCTGCAGCGCGACGAGGGCAAGGACCTCGTGCTGCGGCTGCTCGACACCGCCGACGTGCTGACCGAGAACTTCCGCCCCGGTGCGCTGGACAAGCTGGGCTTTCCCTACAAGACCCTTGCCGAAAGGAACGCGCGCCTGATCTACTGCTCGCTCAAGGGCTTCCTCAGGGGCCCCTACGAGCATCGCCTGGCGCTCGACGAGGTGACGCAGATGATGGGCGGGCTCGCCTACATGACCGGGCTGCCCGACCGGCCGCTGCGCGCGGGCTCCTCGGTAGTCGACATCATGGGCGGCACCTTCGCCGCGCTCGGCATCCTGGCGGCGCTGCGCGAGCGCGAGCGCACCGGGCGCGGCCAGGAGGTGACCAGCGCGCTCTTCGAGAGCACCGCCTACCTCGTCGCGCAGCACATGGCGCAGTACGAGATCACCGGCGAGGCGCCGCCGCCGATGTCGGTGAAGCGCCCGGCCTGGGGCGTGTACGACATCTTCGCCACCGCCGGCGGCGGGCGCGTGTTCGTCGGCGTCGTTACCGATACGCAATGGGAAGTGTTCTGCCGGGAGTTCTCGCAGGACGAGCTGGCCGGCGATGCGCGCCTGAAATCGAATGCCCTGCGCGTCAAGGCCCGCGAATGGCTCATCCCCCGGCTGGGCGAGCTCTTCCGCCACTACCCTGAGCGGGACCTGATGCGGAAGCTGGATGCCATCGGGCTGCCGTTCGCGCCGATCGCCAAGCCCTGGGACCTGCTCGACGACCCGCACCTCGCCGCCTCGCACGGGCTGCTCGAGACCAAGGCCGGCGGCAAGACCATCCGCGTGCCGGCGCTCCCGCTCGAGCTCGGCGGCCGCCGCCTCGGCAAGCGCAGCGATCCGCCGCGCACCGGCGAGCATGGGCGGCAGCTGCTGGGCGAACTCGGCTATGCGGCTGCGGAGATCGACGCGCTCGCCGCGCGGCGCATCGTCGCGCTCGGCTGAAACGCTCGTCGTCGAGGCTCCGCCGCAGGAGCCATGATCAGCTCGCCGCCCTCCGAGGTGACGAAGCCGCGCAAATTCAGGTAGCGCAGGCCGGCGCCATGCGCTTTGTCCTGGGCGATGGCGATGCTGCCGTAGTGCGCCGTATCCTGGTTTTGACGATACCCGACCAGGCAAACATCGGTCGGGCGCCTTAATTCCCCTGCCGCGATCCGTTCCTCCTCGTGCCCGGCACGCAGGAGATACCGCAAATGGGTCCGATCGTACCCATTTTGCCGTCGCCGGGCGCCGTTTCCAAGGCCTCTTAGCCGAGCGCCTTGATGCCGGCGGCGACGATCTGCTCGTCCTCGTGCGACTGCACGCCGGAGGCGCCGATGCCGCCGACGCACACGCCGTCAACCATGATCGGCAGGCCGCCCTGCACCGGCGTCACCCCGGGCATGCGCAGCATCTCCGGGCGCTTGCGCACGCGCTCCTGCCACTGCGCCGTCGAGCGGCGCGTCACCGCGGCGGTGCGCCCTTTCTCGACCGCGATGCGCGCATTGGCCGGCGTGGCGCCGTCCATGCGCACGAGGTGCAGCAGGTGCCCGCCGTCGTCGAGGATGGCGATGCACACGTTCCAGTCGTTCTGCCTCGCCTCGGCCTCGGCGGCGGCCGAGATCCTGCGGCAGTCGTCGAGCGTCAGCATCGGTCGGCTTGTCATTTCGCTCCCAGGCTTTGTCGGATCTGCTCCAGCGCGCCGGGGTCCTCGATGGTGGTGAGATCGCCGGGATCGCGCCCCTCGGCGAGGGCCTGGATCGAGCGGCGCAGCGTCTTGCCCGAGCGCGTCTTGGGCAGCAGCGTCACGAAATGCACCGCCCTCGGCCGCGCGATGGCGCCGAGCTGCTTGTCGACGGTTTCCATGACCTCCTGGGGAGAAGTCTTCTTGCTCGCGTCCTTGAGGACCGCGAAGGCGAGCGGCATCTGGCCCTTGATCGGGTCGTTGACGCCCACCACCGCGCACTCGGCGACGTTGGGGTGCGCGTTCACCGCCTCCTCGATCTCGCGCGTGCCGAGGCGATGGCCGGCGACGTTGATCACGTCGTCGGTGCGTCCGAGAATGAAGTAGTACCCGTCCTTGTCGCGGATACCCCAGTCGAAGGTCGTGTAGACGAGCTGGCCGGGAAAGCTCCTGAAATAGGTTTCGACGAAGCGCTCGTCGTCGCCCCACACCGTCGACATGCAGCCCGGCGGCAGCGGCGGCTTGACGGTGACGACGCCTTTTTCGCCCTCTTTGACTTCATTTCCCGTGGCTTCATGGAGCAGCCGCACGTCATAGCCGTAGCAAGGGAAGCTCGGCGAGCCCATCTTCAAGCGCGTCTTCTCCACGCCCGGATGCGCCGACAGCAGCGGCCAGCCGGTCTCGGTCTGCCAGTAATGGTCGATCACCGGCCGGCCGAGCGACTCGCTGATCCACACGTGCGTCGGCTCGTCCAGCGGCTCGCCGGCGAGGAAGAGATGCTTGAGCGACGAAACGTCGTACTTCTTCAGGTACGCCGGGTCCTGCTTCTTCAGCACGCGGATGGCGGTGGGCGCCGAGAACATCACCGCCACCTCGTGCTCCTGCACGATCTTCCACCAGATCCCGGCATCGGGGCGGGTCGGCACGCCCTCGTACATGATCGTCGTCATGCCGGCGATGAGCGGCGCGTAGATGATGTAGGAATGCCCGACCACCCAGCCGATGTCGGAGGTGGTGAACATGGCCTCCCCCGCCTCGCCGCAGAAGATGTGCTTCATCGAGGCGGCGAGCGCCACCGCGTGGCCGCCGACGTCGCGCTGCACGCCCTTCGGCCTGCCGGTGGTGCCCGAGGTGTAGAGGATGTAGGACGGCTGGTTCGACTCGAGCCAGGCGCAGGGAATGGCGGGGTTTGGGAAGTCTTTTGCCAGCGAAACCCAGTCCACGTCGCGCCCCGGCACCGTGGCCATCGCCGGATCGAGGCCGCGGCGGTAGATGAGCACCTTCTTCGGCGCGTGCTTGGCCAGCTTGAGCGCTTCGTTTACCAACGACTGGTAGAGCACGTGCTTGCCCATGCGGCTGCCGCCGTCGGCGGTGATCATGAGCTTCGGCCTGGCATCGTCGATGCGCGCCGCGAGGCTGTGCGCGGCGAAGCCGCCGAACACCTCGGAATGGACGGCGCCGAGGCGCGCGCAGGCGAGGATCGCGAAGCAGGCCTCCGGGATCATCGGCATGTAGACGACCACCCGGTCGCCGCGCTGCACGCCGAGCGACTGCATCATGGCGGCCGCGCGGTTCACTTCGGCGGCCAGTTCCTGGTAGGTGAAGCTCCGGCCCTGGTCGGTCTCGGTCGAGATCCACAGCAGCGCCTTCTGCGCGGCGCGCGCCGCGAGGTGGCGGTCGAGCGCGTTATGGCAGAGATTGGTCTCGCCGCCGACGAACCAGCGCGCGAAAGGCGGCCGCGAGTAGTCGAGGACCTTCCCGAACGGCTTGTGCCAGTCGATGAGCTTCGCCTGCTCGGCCCAGAACCCCTCGCGATCCTCGATCGAGCGGCGGTGGAACTCCCGGTACGTCGTCATGCTGTCAATAGTACTGCCGAGGGAAGGTACCGCACCTATCCTGCAGCGAAAGCCGTCGTCAGCGCCGCTTCGCCTGGATCGACTTGGCGATGCGCTTGAGCCGGCGGGCGAACTCGTCAGCAGCGCTTCCCAGCCGCGCGACGTCCAGGCTCTCGAAGTAGCGCAAGGCGCGCTCCAGCTCCGCGGGCAGGTTCGAGCCCGGGGACTGGAAATTGAACGGCTGCGGCTGGGGCTGCGGCCGCGCCGCTGGCGGCGCGTGCGCCACCCGCAGCCGCTGCACCGCGAGGCCGACCAGGTCCTCGATCGAGGTCGCACCGCCGTCGTTGGCGGCCGAGGCCAGCCCGAAGCTGCAGGCGATGCGCAGCGGCTTGCCGCGGTAGCCGACCTGCGCGCTTTCCAGCTGCCCGCGCAGGCGGCCCGCCACGCTGCCGATGTGCGCGGCCGCGGCGCCGGGCGCGAGCAGCACGAACGTATCGGGGGCGGTGCGGCCGAGCGCGTCGCCGGAGCGCAGCGCGCCCAGGACGACCTTGGCGATCTGCCCGAGCAGCTGCTCCGCCACCTCGGCGCCCGCCTGCCGCGAGAGCTCGGCGTAGCTGTCGATGCGCAAGGCCATGACCGAGAGCTCGGTCGCCGAGCGGCGCGCCAGGGCGTAATGTCGCTGGCCCTCGCTCATCAGGCCCCGCGTGCTGAGCAGACCGGGAATGGAAGTGCGAACCGGCGCCGGCACCGGGCGGACCATCTTCAGCAGGCGGTCGATGCGCGTCATCACCTCGCGGGCATCGGCCGACTTCGAGATGAACGAGCTCGCCCCCGCCTCGCGCGCGCGCCGCTTCGTCGCCGCCTGCTCGTCGCCGGTGATGATGGCCACCGGCATCGCGCGCAGCCGCGCGTCGCTCGAGGCGCGGATGCGCTCGAGCAGGCCGAAGCCGTCGAGCTTGGGCATGTCGAGGTCGGTGAACACGATCACCACTGAGGGGTCGCGCGACACTACGTCCCACGCCGCCTCCCCGTCCGCCTCCTCGAGCACGGTGAACGAGGGGCTGAGGATGCTGCGGAACGTCGTGCGGACGAACTTCGAGTCGTCGACGACCAGTACCCGCCGGCGCGCGTCGGCATGCATGCGCCTAGTGTGGGCGCGGCGGCGAGCGCCCCACTAGGTCATGCGTCACGTTTTACTCGCTCAGGTCGACGACCACCCGGCGGCTGACCCTGGCGCCGATGAAGTCGTCGAACGCCTTCGGCAGGTCGGCGAAGGCGATGGTGCGGCACATCTCCTTGAGCAGCGGCGGCTTCATGTCCGAGCCCAGGCGCCGCCACGCCTCGCGGCGCAGCTCCTGCGAGGGCGCGTCGGTGGAGTTGATGCCGAGCAGCGAGACGCCGCGCAGGATGAACGGCATCACCGTGGCATTCAGGCTCGGGCTCGCGGCGAGGCCGATCGAGGCGATGACGCCGTTGAAGTTCATCGTCGCAGCCATCCACGCCAGCACCTCGCCGCCGAGGTTGTCGACGGCGCCGGCCCAGGTGGCTTTGTCCAATGGTTTGATCTTTTCCAGGTTCAGGTTTTTTCGAAGCAGGATATCCTTGGCGCCGAGCTTCTTCAGCCAGTCGGCCTCGCCATCCTTTCCGGTCAGCGCGACGACGTGATAACCCAGCTTCGCCAGCGCGGAAATCGCGATCGAGCCGACGCCGCCGGTGGCGCCGCTGACGATCACCGGCCCGTTCGCCGGCTTGAGCCCGTTCTGCTCCATGCGCACGATGCCGAGGCCGGCGGTGAAGCCCGCCGTGCCGAAGGCCATCGCCTCCCATAGCGTCATGCCCTGCGGCAGCTTGACCAGCCAGTCGGCCGGCACGCGCGCGTACTGCGCGTAGCCGCCGTGGTGCGAGACGCCGAGCTCGAAGCCGGCGGCGAGCACCGCGTCGCCCTTGGCGAAGCGTGCATCGCTCGAGCTGACCACCGTGCCCGAGAAATCGATGCCGCCGACGCACTGCGGCCGGCGCAGGATCCTGCCCTTGCCGGTCGCCGCCAGCGCGTCCTTGTAGTTGACGTCGGAGTAGGCGATGCGCACCACCACCTCGCCCGGATCGAGCTCGTCGAGGCTCATGTCGACGAAACCCGCCCTGATCTTGCGCTCGACTTCCTCGAGCTTGAAGGCCTTGAACTTGTCCATCAGCCAATTCTACTGAGTGGCGCGCCGCGCCGGCAGCAGCCGGTACTGCGCCGACTGCATCTCGTGCAGCCGGCTCACGGTGCGCTGGAACTCCGCCGCGCTCTCGCCTTCGGTGAAGAGGGCCTCGGGCGGCGCCTCGGCGGAGACGATCAGCTTGACGCGCTCGTCGTAGAGCACGTCGACCAGCCAGGTGAAGCGCCGCGCCGCGTCGGACTGCTTCGCCGAGAGGCGCGGCACGCCGGAGAGCATCACGGTGTGGAAGCGCTTCGCCAGGTCGACATAGTCGGCGTAGGAGCGCGGCCCGCCGCACAGCGCCGCGAAGTCGAACCACACCACGCCGCCGGAGCGCCTGCGGTAGGGAATCTGCCTGCCCTCGACGTCGAGCGGCTGGCGCTCCTCCTCGACGTCCTTTAGCTCATGAAAGATCCTTTCGAGCGCAGGTTCCGCGTCGGGCCCCGACTGGTATACGTTGACCTGCTCCATCTTCAGGCGGCGGTAATCGGTGCCGTTGTCGACGCGGATCACGTCGAACCGGCCCTTGATGAACTCGATCGCCGGCAGGAACCGCTCGCGCTGCAGGCCGTCCGGGTACAGCCCCTCGGGCGCGTAGTTCGAGGTCATGACGAACTCGACGCCCCGCGCCATCGCCTGCTCGAGGAAGCGCCCCAGGATCATCGCGTCGGCGATGTCGGAGACGTGGAACTCGTCGAAGCAGATCAGGCGGCAGCGCCGGGCCGTCCGCGCCGCCACCTCGGCGATCGGGTCCTCGATGCCCTTCACCGCGTCGAGCTCGCGGTGGATCTCGCGCATGAAGTGGTGGAAGTGCACCCGCCGCTTCCTGACCAGCGGCACGCACAGATAGAACGCATCCATGAGGAAGCTCTTGCCGCGCCCGACCGGCCCCCACAGGTACACGCCCTTGGGCAGCGGCGGCTTGACGAGCAGGCGCTTGAGCGCCGTATTGCGCCGCGCCTTGTAGGCGCTCCACTCCTCGTACAGGCGCTGCAGGCGCTCTACCGCCCGGCGCTGGGAGGGGTCTGCGACGAAGCCTCGGCGGGAAAGACTCTGTTCGTAGAGCTCGACTACGTCAGCCATTCAGCGAGCGCTTGTCGACGGCAAGCGCCGCCTCGCGCATCACCTCGGACATCGACGGGTGCGCGTGGCAGATGCGCGCGATGTCCTCCGCGGAGGCGCCGAACTCCATCGCCACCACCGCCTCGGCGATCAGCTCGCTCGCCAGGCTGCCGATCGAGTGCACGCCGAGGATGCGGTCCGAGCGCGCGTCGGCGAGGACCTTGACGAAGCCCTCGGGCTCCTCGCGGCCGAGCGCGCGGCCGTTATAGGCGAAGGGGAAGCGCCCGGCCCGGTAGGCGACGCCTTCGGCCCTGAGCTGCTGCTCGGTCCTGCCCACCCAGGCGATCTCCGGCGCGGTGTAGATCACCCACGGGATGGCGTCGTAGTTCACGTGCCCGCGCTGGCCGGCGATGATCTCCGCCACCATCACTCCTTCGTCCTCGCCCTTGTGCGCGAGCATCGGCCCGCGCACCACGTCGCCGATGGCATAGATGCGCGGCAGCGCCGTGCGGCAGTCCTTGTCGACCTCGACGAAGCCCTTCGCGTCGAGCTTCAGCCCGACGTTTTCGGCGCCCAGGTCCTCGGTATTGGGCACTCGGCCCACCGAAACCACCAGCCGATCGCACTCGAAGGTTTTACTTGAGCCATTCTCTGCATCATACTGAATAGCAATACCTTTCTTTGACTCAGAAACCTTCTTGATGGACACCCCAAGCTCGATGTCGAGCGCCTGCCCCTTGGTGAAGATCTTCCAGGCCTCCTGGGCCACCGCCTCGTCCGCGGCACCGAGGAACGAGGGCAGCGCCTCCAGCACCTTGACCTTCGAGCCGAGCCGCCGCCACACGCTGCCCAGCTCCAGGCCGATGACCCCAGCCCCGATCACCCCGAGGCGCTCCGGCACCGAGTCGAAGGCGAGCGCGCCCTCGTTGTCGCAGATGCGCTTGTTGTCGACCGGGATGCCGGGGAGGTGCCTGGCCTTGGAGCCGGTGGCGATGACGACGTTCTTGGCCTCGACCTGTTCCTCCCCCGCCTGGACTTTCCAGGTCGTGCCTCCCGACAGCAGCTTGCCGTGGCCCTGCAGCCAGGCGACCTTGTTCTTCTTGAAAAGGCCGGCGATCCCGGAGGTCATCTTGCCGACGATCCGGTCCTTGCGCTCGAGCATGGTCTTCAGGTCGAACTTCACGCCGCTGGCGCTGATGCCGTGCGCCTTGAACCGGTGCAGCACGCGCTCGTAGTTCTCCGAGGACTCGAGCAGCGCCTTCGAAGGGATGCAGCCGACGTTGAGGCAGGTGCCGCCGAGCGCGAACTCGCCCTTCGGGTCCTTCCACTTTTCTATGCATGCCGTGGAAAGGCCTAGTTGCGCTGCGCGAATGGCGGCGATGTAGCCGGCGGGGCCGGCGCCGATGACGACGACGTCAAAGCTCTTCACGGGGGACGAAGATCCAGAGCACGACGTAGAGAAAGATCGTGAAGCCGCCGAAGAGCAGGCCGACGACGAACAGCATGCGCCAGATCCAGCTCTCGACCCCGGTCAGCCGCGCGATGCCGCCGCACACGCCGGCAATCCATTTGTCGCTTGCCGACAGGCGCAGGCGGTTGATCGCCAGGCCCGCGCCCGGCCCGGGCGCGGCGTCGATGAGGCGCGCCTTGGCGCGCTCGAACTCGGCTTGCGTCAGCGCGCCCTTGGCGAGCAGCTGGTGCAGCTTCTCCAGCTCGTCGGCGACCGACATCAGATCTCCAGCACCAGGCGCGCCGGATCCTCCAAGGCGTCCTTAATACTTACCAAGAACAGAACCGCCTCGCGGCCGTCGATGATTCTGTGGTCGTAGGAAAGCGCGAGGTAGTTCATCGGCCGCACCACCACCTGGCCGTCCTCCACCACGGCGCGCTCCTTGGTCGCGTGCACGCCGAGGATGGCCGACTGCGGCGGGTTGATGATCGGCGTGGAGAGCATCGAGCCGAACACGCCGCCGTTGGAGATCGAGAAGGTGCCGCCGGTCAGCTCCTCGATGGCGAGCTTGCCGTCCTGCGCGCGCTTGCCAAAATTTGCGATCGTCTTCTCGATCTCGGCGAAGCTGATGCGGTCGGCGTCGCGCAGGATCGGCACCACCAGGCCGCGCGGGCTGCCGACCGCGACCCCGACGTCGAAGTAGCCGTGGTAGACGATGTCGTTGCCGTCGATCGAGGCGTTCACCACCGGGAAGCGCTTCAGCGCGTGCACCGAGGCCTTGACGAAGAACGACATGAAGCCCAGGCGCACGCCGTGCTCCTTCTCGAAGCGCTCCTGGTACTTCTTGCGCATCTCGATCACCGGCGCCATGTTCACCTCGTTGAAGGTGGTGAGGATGGCGGCGGTCGACTGCGACTGCACCAGGCGCTCGGCGACGCGCTGGCGCAGGCGCGACATCGGCACGCGCTGCTCCGGGCGGCCCGACACGAGGCTCTCGACGTCGATCGGCGGCGCCGCCTGCGGCAGAGGGGACGGCTTTTGCGGCGAGACCTTTCCGACTTGCTCCAGCACATCGCCCTTCGTCACGCGGCCGTCGCGGCCGGTACCGAGGATCTTCGCGGTGTCGATGCCCTTCTCCGCCGCGATCTTCTGCGCGGCGGGCATCACGGGTTGCGGTGCAGCCAAGGGAGCAGCAGCGGGAGCAGGAGCAGCCTGAGCCGCCGGTTTCCCTGAAGCTTTACCCTCGGTATCGATCTGCGCGATGACGTCGCCCGAGCCGACCGCGTCGCGCGCCTTCTTCAGGACCTTCACCAGCACGCCGTCGGCGGGCGCGGGCAGCTCGAGCACGACCTTGTCGGTCTCGTTGTCGATGAGGTTCTCGTCGCGCGCGACCGCCTCGCCTTCCTTCTTGTGCCAGTCGAGCAGCGTCGCCTCGGCCACCGACTCCGAAAGCTGCGGCACTTTCACTTCCACGATCATCGGACCGCTCCCGTTCAGTTTTTCCCCGGTTCCGGCTTAGCCTTTCCCGGGTTGCGAAAAACCAGCGAGTAACTCGCCGGGCTACTTCAGTTTCGAAAAAGCTTGCTCAACCAAGGCCTTCTGCCGCTCGTTATGCCGGGCGACATACCCGCCCGCCGGCGAAGCCGAAGCCGCGCGGCCGGCATAGTACAGCTTCTGGTCCTCGCGCATGTTCTCGCGGAAGTAGTGCGCGCTCTGGTACCACGCGCCCTGGTTCTGCGGCTCCTCCTGGCACCAGACCACTTCGCTTGCATTCATGTATCGCTTGATCTCGGCCGCGAACTGCTTGTGCGGGAAGGGATAAAGCTGCTCGACGCGGATGATTGCCGTGTCGCTTTTTTGCAGTTCCGTTCTTTTGAACGCCAGGTCGTAGTAGACCTTGCCGCAGCAGGCGATGATGTGCTTCACGCCTTTCTCGTCCACCGTGGTGGTGTCCGGGATGACGGTCTGGAAGGAGCCGTTGGCGAGCTCGCTGATGGCCGATGCGGCTTCCTTTTTCCGCAACAGGGATTTTGGCGTCAGGACCACCAGCGGCTTGCGGAACGGCCGCAGCATCTGCCGGCGCAGCAGGTGGAAGATCTGCGCTGCGTTCGAAGGCACGCACACCTGCATGTTGTGCTCGGCGCAGAGCTGCAGGTAGCGCTCCAGGCGCGCCGAGCTGTGCTCGGGGCCCTGCCCTTCGTAGCCGTGGGGCAGCAGCTGGACCAGCCCGCAGACCCTGCCCCACTTGGTCTCGCCCGAGCTGATGAACTGATCCATCACCACCTGGGCGCCGTTGGCGAAGTCGCCGAACTGCGCTTCCCAGATCACCAGCGCCGTCGGCTCCGCGGTGGCGAAGCCGTACTCGAAGCCGAGCACGGCCTCCTCCGACAGGACCGAGTCGATGACCACGAAATCGCCCTGGTCCTTGGCGACGTTCTGCAGCGGGATGTAGGTGCCCTCGTCCCAGCGCTCGCGCTCCTGGTCGTGCAGCACGGCGTGGCGGTGCGCGAAGGTGCCGCGTCCCGAGTCCTGCCCAGAGAGGCGCACGTCGTAGCCGTTGGCGAGCAGCGATGCGTAGGCGAGCGTCTCGGCCATGCCCCAGTCCATCGGGGTCTTGCCCGCCGCCATCTGCTTGCGGCTCTCGATCACGCGCGCCACCGTAGGATGCAGCTTGAAGCCCTCCGGGACGGCAGTGATCCTTTCCGAAAGCCTGCGCAATTCCTCGATAGGGACGTGCGTATCGGCGGCGTCGGTCCACTTCGAATTGAGGAACGGCGCCCAGTCGACGGCGAACTTGCTCTTGAAGTTGGAGAGCACCGGGCTCACCGACTGCTGCCCCGCGTCGAGCGTGCCGCGGTAGGCCTTGATGAGGTTTTCCGGTTCTGCTTCTCCAATGATTTTCTGTGCAACCAGCCTGTCGGCGTAGAGCTTGCGCGTGCCCGGGTGCTGGGCGATCTTCTTGTACATGAGCGGCTGCGTCACCAGCGGCTCGTCCTGCTCGTTGTGGCCGAGCTTGCGGAAGCAGACGATGTCGATCACCACGTCCTTGTGGAACTTCTGGCGGAACTCGAGCGCGAGCTGCGTGACGAACAGCACCGCCTCCGGGTCGTCGCCGTTGACGTGGAAGATCGGCGCCTCGACCATCTTCGCCACGTCGGTGCAGTAGATCGTCGAGCGGGCGTCGCGCGGGTCGGAGGTGGTGAAGCCGATCTGGTTGTTCACGATCAGGTGGATGGTGCCGCCGGTACCGTAGCCGCGCGTGCCGGACAGGTTCAGCGTCTCCATCACCACGCCCTGGCCGGCGAACGCCGCGTCGCCGTGCACGAGGATCGGCAGCACCTGGTCGCCGGTCTTGTCGTCGCGGCGGCGCTGCCGCGCGCGCACCGAGCCTTCCACCACGGGGTTGACGATCTCGAGGTGCGAGGGATTGAAGGCGAGCGAGAGGTGCACCGGCCCGCCGGGGGTGGAGATGTCCGAGGAGAAGCCGTTGTGGTACTTCACGTCCCCGGAGGGCAGCTCCTGCGCCGCTTTGCCCTCGAACTCGAGGAACAGGTCCTTGGGCATCTTGCCCAGCACGTTGACCAGCACGTTGAGGCGGCCGCGGTGCGCCATGCCCAGCACGATCTCCTGCACGCCGTTCGCCCCGGCGCGCTGGATCAGCTCGTCGATCGCCGGGATCAGGCCCTCG
Organism: Betaproteobacteria bacterium; assembly: GCA_052387375.1. Taxonomy (GTDB): domain Bacteria; phylum Pseudomonadota; class Gammaproteobacteria; order Burkholderiales; family SG8-39; genus SCGC-AG-212-J23. The sequence continues at coordinate 32,488 of JBQTJF010000115.1, forward strand.
CCGCCCTCGAGCGAGAAGCGCTTCTGGCCGACATACCTGGTGTGCAGGTAGCGCTCGAGCTGCTCCGCCTCGGTCAGCTTCTGCAGCAGGCGCTTCTGCGGCTCGCTCGAGAACTTCGGCTGCGCGCGCACCGGCTCGATGCGCTCCTGGATCCACTGCCGCTGCGCCCGGTCGCCGATGAACATGTACTCGAAGCCGATGTTGCGGCAATAGGTATCTCTAAGGGCTTGTATTAATGTCCTCAGGGAAACCCTGTCCAGGCCGACGAAGGAGCCGGCGTTGACCACCTGGTCGAGGTCGGCCTCGGCGAGGTCGTAGAAGGCGGGCTCGAGCTCGGGCTGCGAGGGCCGCGGCATGCGCTTGAGCGGGTCGACGGTCGCCCAGCGCGCCCCCGAGATGCGGTAGGCGGTGACCAGCAGCAGCGCCGCCACCTGCAGGCGCTCCGGCGCCACCGGCTCGCTCGGCAGCGTGCGCGCGGCGCCGAATTCGCCGCGTTTTGACCTTTCTATGAAAGATTGCACGACCGGCGCGTGCGCCACGTCCTTGGTCCGGCTGCCGGGCAGCACCTGCATGCGGTCGAAGTACTCGCGCCACTCCTCCGGGACCGATCCGGGATTGGCGAGGTACTTCTCGTAGAGATCCTCGATGAAAGGCGCATTCGCGCCGAACAGGTACGAATTCGCCAGAAACTCTTTCAACATGGGCTTACCTCTTGTCGAGGGGCTTCACGTCCCGCTTGGTGGCGCCCTTGTAGAGCTGGCGCGGCCGGCCGATCTTGTATTCCGGGTCGGTGATCATCTCCTGCCACTGCGCGATCCAGCCGATGGTACGCGCCAGCGAGAAGATGCAGGTGAACATCGCCACCGGGATGCCGAGCGCGCGCTGCACGATGCCGGAATAGAAGTCGACGTTGGGATAGAGCTTGCGGGAGACGAAGTAATCGTCCTCGAGCGCGATCTTCTCCAGCGCCAGCGCCAGCTTGAACAGGCGGTCGTTGTGCAGGCCGAGCTCGTTCAGCACCTCGTGGCAGGTCTCGCGCATCAGCTTGGCGCGCGGGTCGTAGTTCTTGTAGACGCGGTGGCCGAAGCCCATCAGGCGCACGCCGGAGTTCTTCTCCTTCACCTTGCGGATGAACTCGGGAACCTTGGCGGCGTCGCCGATCTCCTCCAGCATCTCCAGGCAGGCCTCGTTGGCGCCGCCGTGCGCCGGGCCCCAGAGGGAGGCGATGCCGGCGGCGATGCAGGCATACGGATTCGCGCCGGAGGAGCCGCACAGGCGCACCGTCGAGGTCGAGGCGTTCTGCTCGTGGTCGGCGTGCAGGATGAAGATGCGGTCGAGCGCGCGCACCAGCACCGGGTTCACCTTGTACTCCTCGGTCGGCACGCCGAACATCATGCGCCTGAAGTTCGCCGTGTACGAGAGGTCGTTCCGCGGATACATGAACGGTTGGCCGATCGAGTACTTGTAGGACATCGCGACGATGGTCGGCATCTTGGCGATGAGCCGGAACGCCGAGATGACGCGGTGCTGCGGATTATTGATGTCGAGCGCGTCGTGGTAGAAGGCCGAGAGCGCGCCCACCACGCCGACCATCACCGCCATCGGGTGCGCGTCGCGGCGGAACCCCTGGTACAGGCGCGCCAGCTGCTCGTGCACCATGGTGTGGTGCGTGACGCTGCCGACGAACTCCTCCTTCTGCTTGCGGCTGGGCAGCTCGCCGTACCACAGCAGGTAGCAGACCTCGAGGAAGTCGCAGTGCTGCGCGAGCTGCTCGATCGGGTAGCCGCGGTAGAGCAGCAGGCCCGCGTCGCCGTCGATGTAGGTGATGGTCGAGCTGCAGCTCGCGGTGGAGAGGAAGCCCGGGTCGTAGGTGAACATCCCCGCCTTGCCGTAGAGCGCGCGGATATCGACCACCTCCGGCCCGACCGTGCCCGGCAGCACCGGGAACTCGAGCGTCCTGCCGTCGGGCAGCTTGAGCGTCGCCGTCTTCTGCGTCATCGCATCCCCCCCGCTATGCGGCGCGCAGCCACGCCACGACGCCCGCGAAGCGGGCGTCATAGGCGTCGCTGCGGCCGCTGATGATCTCCCAGAGATCGTTGTCGGGCAGCTCGAGCAGGCAATTCAGGGAAGCAAGCTCTGCCGCTGACAGCGCTCCCTTGCCCATGAATCTTTGCAGCACCAGGTCGAGCTCGAGAAGGCCGCGGCGGCACTTCCACTTCAGGCGATTGTGCTCGACCGCGTTCACACCGCGCGCCTCACCAGCAGCTCCTTGATGTGGTTGATTGCCTTGGTCGGATTGAGGTTCTTCGGGCAGACGTCGACGCAGTTCATGATGGTGTGGCAGCGGAACAGGCGGTAGGGGTCCTCGAGGTTGTCGAGGCGCTCGTTGGTGGCGCGGTCGCGGCTGTCGGCGATGAAGCGGTAGGCCTGCAGCAGCCCCGCCGGGCCGACGAACTTGTCCGGGTTCCACCAGAACGACGGGCACGCGGTCGAGCAGCAGGCGCAGAGGATGCACTCGTACAGGCCGTTCAGGTGCTCGCGCTCCTCGGGCGACTGCAGGCGCTCGCGCTCGGGCGCGGGCTCCGGGTTGACCACGTACGGCATGATCGAGTGGTACTGCTTGAAGAACTGCGTCATGTCGACGATCAGGTCGCGGATCACCGGCAGCCCGGGCAGCGGGCGGATGGTGACGTGCTCCGGCAGCTCGGCGATCTTGGTGATGCAGGCGAGGCGGTTCTTGCCGTTGATGTTGAAGGCGTCGGAGCCGCACACCCCCTCGCGGCAGGAGCGGCGGAAGGCGAGCGTGTCGTCCTGCGCCTTCGCCTTGACCATCGCGTCGAGCAGCATGCGGTCGCCGGGGTCGAGCGTCACCTCGTAGTCCTGCAGGTAGGGCTGCTCGTCCTTTTCCGGGTCGTAGCGGTAGATCGAGAGTTTCATCCGCATTGCTTCCTCATACGTCCTGACCTTGGGCTCCATGCTCTCGACGCTGAGCGGCTTCACGTGCACCGGCTTGTAGTCGAGCCGGTTGCCCTCCTTGTACCACAGCGTGTGCTTCATCCAGTTCCTGTCGTCGCGCTCCGGGAAGTCGGCGCGCGCCTGGGCGCCGCGGCTCTCCTTGCGCGCCTCGGCCGAGACGATGGTCGCCAGCGCCACCTCGACCAGGTTGTCGAGCTCCAGGGCCTCGACCCGCGCGGTGTTGAAGACCCTGGACCGGTCGGCGATGAATGTCCTTTTCGCCCTTGCCGCGATCTCCATGACTTTGCGCACGCCGCTCTGCAGGTCCTCCGGAAAGCGGAACACGCCGCAGTGCGCCTGCATGGTGCGGCGCAGGTCGTTCAGCACGTCGGCCACGCGCTCGCCACTCGTAGCAGCATCCAAACGACTTAATCTTTGACGGGAAACCTCCCCGGCGTCCCTGGGCAGGGCGCGGTGCGGGCTGGGCTGCGAGCGCATGTCCTTGATCATCTGCTCGCCGGCGGCCTTGCCGAACACCACCAGATCGAGCAGCGAGTTGCAGCCGAGGCGGTTGCCGCCGTGCACCGAGACGCAGGAGCATTCGCCGGCGGCGTACAGGCCCGGCACGATCGCTTCCTTGCTCGCGCCTTCCGGGGCCACCACCTGCCCCATGTAGTTGGCCGGGACGCCGCCCATCTGGTAGTGCGCCGTGGGCACCACGGGGATCGGCTCGCGCACCGGGTCGACGTTCGCGAACTTGATGGCGATCTCGCGGATCCCGGGCAGGCGCTGGTTGATGACCTCCGGGCCGAGGTGGTCGAGCTTCAGCAGCACGTGGTCGGCGTCCGGGCCGCAGCCGCGCCCCTCCTTGATCTCGGTGGTCATGGCGCGCGAGACCACGTCGCGGCTGGCGAGGTCCTTGGCGTTGGGCGCGTAGCGCTCCATGAAGCGCTCGCCGTCCTTGTTGAGCAGGTAGCCGCCCTCCCCGCGCACGCCTTCGGTGATCAGCACCCCGGCGCCGTAGACCCCGGTGGGATGGAACTGGTAGAACTCCATGTCCTCGAGCGGCAGCCCGGCGCGCGCCGCCATGCCCAGCCCGTCGCCGGTGTTGATGAAAGCGTTGGTCGAGCTGAAGAACATGCGCCCCGAGCCGCCGGTGGCGAGCAGCGTCGCCTTCGCCTGCAGCAGGAAGATCTCCCCGGTCTCCATCTCGAGCGCCGTGACGCCCACCACCGCGCCGTCCTGCGGGTCGAGAATCAGGTCGAGCGCCATCCACTCGACCAGGAACAGCGTGTTGGCGCGCACGTTCTGCTGGTAGAGCGTGTGCAGCATGGCGTGGCCGGTGCGGTCGGCGGCGGCGCAGGCGCGCATCGCCATCTTCGGGCTGCCGTAGTCCTGGGTGTGGCCGCCGAACGGGCGCTGGTAGATCTTGCCGTTCTCGAGCCGGTCGAAGGGCATGCCCATGTGTTCGAGCTCGACCACCACCTCGACCGCGCGCCGGCACATGTACTCGATGGCGTCCTGGTCGCCGAGGTAGTCGGCGCCCTTGACCGTGTCGTACATGTGCCAGTGCCAGTTGTCCTCGGTGCTGTTGGCGAGGGGCGCGGCGATGCCGCCCTGCGCGGCCACGGTATGCGAGCGCGTCGGAAAGACCTTGCTCAATACGGCGACTTTCAGGTTCGCGCGCGCGAGCTCCAGCGCGGCGCGCATGCCGGAGCCGCCGGCGCCCACGACGATGGCATCGAAGCGCCGCGTCGCGATCATCGCCAGAGCACCTGCACCGCCCAGCCGAGGTAGCCGGCGAGCAGCAGCACCGTCAGCACCTGCAGCGCCAGGCGGGGCCCGTCGGGCTTGATGTAGTCCATGAGGATGTCGCGCGTGCCGACCCACGCGTGCCAGACCAGGCTGACCGCGAAGAGCAGCGTCGCGACGCGCATCCAGCCCTGGGCGAACAGGACTTTCCAGGACATGTAGGTGAGGGAAGGCTGAGACGCGATATAGACAAACATCCCTAACGTGTAAACCACCATGACCACCGCGGTCAGCCGCTGCGCGAGCCAGTCGCGCATGCCGTAATGCGCCCCGACGACGACGCGCTTCACCACAGCCTCGCGCCGAAGGACGCGGTCAGGGCGAGGCTCACCACCAGCACCGCGACGCCCGAGCGGCGCGCCGGCGCGAGCTCGACGCCGGCATTGAGGTCGAGGAGCAGGAAGCGGATGCCCGCGCAAAGGTGGTGGCAGTAGGCCCAGATGAAGACCAGCATGCCCGCCTTCACCAGCGGCAGCTGCAGGTACACCAGCACGGCGCGGAACTGCGCTTCCGAGGCGAGGCTCGCATCGAGCATGTAGAGCAGCCAGGCGGCGAACGGGAACACGAGCAGCGCGCCGGAGATGCGATGCAGGATCGACACCCAGCCCGGCAGCGGCAGGCGGATCTCGAACAGCAGCGCGCGCAAGTTGAGGTACTTCGGGCGAAGCTTTTTCGCGGCTGCGCTGGACATGGGGACGCAGCCATTATAATGAATTCACCTCTCCTCCCTTCTCGCGCGGAGCCAGCAATGCCCAAAGCACCCGTTCGCGTCGCCGTCACCGGCGCCGCCGGCCAGATCGGCTACTCGCTGCTGTTCCGCATCGCGAGCGGTGAGATGCTCGGCGCCGATCAGCCGGTGATCCTGCAGATGCTGGAGATCCCGGACGAGAAGGCGCAGAAGGCGCTGAAGGGCGTGATGATGGAGCTCGACGACTGCGCCCTTCCGCTCCTGCACGGCATGCTCGCCGCTTCCGACCCGATGGCGGCGTTCAAGGACGTGAGCGTGGCGCTGCTCGTCGGCGCGCGGCCGCGCGGGCCGGGCATGGAGCGCAAGGACCTGCTCGAGGCGAACGGCAAGATCTTCGCGCCGCAGGGCCGGGCGCTCGACAAGGTGGCGAGCCGCGACGTCAAGGTGCTGGTGGTCGGCAACCCGGCCAACACCAACTGCCTGATCGCGATGAAGAACGCGCCGAGCCTGAAGCCGACGCAGTTCACCGGCATGATGCGGCTCGATCACAACCGGGCCGTTTCCCAGGTCGCTCAGAAAGTGTCGAAACCTGTGACGGCCATCCGCAAGGTGATCGTGTGGGGGAACCACTCGGCGAC
>JBQTJF010000116.1:0-3160 GCA_052387375.1 Betaproteobacteria bacterium
GTGTTCGCCGCCGACCACGTCTACCGCATGGACGTGCGCCAGATGATCGCCTTCCACCGCGAGCGGCGCGCCGACGCGACCGTCGCCGCGGTGGCGGTGCCGATCGAGCAGGCGGCGAGCTTCGGCATCCTCTCCACGAGCGCTTCCGGGCGCGTGCGCGAGTTCCGCGAAAAGCCGCGCGTCGGCGTGCCGCCGATCCCCGGCGACCCGCGCCGCGCCTACGCCTCGATGGGCAACTACCTCTTCGACCCGGGCGTGCTCGAGCGCGTGCTCGAGCGAGCGCGCGCCGAGGGCCACACCGACTTCGGCCGCGACATCCTGCCGCGCATCAGCGGGCGCGAGCGCGTCTACGCCTACGACTTCGCGCACAACCGCGTGCCCGGCGTGCAGGAGCACGAGGAGCGCGGCTACTGGCGCGACGTCGGCACGCTCTCGGCGCTCGCCGCCGCGCAGCAGGACGCCATGGGGCAGGCGCCGCGCTTCAACCTATGGAACAACCGCTGGCCGATCCACGGCGAGCCGCGCGTACAGCTCGGCGTAGCGGCGGGCGGAAGGCGCCCAGCCGAAATCGCGCGCCATGCCGGCGCGCTGCATGGCGAGCCGGCGCGCGCCGTCGCGCCATAGCGCCGCCGCGCGCCGCGCCGCGTCGATGAGCGCGGCGGGCTCGGGCGGCCCGAACAGGAATCCCGTCTCCCCGCCGGCGATCGTGTCCGCCAGGCCGCCGGTCGCGCGCGCCACCGGCGGCGTGCCGTAGCGCTGGCTGTACATCTGGTTCAGCCCGCAGGGCTCGAAGCGCGAGGGCATCAGGAAGAAATCCGCTCCCGCTTCAATGAGGTGCGCCAATGGCTCGTCGAAGCCCAGCTTCACGGAAATCTTTCCCGGAAAACGATGGGCAAGGTTTGAAAAACCCTGTTCATGTTCCCGCATCCCCGTTCCCAGCACCGCGAGCTGCGCGGGCAGCGCGACGAGCTCCTGCGCCGCCGCCGCGATGAGATCGGTCCCCTTCTGGTGCGTGAGGCGCGAGACGACGCCGAATAGCGGCAGGTCGGCGCGCGGCGCCAGGCCCAGGCGCCTCCGCAGCTCTTCCTTGTTGACGCATTTCCTGTCCAGGGTGGCCGGGCCGTAGTTCTGCGGGATCCATGGATCCTTTTCCGGGTCCCAGATGGCCGTGTCGATGCCGTTCAGGATGCCGGCGAGGACGCCGGCGCGGCGCCTGAGCAGGCCGTCCATGCCGCAGCCGAGCTCGGCCGTGCGGACCTCGCGCGCGTAGGTGGGGCTGACGGTAGTGATGGCGTCGGCGTAAGCGAGGCCGGCCTTGAGGAAGGAGAGCTGGCCGTGGAACTCGGCGCCGTCCACGCTGTATGCGTCGGCCGGCACGTCGAGCTTCCTCGCCCAGCTCGCGTCGAAGTTTCCCTGAAAAGCAAGGTTGTGAACCGTCATCACTGAAGGACGCTTTCCCAGGAAAATCGTAGTCAAGCCCGCCGGCCAGTCGTTGCAATGGACGACCTCGGCGCGCCAGGTCGCGGCGAGGCGCGCCGCGGCGTGGCAGAGCACGCCGAAGCGCAGCGGGTTGTCGGGCCAGTCGCGCCCCGCGGCGTCCTGATAGGGCCCGCCGTCGCGCCGATAGAGCGCCGGGCAGTCGAGGACGAAGAACCCGGGGTGCTGGAGAACGGTACTCGCCTGTCCGAGGACCCGGAATGTCTCAACCGGCTCGAGGGACGACAGGCCGTCGAGCACCGAGCGATAGCCGGGGAGCAGCACGCGCACGTCGAGGCCGAGCGCGCGCAGCGCGGCGGGCAGGGCGGCGCTGACGTCGCCGAGGCCGCCGGTCTTGGTGAGCGGCGCGCATTCCGGCGTGACGAAGAGGACCTTCACAAGAAAAGACCCCGGTAGGGGTGCCGGGGTCGGATGCCTACATACGCACGAAGGGAGAGAGGTGCGTATGCAAGGGGGGAACCGTTGTGCGGGACGGATGCCAGGGCCCGACCCCCGAGCCGCCTATCCCTGAAAGCGTGATCGTTATGTAGTGGTCCCACTACACGGCAGCGGCGTGCCTAGAATCGGCCATGCCCGAGTTTACGGTCGCCTGCCTGTGCGCGGAATGGTGCCACGTGTGCACCGAGTACCGCCCGGGGTTCTTCGCCCTCGCCGCGCGCTTTCCGCAGGCGCAGTTCCGCTGGATCGACATCGAGGACGAGGAGCCCGAGCGCGAGGTGGAGGACTTCCCCACCATCCACGTCCAGCGCGGCGGCGAGACGCTCTTCTACGGGCCGCAGCCGACCGCGCACGCCGTGCTCGAGCGGCTGCTCCAGGCGCTGCTCAGGTAAAGATCGAGGCGATGGTTTTCTGCATGGCCTCGGCCGCCGCGCGCGGGTCGGGGGCATCGCGCACCGGCCGGCCCACGACGATGTAGTCGGCGCCGTTGGCGAAGGCCTGCGCCACGTCGACGACGCGCTTCTGGTCCTGGGCGCGGTTCTCGACCGGGCGGATGCCGGGCGTGACCACCAGCAGCTTGTCCTTGAACTCGGCCTTGAGCCGTTGCACCTCCAGGCCGGAGGAGATCACGCCGTCGCAGCCCGCCTCGATGGCGCGCCGCGCGCGCGAGAGCACCAGGCGCTCGACGTCGCAGGAGAAGCCCAGGTCGTCGAGGTCGCCGCGGTCGAGGCTGGTGAGCGCGGTGACGGCGAGGACCTTCACCTCGCCCTTCGCCTGCGCCGCCGCCTGCATCATCGCCTGGTTGCCGTGCACGGTGGCGAAGGTGACGCCGCGCCCGCGCAGCGCCGCGACCGCGCGCCCCACCGTCTCGGGGATGTCGAAGAACTTGAGATCCACGAACACCTGGCAGCCGCGCTTCGCCAGCCAGTCGAGGAGCTCGAAGTAGCCGCCGGCCATGGCGAGCTCGAGGCCGAGCTTGTAGAACACCGCCGCGTCGCCGATGCGCTCGACCAGCGAGCGCGCCTCGGCGGCCGAGGGCAGGTCGAGGGCGACGATGAGGCGGCTGCGGCGCGCGATGGCTTTCATCGCCTTGCCGCCCCCCTGTCAAGGGGGGTGTGACCCCCGCCTCCGCGGGGGGAACGGGGGGTTGGAAACAGGGGCTGGAGATCGAAAAATCGGTACGATCGTACCGATTTTTTGGAACCCCCCGCTCCCCCCGACTGGA
>JBQTJF010000117.1:0-29881 GCA_052387375.1 Betaproteobacteria bacterium
GCCGCCGCCGGCGGCGGCGGCTATTTGTGGCTGCTGCGGGACGATTCGCTCGCGCTCGCCTGCATCCAGTTCGTCATGAAGGACGAGGCGAAGTCGATCATGATGGGTGCCATGCCGCGCGACGAGGCGCGCGCCGTGCTCGCGGGCACGCTGCCGCTCGAGCGCATCGAGCGGGTCGGCCAGGTGCGGCACGTCGGGCCGTGCCCTTTCAACGGGCAGACGGCCTACCACGTCGTGCTGGCGGTGCCGCAGGGCAAGGTGACGCTGCTCGTCATGCCCGAGACGTCGCTGAAGTCCCGCCAGGCGGCCAACTACGAGGGCCTTTACGCCAGCGTCGTCGGGCTCGCGCGCGGCAGCGTGGGCATCATCGGCACGGACATCGGCGTGGTCGACAGCGTCGCCGGCGCGCTGCGCAAGAAGATATGAGGACGCTCGTCGCCGCGGCGCTGCTCGTCTCGCTTACCGCTTCCCAGGCGCAGACCGACCGCGACCGCCGCGAGTGGCCGAGGACCGACTTCGCCAAGCGCACGGTCGAGCTCGCCGAGATCGAGTCCGGCGGCCCGCCCAAGGACGGCATCCCGGCCATCGATCGGCCGCGCTTCGTGAGCACCGCCGCGGCCGGCAAATGGCTCAATGCGAAGGAGCCGGTGATCGCGCTGCGCCTGGGCGGCGAGGCACGCGCCTATCCGCTGCAGATCCTCATGTTCCACGAGATCGTCAACGACAGCGTGGACGGCGCGCCGGTCGCGGTGACCTTCTGCCCGCTATGCAACGCCTCGATCGTCTTCGAACGTCGCGTCGGCGGGCGGGTCCTCGATTTCGGCACCACGGGAAGGCTCAGATTGTCGGACCTGGTGATGTACGACCGGCAGACCGAATCCTGGTGGCAGCAGTTCACCGGCAAAGGCATCGTCGGGCACTACGCCGGCACGGAGCTCAAGCGCATCCCGTCGGAGATCATCGCCTTCGAGGACTTCGCCGCGGCGCATCCGGGCGGCCACGTGCTCTCGCGGCAGACCGGGTTCGAGCGCCCCTACGGCGCGAACCCGTACGCCGGCTACGACCGCATCGACCAGGTCCCCTTCCTCCTCGCCGTCAAGCCCGACGAACGGCTGCCGCCGATGGAGCGGGTGCTCTCGGTTTCCGCGGGCGGCGAGCATCGCCTCTACCCCTTGTCCTTGCTGCAGGGCCATCGCGTGCTCAACCGGTCCCTCGGTAATCTCGGCTACGTGGTATTCGTGAAGCCCGGCATGCGTTCGCCCCTCGACAGCGGGGTCATCGAGCGGGGCAGGCCGATCCCCGCCGCCACCGCCTTCGAGCGGCGCATCGACGGGAAGATCCTCACTTTCGAGGCGCGCGACGGCGCCTACGCCGACCGGGAAACCGGCTCGCACTGGAACATCCTCGGCGAGGCGGTATCCGGGCCGCTCAAGGGCAGGCGGCTGCCGGGCATCGACAGCGGCGTGCACTTCGCCTTCGCCTGGCTCGCCTTCAACCCGCGGAGCGAGATCGTCGGCGCGCTGCCCTAGGCTAGGACCTCGGCCTCCTCAGCCAGACGTAGCAAAGGCCGACCGCCGCGCCGAACATGACGTGGCTGAAGGCGCTGACCCGGTTCTGCGCCATGGTGAACCAGGGGAAGACGACCGGCGCGATCATGTAGAAGTTGACGATGTAGATCGCCAGGCCGAAGAGGGCGCCGACCGCGAGGGCCATGCCGGCGTCGAAGCGGTGCACGAGCCACGCGCCGATCAGGCCGTACGCGATCGACAGCGGGAAGTGGATCATCATCGCCGTCATCATGATCTTCAAGTCGAAGGGCGCCCACGTGCCCGGCTCGGGCAGCACGTCCTTGCCGAGCGCCATCGCGGCGATCATGTGCGGCGGGCCCCACGGGCTCTCGCCCATGAAGATGCGCACCATGCCCATCTCGAGCATCATGAAGACGGCGCCGGCGATCACGCCAGCCCAGGCGCCGCACTGCGCCACGGCGCGGCGCAGTGCCCGGTGGTGGACAAGCTCAAGAAAGGCCTCGCCGGTTTCGTCGCCGAGGCGCTGCGCTGAGCGCCTAGTGACCCGCCGCGGCCTCGTCGGGTTCGGGCTCATCGACCTCGATCGCGCGCGCGAAGCGCTCGCCGCGCCTGAGCGACTGCGTCAGGATCACGGCGCGGCCTTCGATCTCATGCAGCCGCAGGCTGCGGCTGCCGTGGCTGATCGGCGTGCCGACCGGAACTTCGAGTTCGATGGGATCCGCGCGCCCGGCGCGAGGCTCCAGCGTAAGCGATCCGCCGCAGCCGCCGCGCGTCGCGAGGTCGCAATGGGTGATCACCACCTCCCGCACGACGCCGCGAATCCGCTCCTGGGCCCGGAGATCGGCCGAATGCCCGAGCGCTCCCATCAGCGCGCTGGCCCCGAGGAGCAGGGCCGTCGCTCGCATGCGCATGCGTATTGGACCGGCGGCGGGCGCACAAGCTTACGTCCTTGACCTGCGTCAAGCCGGGACGCCGGCGCTGCCGTAGCTTCGGCCCATGAATCACACCATGGCGGCACGCAAGCCGAACCTGGAGGAGCTGGAGGAGCACCGCTCGCACCTGCTGCGCTTCGCGATGCTGCAGCTGCGCGACCGGGCCGCCGCGGAGGACATGGTCCAGGAGACTTTCGTCGCCGCCGTCGGGGCGCTGGATAGCTTCGAAGGCAGGTCGTCGTTGCGCACGAGGACGACGAAGGCATCGAAGCCTTCTTCAGCCGCGAGCGGGCCGGCGGCGAGCTTCGGCAGCCGCCGCACATGGCCATCGGCTTAAGGGACCGCCTCGCCGCGGTCGGACGACCCTGGGGGAGAATCGCCCGACCGGGCGGGCGGCACCCACGCGAACCCTTTCGGCCCGGCGCGGAACACGAACGCGCCGGCGGCGCCGGAGAACATTCCCGGCCCCTCCGGCAGATCCTGGGCCGCGCGGTACTCCAGCGGCGCGGCGCCGCAGCCGCCGAGCGCCGCGGCGAGCAGCGCGATCGGAACCGCGCGCACCGGCGGCATCAGAACTTCAGCCGCGTGCCGAGCATGACGAAGTTGATGTCCTCGAAGCTCGTCCCGACGCGGTCGAGGCCGTGGCGCTTGAGCAGCGCGTAGAGATCGGCCCAGGCAACCGGCGCGTATACGTAGCCCACGCCGAACACCTGGCCTTCGTCCCCGGCGGCCTCCTGATCGTCGGCCATGCCGAAGTCGGCGGAAAGCGCGTGCTTGCCCGTCTTGTAGCCGAGCTTGACGTAATTGAAGGTGCCTTCGCGGCTGGCGGTAACGTCGCGCTCGGTCCGGCCGAGCGTGACGTTGAAGCCCGAGCCGTGCAGCCAGGAGACCGAGCCGCCGATGACCCGGTCGTCGATGCCGCCGGCGATGCCGTCCTCGTTGGAGTAGCCCAGCGCGCCGGCGAGCTTGCCCAGGGCACCGAGGTCTCCGGCGTACCACAGCGCGAGCTCCTTGACGTCGCGGGTGGTGTCCTTCACACCCACGCTGCCCACGAGCTTGAAGCCGCCGAGAGCCGGCGTGTCGTAGCGCAGCCGGTCGTAGCGGCTCTCGAAGTCCTGGCGATCGGTGGTCGCGGCGATGGTCGGGCCGAATGCGCCGGCCGGGGTGCGGAACGCGAAAGCCCCGCCGATGTCGGACACGCCGGCGTAGTGCGCCACCGTGGTGCCGGAAAGATCGACCTCCACCGCGCCGTTCGCGGCGCCGTCGCCCTGGCCGAAGCTGACCTTGCCGAAGCGGCCCTCGAAGAAAAGGTCGATGTGCCGCTCGTCGAGCGTGGTGGCGATCGGCGTGTCGCGCACCGCCATCGTCACGAGGTTCGAGGGGTTGGACTGGTATTCCACCTCCCAGACCAGGCCCGCCTTCAGCCCCGGCTGGATGTTCTCGCTGCCGACGAAGCGGAAGCGCGTGCTGCTGTTGTCGTTGTCGACATGGAACGACTCGCTCTTGACGCCGTCGTCGACGCCCATCAGCGCGCGGTTGACCTGCCCGGAGATCTTGACTTCGAACGCCGCTGCCGGCGTGCCCAGCATGACGAGCGCCGCGGCCACGGCCAATGTCGTGCGTTTTCGCATGGCTTCCCCCGAAAAGTTGTTTGGACTAGGCAGTGAGTCGGTCGAGAAGCCGGCTTTCTTACGTGGCCTGCCTTTCGGCGGCGAACCAGCGCTGCTGGAGACAATCGCGCAAGCCCACGCGCGCGCGGTGCAGGAGCACATGACAGTTGGTCGTCGAAACGTCGAGCCGCGCGCAGATCTCCGGCGTCGACAGGCCAAGCGTTTCGCGCAGGAGGAACGCGCGCGCCGCGCTTCTCGACAGGCCCTCCAGGCAGCGCTCGAACGTCTGGAAGAAGCGCCGGTCGGCGAGCGCGTCTTCGGGGTTTCGCCACGCGCCGCTTTCGCGCAGCAGCTGCTCGACGCCGTCCTCGCCGTGCGCATCGATCGACGTCTCGCGCGCCTGCCGCCGGCGATGATCGGCGAGCTTGTGCAGGAGGATGCCGGCGAGCCAGGTGCGCAGGGTCGAGGCGCCGGAATACCGCTGCGCGCTGTCGAGCGCGGCGAGGAAGACCTCCTGCACCAGGTCCTCCGCGGCGTCGTGCCCGGTGCCGCGGCTCATGGCGAATCTCAGGAGATAGCGCCGATGGCCCTCGAGCTGCGACGGGTCGAGAAGCGACAGCGAGGCGATGGCGATCATGGCGGCAGCGCCAGCAGCCTGTCGGCCACCTGCGCCATGGTCTCGCCGCGCACGTCGGGCGGCGACATGGCGGGCTGATAGGCCCTGTCCTGGCGCGCGACCCAGGCGCCGCACAGCCCGGCCTGCTTGGCGCCGTGCACGTCCCAGGCGTGCGCCGCGACCAGGGCCATGCGCTCGGGCTCGACTCCCGCCACGCGCGCGGCGTGGAGGTACACCTCGCGGTTCGGTTTCCAGCGGCGCACCTCGTCGATCGAGACGATGCGCTCGATGAATGGCGCCAGCGCGGCGCGCGCGAGCAGCCTGCCGGTGTTGTCCGCAGAGCCGTTGGTGAGCGCGATGATGCGTATCCCCGCCGCCCGCAGCCGGTCGAGCGCCGGCTCTACGTCGGCGTGCGCGGAAAGCTCGCCGAAGCCGGCGAGGACCGCGTCGACGCTGGCGGGCCGCGCCTGGATACCGTGGTTCGCCATGACGACCGTCAGGCTGCCCGCCGCGACCTCGCGGAACGGCTTGTAGACCGCGCTCGCTTCCAGCGCGAACGCGTCGCGCAGCATCTGCGCGAAGAACAGCCTCAGGGCGCCCGCCGGCAGCCCCGCGGCGCTCGTCCGCGCCGCAAGCGGCTCGAGATCGAAGACCGTTTCGACAATGTCGAGCGCAACGACGCGCGGACGCTTCACCTGGTCCTCACTTCACGCTATGGACCGGCCGGCGCGCGAAAACCTTACAGCGGCAGCTGAACCTCCAGGGAAGGTCCGAAGAAGTCGTCCCCGCGAATGCGGGAACCCAATTGTCTTTCTAAAAGTACATGGGTTCCCGCTTTCGCGGGAACGACTATCCGGCGCTTTTTCAGATTTTCCTAGCCGATGACGACCACGTCCACGGCGCCCGCCACGCCGCCGACCTCACGCGCCGCACGCAGCTCCTGCGCCTGCGGCGGCGCATAGCCCTGCTCGAGCGCCTTGTCGCGCGCGTAGCGGGAGGCGAGGGCGCGCACGCCCTCGGCCTTGGTGTGGTTCTGTATCTTCGCGGCGCGGTTCACCGGGTCGCCGATCACCGCGTACTCGAGCCGGCCTTCCTCGCCGATGGCGCCGCAGATCACGCGCCCGGCGTCGATGCCGATGCCGATGCCCGGACCCTGCCAGCGCGAAAGCGCCTCGAGCAGCTCGTCGGCGCAGCGCAGCGCATCGGCGGCGTAGGTGTCGGTCGGGCGCGTGGCGCCGAAAGTCACCATGATGCCGTCCCCGAGATAGGTGGTGATCGAGCCGTGGTGCTTCTGGATGACGGGCACCGCGATGTGCTGGTAGTCGCCGAGCAGGCGGATCAGGGCGCGCGCATCGAGCGAGGCCGCGAGCCGGGTGAAGCCGCGCAGGTCGATGAACATCACCGCGCCCTCCCGGCTTTCGCCCTCGCCGGGGCGCAGCAGCTCGTCGGCCGTGATCAGGCGCTCGGCGACGTCGGGCGAGAAGAAGCGCGCGAGCTGGCTCGAGGCCGCCTGCTCGGCCACGGCGCGCTCGAGCAGCTGCCGCGCCCGTCCGGCGGCGATGGCGAGCAGCGCGGAAACGAGCAGCAGCGAGATCACCTTGTCGATCTCGCCGCCGATCAGGATCTTCGCCGAGGTCATGTACTCGACGTAGTTGCGCGTCACCAGCTCCATCGCGTCCGGCTCGGCAAGCGCGTAGCCCAGGAGCGCCATCCATCCGAGCGCGGCGGCGCCGCCGGCGAGCAGCACCTGCGCGGGCGAGAACGACAGCGCCCGCAGCGCGACGAAGATGAAGAAGTAGGTGAAGGTCGGCGCCTTGAGGTAGAAAGCGGCCGGCTGGCCGTATTCGAGGTGGAAGCTCCAGATCGTCACCGTGAGCAGCGCCATGTCGACGATCACCGAGGCCGAGCGCATCCACGGCCCGATGCGCCGGCCGTAGGCGAGATACAGCCGCACCGCGGTAAACCCGGCGTAGAAGGCGAGCGCCCAGGGCACCGGGCGCATGGCGAGCGGCAGCGGCGAAGTGCTGGGGGCGAGGAAGTACAGCGTGGCGAAGACGATCAGGATGCCGGCCTGCACCCAGCTCGTCAGGATCTCGCCGCGGTCGCGCTGCGCCTCGATGGCGCGCTTCACGCGCGCAGGCAGCCGGTCGGCGCCCGCGCGCTCCGGCGCCGCAGTGACCGCGAGGTCGGTGGCTTGGTTCACTGGCTATTGGGCGTCCGAGGCCCCCGATCCTTACAGGCGGGTGTCCCCCGGTGCCAACTTTACGCCTGAGCCAGCGGGCTCGGACGCGTCCTAGGGTGTCGGCGATCGGTCCGTCGGGAGGCCGGGCCCGGAAGACCCGTCATCCGGGCCGCGGCCCTCGCGGGAGAGCAGGCGAAAGAGAAGAACGACGATGGTGACAAGCAGGGCAATCACCAGCACCCATCCGAGCAAGCCGATGCCCATCATCCAGCCCATCATCGAATTCATCATCGAGCCCATGCCGCCGTCCATCATGGCTGCCTCCTTCGCAAGTCGCTTCGGTTAGAGCGCAGCGAAGCCGGAACGTTCGGC
Source organism: Betaproteobacteria bacterium (assembly GCA_052387375.1). Lineage (GTDB taxonomy): Bacteria > Pseudomonadota > Gammaproteobacteria > Burkholderiales > SG8-39 > SCGC-AG-212-J23. The sequence goes on from JBQTJF010000117.1 coordinate 7,242, forward strand.
AGTGCCGCGAAAGTCTTGTATGACCGTGGCTAGGCCCGAGGGGTGCTCGCACAGCGCCGTAGCGCCGGCTGCGTCGAGCTCCTCGCGCGAGCCGTAGCCCCAGAGCGCGCCGACGGCGCGCAGGCCGTGCGCCAGCGCTGCCCGGATGTCCTCGGCTCGGTCGCCGATCATGACCGCCCGCGAAATCTCTTCCTCGCGCAGGAGGTGCTCGAGCAACTGCACCTTGTTCGAGCGCGTGCCGTCGAGCTCGCTGCCATAGACCCCGCTAAAGAAGCCGCGCAGGCCGAAGTGCTCGACGATCCGCTCCGCGAAGACCACCGGCTTGGAGGTCGCGACGAACAGGCGCGTGCCCGTGGAAAGAAGCGCGTGCAGCGCTGGTTCGATTCCCGGATACACGCGGCACTGGAGCAATCCCTCGGCGCCGTAACGCTCGCGATACAGCTCGATCGCGTGCGGAATCTTTTCCTGGTCCTCGATCAGCCGCGCGAGCGTCTCCTGCAAGGGCGGCCCGACATGCCGGCGGATCTCCGGCTCGCTGCGCGGCGGGCAGCCGAGCTTCGCCAGCGCGTACGACACGCAGGCGACGAAACCCTCGCCCGGGTCGGTGAGCGTGCCGTCCAGGTCGAAAAGTATGTTCAAAGCGAGGGCTGGAAGAAGGTCACGGAGCGGTCAAAATGTAACCGATCGGTTACACGAGGCCAGCAGCGCCGCCAGGGCCCGCCGCTCGGCCGCGGGGCGAACCAGCGCGCGGCGCGATTTCACCTGGGCCTCCAGGCTCCTGAGAAACTGGGGCTCGCGCGAGCGCCCGATCAGCCGGGCGAGGGCGCGGTCGTCGCCGACCGGGAAGTAGCCGCGGTAGCCGGCGCCGAGCAGGCCGACGTTGCCGGGGATGCGCGAGGCGAGCACCGGCACGCCGGCGGCGATGGCCTCCGAGACGACGTGCGCGCCGCCCTCCATGCGGCTGGAGATGACCATCGCGTGGCTGCGCGCGAGCCAGCGCATGGCGCCCGAGTGCGGCAGCTCGCCGAGCCAGCGGTAGCGCGCGTCGCGCCCCATGAAGCGGCGCGCCTCGCCTGCCATCTGCTCGCTCAGGGCCTTGCCCAGCTGGACGACGCGTATGTCTTCTTCGTCGAGATGGCCGAGGGCGCGCGCGGCGCAGAAAGGCTCCTTCTCCTCGCGCAGATGGCCGATGACGGTGACGAGGAAGTGCTCGCCGGGCGGCCTCAGACGCTTGAGTCGGGGGACGGACTGGTGCACCACCGTGGCCTTGTGGCGGTGCGCTCGCGACAGTTCCCTCGACCCCTCTTCTTGAAGAACCACCAGCCGGTCCGCCAGCGCGAGCGATGCCTGCGCGTCGGCGTCGCTGCGGATGTCGCGGTAGAGGTCGGTGCCGGTGAGGACGAGGACGAGCGGGCGATCGGGATGCGCCTTCCTCCAGGCGGCGAGCGCGGCATGGCTGCGGCGCGCGTGCAGGGCGATGAGCAGGTCCGCGGGCGCGCCGCGCCACCCGGTGTGCACGCCGACGCGATGGCCGAGCGCGCGCAGGTGCGCGGCCCAGCGCAGGGCGGTGTTGCGGTTGCCGTGCCGTGAGCCGGGCGGGGCTGGCGTTACAATCTGGATTCGCACTTGGAAGAACGATGTTCGCCGCGGCAACGACATTCCGCAAGGCCTGGCCGGATTTCGCGCACTACCGGCCGCATCCGCTCCGCGCCGCGCTCGCGCAGTGGCTGGAGGAGGCGCGCGCGCTGACGCGCCGCTGCTTCTCGCTCATCGGGCCGGCGCAGCTCGCGGTGCCGCTCCTGCCGATCGTCAACCCGCCGCGCTGGGAGCTCGGCCACGTCGCCTGGTTCCAGGAGTTCTGGGTGCACCGGCGCGGCGACTTCGACGCGCCCGCGCTCCTCGCCGGCGCCGACCGGCTCTACGACTCGGCGCGCGTCGCCCACGATTCGCGCTGGCAGCTCGACCTGCCCGACATGGAGGGCACCTGGCGCTACCTGGACGCGGTGCACGCGCGCACCCTCGATCTGCTCGCGCGGCCGCTCGACGACGAGGCTGCTTACTTCGTGCAGCTGGCGACCTTCCACCAGGACATGCACAACGAGGCGTTCTGCTACATGTGGAACACGCTGGGGTACGCCAAGGTAGTCTCCCCTCCGCAGACCAAGCCTGGTCCGCGTGAGGATGTCGTGGTCCCGGGCGGCCGTTTCGTGCTCGGTTCGCGTAAGGAGAGCGGCTTCATCTTCGACAATGAGAAATGGGAGCACGAGGTGGAGCTCGAGGCCTTCGCCATCGCGCCGCGCGCGGTGAGCAACGGGGAGTACGCGAAGTTCGTGAAGGACGGCGGGCCGGCGCCGCGGCGCTGGAGCGACGGCCTTGACGCGGCGCAGCCGGTGATGCACGTGAGCTGGCACGACGCGCAGGCGTACTGCCGCTGGGCCGGGCGGCGGCTGCCCACGGAGGCGGAGTGGGAACGCGCAGCGCCGCTTTTGCAAGAGTCTTTTGTCTGGGAGTGGACCGAAAGCCGGTTCGCGCCGTACCCGGGCTTCTCGGCCGATCCGTATGCCGAGTACTCGCAGCCGTGGTTCGCCGACGAGCACCGCGTGCTGCGCGGCGGCAGCTTCGCCACGCCGCGGCGGCTGAAGCGCGCCGCGTTCCGCAACTTCTACCAGCCGCACCGCGCGGATGTCTTCGGCGGCTTCCGCACCTGCGCAAGGAGACAGACGTGAACGACATCGCTGCCCCCATCCGCCTCACCTCGCTCGCCCACGGCGGCGGCTGCGGCTGCAAGATCGCGCCGGGCGTGCTCTCGGAAATCCTGCGCGCCCTGCCGCGCGGCACGCTGCCCGAGGCGCTGCTGCGCGGCACCGACGACAACGAGGACGCCGCGGTCTACAAGCTGAACGCCAGCCAGGCGCTCGTCGCCACCACCGACTTCTTCACGCCGATCGTCGACGACCCCTATGACTTCGGCCGCATCGCCGCCACCAACGCCATCTCCGACGTCTACGCCATGGGCGGCCAGCCGATCCTCGCCCTGGCGCTGCTCGGCATGCCGATCAACACCGTGCCGGTGGAGGTGATCCGCCGCATCACCGCCGGCGGCGAGTCGATCTGCGCCGAGGTCGGCGTGCCGATCGCCGGCGGCCACTCGATCGACACGGTGGAGCCGATCTACGGCCTGGTGGCGCTCGGCCTCGTGCACCCGGCCAAGGTGAAGAAGAACAACGGCGCGCGCGTGGGCGACCGCATCATCCTCGGCAAGCCGCTCGGCGTCGGCATCCTCAGCGCCGCGCTCAAGCAGGGCAAGCTCTCGGAGGCGGGATACCGGCGCATGATCGAGTCGACCACCAAGCTGAACCGCCCCGGGGTCGAGTTCGCCGACATGGAGGGCGTGCATTCGCTCACCGACGTGACCGGCTTCGGCCTCGCCGGCCACCTGCTCGAGATGTGCCGCGGCGCGGGCCTCGGCGCGAGCATCCGCTGGCGCGACGTGCCGGTGATGCCCGAGGCGGTGGAGCACGTGAAGGCGGGGGTGTTTACCGGCGCCTCAACGAGAAACTGGAACGGTTATGGCAAGGAAGTCAGTCTGTCGGGCATGGCCGACTGGGAGAAAACCCTGCTGACCGACCCGCAGACGAGCGGCGGGCTGCTGGTGGCCTGCGCGCCCGAGAGCGAAGCGAAAGTGCTCGAGGTGTTCAAGCGCGACGGCTTCGGCGGGGCGCGCCCCATAGGCGCTTTCACGCGGGGGTCCGGGCTCGCCGTCGCCGCGTAGTGGAGCTCGCGGTCTTCTTCCTCGCCTACGTCCTGCTCGCGACGACCTCGCTCCCCTCGGCGCGCGCCTGATCGCCCGGGCGCTTATCGTTCGCCGCGCCGCATCGACGCCGGCTTGCCTGCGCCCGCATGCCAGCGTTCGAGCGCAGGGCGGACTTGTTCGGCGATGCGGACCTTTTCCGGCCAGGAAAGCCCCTGGCGGCGCTTCTGCCATAGCGACTGCCGGCGCAGCAAGCGTTCGGCTTCAGTCATCCAGGAATCTCCTCGCGAAGCGCTGCCATTCCCCGGCCAAACCATGCCGGAGGGCCACGGCCTCGACTGCCTCGCGAGCGACGCTGCCCGATTCGAGCAGCGCCAGGATGCGCGCGTAGTCCTTCGCGCGCCCGACGCTCAGCGCGATGGCGGCCAGAACATCCGCGCGTACCACACGCAGCGGCACACCTTCGAAGTCAGCCGTCTCGGCGTGCTCCATGGCATCACGCGTGAGCGCGCTGAATACCGGGATGAACTGCACCGGCCACGCGCCTACGCGGATAGATTCACCTTCCGGCCGATATCCTTTCGCCGCGCAGAAGTCGTAGATGCTCCGAAGAGCATCGATGCGTTCCGGGTCGGCGATCGCCACCCGCACGTCCGCATCCAAGGTCGCCACCGGCTCGGTATAGCGCATTTGCGCCAGGGCGCCAAACAGCGCGTAGTCCTGAATCATCTCCGCCGCCTTCATTTCGCCGAGCAGCTGCGCCAGCTCACGCATCCGGCGAGTCTAGCTCAACCGCTCTCCGACCCTGAGTTTGCGATCCTTTTCGTTGTCGTCGCGAAGCGCCTGTCCCAGGGCGTATGACGGCCCGTCCATGATGCGCGCGTAATAGGAGCGGTGTGCCGGCGAGCCGTCGGGCCAAAGCTCCACGAATCGCCTCACCCACGCGTCGTGGCGGTAGCGCAGTGGAACGGCTTCCACATGGACGCCCCCACAGTGGACACCGTAGATCGGCGCGGCGGACGGCCGGACCGAAATCCTTGTCGCGAGCCCGTAGCGCGTGCCGCGGAAGTTCGGCATGCCGGCGGCGCCGTTGTTGACGAGGGCGCGCGCCTCGCCGAAGCGCTGCAGCACCGGCAGGCAGGTGTGGCTCGAGGCGAAGATGTCCACGGATCCGGCGTCAAAGGCGCTGCGCGCGGCTGCCAATCCCTCTTCCGAGCGAAGAGCTTCCTGGGAAAAGCCCCAGCCGGCGAGCGACCCGGCGTCGCCGTGCACGATGCCGACGCGCGCCGCGCCGACTTGCGCCACCAGATGCATGGGCAGCGCCACCAGGCGCTCCACCTCGCGCGCCGCGGCGCGCAAGGCGCGCATGATGGCGTTCGAGCGCTCGACCGTGCCGTCGTCCACCCAGTCCGGATAGGCGCAGCCGCAGCCGGCGTCGAAGCCGCTGTCCAGGAGCTCCGTCTCGACGTTGCCGCGCAACGCAGGGAAGTGCAGGACACCGGCGTTGATGCTCGCGAAGATTTCTTCATCGGCATCAAACCAGTGGAAATCGCCGTTGAAGACGAGCGCCTTCGATCCCGGCTCGCGCTGGTAGAGCTCGAGCAGGCTCTCGAGCGCGAACGGATTGCCGTAGAGCCCGCCGGCGACCCACAGCGAGTCGATCGCGAGCTCCGGCTCGCGAGCGAAGGCCTGCGGCCGGTAGCGGTAGGAAAGCGGGCAGTTCCTGCCGGGAACGCTCAAGAGCCCTTCACGACCTTGATCTGGTTATCCACCGAGGTCACTCCTTCCACCTTGGTCGCGACAGTCGCCGCGCGCTTACGCTCGGCGTCGGTCGGCGTCGTGCCCCAGAGCGTGACCTTCCCGTCGGCCGCGCTCGGGTCGATGCCGAGCAGGTTCGCCGCCTCGAGGGCGCGCTTCACGCGATTGGCGAGCTCCTTGTTCGGGTCCGGCTTGGGCGCTTCGGGCGCTTTCGCTTCCGGTTTTGGCGCGGGAGCGACCTGGGTTTGGGGCGGTTGAGGTGGTACGGGCGCGGGCTTGGGCGCTTCCTGGCCGCAGGCGGCGAGGGCGAGGACCGCAGCGGCTGCGAGAAGTCGTTTCATCGGGTCATCCTCCTTGAGGAGGAAGGTTAGCACCCGATTGTGGCTTTATCCGGGCGAACCGCTTTGCGACTGCAGCCAATTCTGCAGCCCTTCCTTCTCCAGCAGGCCGAGCTGCGTCTCGAGCCAGTCGATGTGCTCCTCCTCGGAGTCGAGGATGTCCTCGAGAATCTCGCGCGAGACGTAGTCGCGCACGGATTCGCAATGCGCGATTGCCTCCTGCAGCACGGGGCGCGCCTGCTGCTCGAGCTTGAGGTCGGCGCGCAGCGCCTCGGGGGCGTCCTCGCCGATCGAGAGCTTGCCGAGGTCCTGCAGGTTGGGCAGCCCCTCGAGAAAGAGGATGCGCTCGATCAGCCGGTCGGCGTGCTTCATCTCGTCGATCGACTCCTTCTTCTCGTAGTCCTCGAGCTTTTGCAGCCCCCAGTTGCCGAACATGCGCGCGTGGAGGAAGTACTGGTTGATCGCGGTGAGCTCATTGAGCAACACCTTGTTCAGGTGCTGGATGACCTTGGCGTCGCCTTTCATCGCGTCCTCGCAAGGGTGGAAGACGCATTCGACGGCGGCGCCGATGCGGCGTCAAGCCGCCACGGGAGGTGTCGCCGCTTCCAGGCTCTTCAGGATCTCCGCCGCGCAGTCGCGGCAGCGGCCGCAGCCGGCGCCGACGCCTAGGGCGGCGGCGAGCTCCTCGAGCGAGCAGTTGCCGTTCGCGGCGCACTCGCGCACTTCGCGCTCGGTGATGGCGTTGCAAATGCAGATGTACAGGTGATCCTCCGGTCAGGGTTTGGTAACGAGAAGGATTCCTATCCGTTCCGTAAGACTATGAAGGCTTGACAACAGTTGATGAGAACAATTATCGTTACGGCCGTGCTGCCCGTCAAGCGGACCCCCCTGGCCAAAGAGGTTCCCCCGGACCAGGCCCCCCGGCGCATCCCGAGCGAGGAGCTCCTGGGGCGGGCGGGGCAGGCGGTGATCGTGCACAACTGCCGCGAGTACCGCTTGCGGAAGACGCAGAACGGCAAGCTGATCCTGACCGCCTAGCGGCGGTCGCTTTTCGCGAGCCAGCGAGCGGGGCGCGCCCCCGCGAGCCAGCCAGCCCGAACCGAGCAAAGGAAAGGAGCTGGCAGGCAATGCATAGACGCGCACCCGCGCACCCCCCAGTCCGATGGGCGCTGCTGCTCGCAGCGCTCGCGTCGCCGGCGCAAGCGCAGCAGGACGCGACGCTCGGCGACGTGGTGGTGACAGCGACACGAACCGAGGCGCAGGCGCAGAAGGTGCCGGCCACCATCACGCGCACCACGCGCGAGGAGATGGACCGCAGGCTGCCGACCGACGAGAGCGAGCTCTTCGAGGACGCGCCCGACATGGCATTCGGGCGCGACGCGCGGCGCTTCGGCGCCACGCGCCCGAACATCCGCGGCATCGAGGACAACCGCGTGCTGCAGCTCGTCGACGGTATCCGGCTGCCGAGCTTCTACAACGGTGGCGGCCCGACCAACTTCACGATGAACGCGCCGCTTGGGCCTTCGCTCGAGTTCCTGCGCCGCGCCGAAGTGCTGCGCGGGCCGGCGTCGAGCCTGTACGGCTCGGACGCGATCGGCGGGGTAGTGGGCTACCTGACTCTCGAGCCGCGCGACCTGCTCGGTGCCGGCGAGGGGTTCGGCGGACGCGCCGGCCTGGGCGCCGCGGGCGCGAACGACGGCATCACCGGAACGGTGCTTGGCGCCGGGCAGGGCGAATCGCTGGATTGGCTTGTCGGCTACACGCACACCCGCGCGCACGAATTCGACAATCAGGGCGACGTGGACACGGTGTCCGCCACGCGCACCCGCCCCAATCCTCAGGACGTGCGCGACCGTGGCGCGATTGCCAAGCTCGGATTCCGCCCGGCGGCGGGCCACAAGCTGACCCTCGGGCTGGAAGCGCGCGACCAGGACGTCGAGGTCGAGGTGCTTCGGCTCTCCGCTTCGCTGCCGAAGGTGACCGAGACCAGCGGAGACGATCACGTCCAGCGCGCACGCGCCAGCCTCGAATGGGAGCACAAGGCCCCTGGCGGCTGGTACCTCACTACCCGCCTGTATCAGCAGGAAAGCGATACACAGAACTACAACCGGCAAGCGCGCACGAACACCTCGGCCACCTGCTCGGCGGCGGCGGGTACGGGCAACAACTGCCGCGTCGAGCAGGATTTCTTCTTCGAGCAGCGCGCGACCGGCGCCGGCGTGCAGCTCGAGAAGGCGCTCGCCGAGCGCCATCTCCTCACCTACGGCGCCGACCTCTCGCGCGTGCGCACGGAGGAATTGCGCGACGTCCGGGTCTTCAATCTCACCACCGGCACCTTCAGCAAGTCCCTCGCCGGCGACACGTTCCCCCTGCGCGACTTCGCCCCCGGCATCACCGACACGCTGGGGCTCTTCGTCCAGGACGAGATCGTCGAGCTGGCCGGCGGGCGCCTCACGCTCGTGCCGGGGCTGCGCTACGACCGCACCCAGCTCAAGGCAGAGGTCGACGCGCTTTCCCAGGCCGTGCTCACGGCGATCGGCAAGCAGGCGGTCTCCCAGACGAACGACGCCTTCTCACCGAAGCTCGCCGCGCTGTGGCGCTTCTCACCGGCGCTGACCGGCTACGGCCAGGCGGTGCGCGGCTTCCGTGCACCCAATTACGAGGAAGTGAACGGGCATTTCCGCAACGCGGTGCAGAGCTACGGCATCAGCCCCAACCCCGACCTCAAGCCCGAAACGAGCACCGGGGTGGAGCTGGGCCTGCGGCTCGATTCGCCGCGCCTGCGCGGGCAGATCGCCGTCTTCGACAATCGCTACAGCGACTTCATCTCGGTCGAGCGGCTCACCTGCCCGACCGACCCGCGCTGCATCGCCGGCGTGGCCACGACCTTCATGCCGGTCAACCTGGCGAAGGTGAGGGTTTACGGCGCGGAAGCGCGTGTCGCCTGGGAATTCATCCCCGGCTGGCGCGCGCAGGCCGCGCTCGCGCACGCGCGCGGCACGGACGAAAGCGCCGATCAGCCGCTCGACACCGTCGAGCCGACGCGCCTCGCGCTCGGCCTCGCGCGCGACGCCGGCACCTGGGGCGCCGAGGCGAGGGTGCGGGCCGCCGCTGCCGTGAAGCGCGTCAACGACACGAGCGGCGGCACCCCCTCGCCCTGGTTCCGGCCACCGGCGTACGAGGTGCTCGATCTCTCGGCTTGGTGGAGGCCCTGGCGCAGCACGCGGCTCGCGCTCGCCGTCAACAACGTGTTCGACCGCAAGTACTGGCTCTGGAGCGACATCCGCCTCGCCGATGCGCGCAATCCGGCCGGCGTGGACTTCTATTCCCAGCCCGGGCGCAACCTTGCGGCGCGGCTGGAGCACAGCTTTTGATGGAGGAACACATGAAGATGTGGTTCAAGCGTCTTTTGTTCGCCACGGGCCTGCTGGCGATCTGCGGCGCCGCGGTTTCCGCGCAGCAGGCGCCGGAGCCCGGCTTTCTCGCCGTCGCCGCCGACCGCGGTTTTCAGGGCAACGAGGAGATCCGCGACGCCTTCGACGTGTTCGCCGCGGGGCGCAACGCCGAGCTCGTGTTCGCGACCGACGCGCGCACGCGAGTCATGGTGGAGGCGGCGCTCGCCAGGCTGAAGGCGCGCGGCGCCGGGCGCGTCGTCGTGCTGCCCGCGTTCCTCTCGAGCGCCGATCCTGCGTTCGGCCTAGTCAGGCAGTCTCTGGCGAGCCCGGCCATCCCGGTGTCGGTGGCGCGCCCCTTCGGCGAGAGCTATCTCGCCGTCGAGGCGCTGGCCGGCCGCCTGCGCGCGAGCGGCGATCCTGAAGGCGTACGCCTGATCGTCGCAGGCTACGGCGCGAGAGATCCCGGCACGCGCAAGCTCCTGGAGCAGGACGGGCAGCGCCTCGCCGAGCAGGCTGCCGCGGGCTTCGGCTTCGAGAGCGTGCAGGCGCTCGTCTGGTACGACGGCAGGGCACCGCAGCGCGAATCGCGGCACGCCGAAGCGAGGCGCGCGCTCGCGGACGCCGCCCGCGGCGCGCGGCGCACGCTCGTCGTTCCCTTCCATCTCGGACGCAGGCTCGACGGCATGATGTCGTACGAGGCAGAGCTGAGGGCCGCGCTTCCGGCCGGGGCGGAGCTCGCCGAGCGCGGGCCGGGGCCCGAGGCGCTTCTCAGCGTCTGGATGCAACGCGAGGCGGCCCGGCATAGGGCGCTCGAGCCGCGCGACCTCGGCGTCATCGTCCTCGCGCACGGCTCCGACTTCCACTGGAACGAGACCATGCGCGAGGCCGTGCGTCCGCTGGAGGCGCGGCACCCGGTGGAGTACGTCTTCTCCATGGCGGACCAGCCGCTCGTCGAGCGCGCGGTGCACCAGCTCGAGCGGCGCGGCGCCCGCGCCGCAGTGATCGTGCGCGTGTTCGGGCTCGCCTCGTCCTTCAAAGCCGACGTCGAGCGCATGATCGGCGCCGACATCGAGGGCGGTGCGGCGCCCGCAGCGAAACGCGTTCATGCTCATGAACACCACAGCGGCCACGGCGCCGGCGCGCGGTTGCCCGCGCCGCGCATTCGCTCGGCGCTGCCGATCGCCACGGTCGGCGGCGTGGAAGCGCACCCGCTCTTCGCCGCCGCGCTGCTCGAACGCGCGCGTTCGCTCTCGCGCGACCCGAAGTCCGAAACCGTGATCCTCGTCGCTCACGGGACAACCGAGGACGCCAGGAACGAGCACTGGCTCGGCATCCTGGAGCAGCTCGCGGCCCAGATGCGAGCGAGCAGCACGCCGTTCCGCGCCATCCGCTACGCCACCTGGCGGGAGGACTGGGCGGACAAGCGCGAGCCGTGGATCGCGCGCGTGCGCGGCTTGGTGGCCGAAGCGAGCCGCGATGGCCGGGCCCTCGTGATTCCCGCGCGCACGAACGGCCGCGGCCCGGAGGCGAGGTTCCTCGACGGCCTGGAGTTCCAGCTCGGCGAGGGCTTTGCCCCGCACCCGCTTTTTCTGCGCTGGGTCGAGGAGCAGGTGCAGGCGGGCGCCGCGGCGCTGAAAGGCGGCGAGCAATGAAGCGCGCCGGATTGCTTGCCGAGGCGCTCTGGGTTGCCGGTCTCCTCATCGGAGGCCTCGCGCTCATCCTGCTCGACGTCAAGGTCGGCCTGCCGAACCTCCTCCTCTTCCTCGCCGGGAAGCTGGCGTGAGCCTCTCCGTCGCCGTCGCCGCCGCCTTCGCGAGCGGCGAGGAAGCGCGCGCGCCGGCCGCGCGTGCGACGCGCAGCAGGCGGCGCCTCTGGGAGCTGCCGCCCAGGCATCACTGCGCGCTGCTCGGTGCGGCGTTCGACGCCGCCGAGCTTCGCCACATGTTCCGGCGCGGCGGCTACAGCGAGTGGGAGGCGGCAAGCGACTACGCGCTGCACTCGAGCGCGGTGTGCTTCGCCAGGCAGCGCAACAACTTCTCGGTCCTTGCGCAACGCGCCCTGGAAGAGCGCTCCTCCGCGGCCGTGCATCGCCTGAGTGCCGCCGGCACCTCGGCGGAGGTGCTCGAAGCGTGGCGAGCCTCGGCAGCGCAGGGCGAGGCAGTCGCCGCCTACTGGGCTGCGCTCACGCATTCCTGCTGCGACCTTGAGCTCGACGAGCTGCTCTCTCAGGAGATGCACATGGCGGCGCACGCCCAGTTCGCATGGCGCAGGGCGACGCTGCGCCGCCTGCGTACGCTCGAGGAGCGAAACGCGGAGCTCGCGACCAGGCTCTCGAACGCCCAGAACACGGCATGCGAACTGCGGCGGGAGAACACCGAGCTCGCCGCGGCGCCGCGCGAGATACGCGCCGATCTGCAAGCAGCGAGAACGGAGCTCGAGCGATGGCGCTCCGGCGGGACCGTCCTCGCCCTGCAGGCACGGCTCGCGGAAGCGCACGAAGCGCTGGAGGCTTCGCACGCCGCCATGCGCCGCATGGAGAAAACGGTGCAGCCCGTTTCCCCGGCCCCTGCGCCGGCGGCGCCGCGGTCCGTGCCGGCGCCGGCCCCGGTGGCCGAGGAGCCTATGCCCGATCTCGCCGGCCGGCGCGTTCTCTGCGTCGGCGGCAAGACCTCGCTCGTGCCGCAGTACCGCGCGCTCGTCGAGGGCGCCGGTGGCGAGTTCGCGCACCACGACGGCGGCATCGAGCACCGCGTCGCACGGCTGCCTTCGATGCTGGGCGCCGCCGACCTGGTCGTCTGCCTCGCCGGCGACTGCAGCCACGCCGCCTACCGCCTCGCGAAGCGCTATTGCAAGGCAAAAGGGAAGCGCTGCGCCCTGCTCGGAAACTCGAGCGCGACCGCGCTCGCGCGCTGCATCTCCAGGGAGGAAGTGAATGGAACGAAAGCCTGAAGACATTCCCGCCGACACCCTGGTCGCGGCGATGGTGTATCTCATGACCCGCTACGAGCGGACGCGCTGTCGGTGGCTGGCGCTGCGCATCGCCCAGCACATGCAATGGCTCGCCATCCACCCGGAAGCTGGAGCGGCGCTGCGCGATGCCTGCGCCGCCCTGCACGGCGCCTGGGCGCGCAGCGCGGCGGCGCCGGTCTCCGAGCGGCTCGCCGATCGGGTGCACTGAGTGGCTTCGGCGCCACGCAAAACCGGGGTACTTGTCGCCCTCGCTTTCCATGCGCTCGCCGGCTACGCGCTCCTCAGCTACGAGCCTGCGCGTGCCGCGCTCGCTGCCGCGGCGCCGATCATGGTGGACCTGATCACGCCGCCTAAGGTCGAGCCGAAGCCCGAGCCAAAGCCGAAATCGAAGCCGAAGCCCGTCGTCAGGCTGCAGCCGAGGCCGCCGGCGCCGCGGCTCGTGCTGACGGCGCCCGTTGAGGCGCCGGCACCGATCATCGCGCCCGCTCCTCCGCCGGAGCCGCCGCCGCCGCCCGAGCCCGCGCCCGTCGTCGCGGCGCCCGCGCCGGCGCCGATCGCCGTCACGGCGCCAATCTTCAATGCCGATTACCTGCAGAATCCGCCGCCCGCATATCCCCCGCTTTCCCGCCGCCTGGGGGAAGAGGGACGCGTAGTGCTGCGCGTGCTGGTAAGCCCGGCCGGCGCGGCGCAGGAGGTGCAAGTGCGCACCCCGAGCAGCCACCCGCGCCTGGACACGGCGGCGCGCGAGGCCGTGCGGCGCTGGCGCTTCGTGCCGGCGAAGCGCGGCGACGACCCCGTCGCCGCCTGGGTTCTCATCCCGATTTCATTCCGTTTGGAAGGCTGAAGCGAAGTGCAACCGCAGATCGGTTTCTCCCATTTCCTTACCCAGACCGACGCCGTCGGCCAGGCGATCCTCTTCGTCCTGCTCATCATGTCGATAGCAACGTGGTATCTCATCGTCTCCAAGTCGCTTGCACAGGTCCTCGAACGGAGACGCGGCGTGCGCTTCCTCGATGCGTTCTGGAAGGCGCCGTCGATGGCCGCCGTCCAGCTACACCTCGAAGAGCACCATCCGGACGATTCCTTCTCGCACCTCGCCTGGCACGCGATCATCGCCTCGCGCCACAAGGACAAGGATTTCCTCACGCGCTCGATGCGCCGCGTCATCGACGAGGACACGGCGCGGCTGGAGTCCGGGCTCACCGTGCTCGCCTCGGTCGGCTCTACCGCACCCTTCGTCGGCCTCTTCGGCACGGTCTGGGGCGTCTATCACGCGCTCGTGAACATCGGCCTCTCGGGGCAGGGAACGCTCGACAAGGTGGCCGGGCCGGTGGGCGAGGCGCTCCTCATGACCGCGCTCGGCCTTGCCGTGGCCATTCCCGCGGTGCTCGCCTACAACGCCTTCGTGCGCGCGAACCGGCTGCTCCTCGCGCGGCTCGATGCGTTCGCGCACGACCTGTTCGCCGTGCTGACCACCGGCGCGCTCGCCGGCGAGCACGCGAACGTGCTGCCGCTCAAGCCGTCGGCGGCGAAGGTCTGACCATGGCCTTCGGCGGCTTCGACAAGGGCGCGCCGGAACCGCTGGCGGAGATCAACATGGTCCCGCTCATCGACGTGATGCTGGTGCTGCTCGTCATCTTCATCATCACGGCGCCCCTGCTGACCCACGCCGTGAAGGTCGATCTCCCCAAGGCCAACTCCACGCCCAACATCACCAAGCCGGACAACGTGCAGGTGGCGATCGATCGGAGCGGCGCCGTGTACTGGAACGGCGAGATCGTGGACCAGTCGAGCTGGCGCGCGCGCATGCGCGACGCGGCATCCCGGCAGCCGCAGCCCGAGATTCACCTCCGCGCGGACGGCGACGTGGCCTACCGCCGCGTGGCGGAGATCATGTCGGATGCCGCGAAGCACGGCCTCACGCGCATCGGCTTCGTCACCGACCCGGACGAGGCGCGTTGATGCTGCTGCGGCTCGCCCTCGCTTTCCTTCTCCTGCTGCCCGCGGCCGCGCCGGCGCAGGATGCGCAGACCGTCCTGCATCTGCTCGACTACGTCGGCGTCGACTACCCCGAGGCGGTCGAGAGCGGCAAGGTAAAGAACGAGGACGAGTACAAGGAGATGCTCGAGTTCACGGCGCAGGTGAGCGCGCGGGTCGCTGCCCTGCCCGAGAACCCGGGCAAGAACGGATTGCTCTCCCAATCCAAGGCCCTGAGTGATCTCGTGCGGGACAAGGGTCCTGCACCCGCGGTTGCCGCGGCGAGCGGCAAGCTGCGCTGGGCGATCGTCGAGGCGTACAAGCTGCGCCTTGCGCCGCGCGCCGCCCCCGATCTCGCCAGAGGAAAAGCGCTCTATGCCGAGCGCTGCGCCGCCTGTCATGGCGCCGATGGCCGCGGCGACGGCCTGTCGGCGAAGGGGCTGGAGCCGCCCCCATCGAGCTTCCACGACCTCGAGCGCATGGCGCAGCGCAGCGCGTACGGCCTGTACAACACCATCACGCTCGGCGTGGAAGGCACCTCGATGGCCTCGTTCAAGGAGCTTCCTGACGAGGATCGCTGGGCGCTCGCCTTCTACGTGGCGAACCTCGGTGTCCCGGCAGAGCGCAGACGCGAAGGCGAAAGGTTCTGGCGCGTGGGCGATGCGCGCAAAGCCTTTCCCGATCTCACGAATGTCGCGACGCTATCGACCGAAGAGGTGAAGGAGCGCCACGGCGAGAACGCCGCGCGCGTGCAGGACTACTTGCGCGCGCATCCCGAGGCTCTGCGGCCGGCGCCGCTCGCATTTTCCCGGCAGAAGCTCGCTGAATCGCTCGAAGCGTACCGGCAAGGGCAGCGCGCCGCGGCGCGCGAAGCCGCGATCACGGGCTATCTCGAAGGGTTCGAGCTCGCGGAGGCGTCGCTGGCGAACGTGGACACGAGCCTCATGCGCGAGACCGAACGCGAGATGCTCGAGCTGCGTGCCGCCATCGAGCGTGGCGAGCCGGTCGAGGCGTTCGCAAAGCGCGTCGAGCGCGTCGATACGCTGCTCGCGAGCGCCGAGGAGAAACTGGGGGAAGGCGGCGTTTCTGAGGCAACCGCGTTTGTCGCCTCGCTCATTATCCTGCTGCGCGAAGGCCTGGAGGCGATCCTCGTGCTCGCCGCGATCATCGCCTTCGTGGCCAAGACCGGCCGGCGCGACGCGCTGCCCTGGGTGCACGCCGGGTGGACCGCCGCGTTCGCGCTCGGCGTCGCCACCTGGTTCGTCGCCACGTTTTTCGTCGAGATCTCGGGCGCCAATCGCGAGCTGACGGAGGGCGTCACGGCGCTGCTCGCCGCCGCGGTGCTCCTCTACGTCGGCTACTGGCTGCACGGCAAGTCCTATGCCCAGGCCTGGACGCGCTTCATCCGCGAGCACGTCGGCCAGGCGCTCGCGAAGCGCACGCTGTGGGCGATGGCGGCGGTTTCCTTCCTCGCCGTCTACCGCGAGATGTTCGAGATCGTACTCTTCTACCAGGCGCTGTGGGCGCAGGCGGGCGAGGGCGGACGCGCGGCGGTGCTCGGCGGCGCGGCGGCGGCCGCCGTGGCGCTCGCCGTCATCGGCTTCGCGCTCTTCAAGTACAGCGTGCGCCTGCCGATCGGGCTTTTCTTCGGCGCCACCTCCGCGCTGCTCGCGCTGCTCGCGGTGGTCTTCACCGGACACGGCGTCGCCGCGCTGCAGGAAGCGGGCGTTCTGGGCGCGACGACGCTTGGATTCGCTGCCGTGCCGCTCCTCGGCATCTACCCGAGCGGCGAAGCGCTCGTTGCGCAACTCGTGGTGCTCGCGCTCGTCGCGCTCGCCTTCTGGGCGGCGCGGCGCAGCGCCGTCGCGCCGGCGACATGAATCGACACAAGCAGCCAGCCAATCCGCCCCTCGGCCGGATAGCCAGCCTGACGACTATCCAACCCGGGAGGCCGGTTGAAAAAAGCCCGTAGAAGGCCCATCGCTGCGCGGCGTTTGGCGTTCGCGGCGCACCGCTGGGTCGGCCTCGCCACCGCCGGCTTTCTCTTCGTCACCGGCCTCACCGGCGCGGTGATCTCGTGGGACCACGAGCTCGACGATCTGCTCAATCCGCACCTCATGACAGCACCGGGCCGCGGCGAGCGCCTGCCGGCCTTGCAGCTCGCAAGACAACTGGAGGAGAGAGACGCGCGCGCCAGGGTCACCTTCGTCCCCCTGGCGCCGCGAAAGGGCGACTCGCTTGCGCTCTTCGTCGAGCCGCGCCTCGACCCGGCCACCGGGCGGCTCTACGAGCTCGGCTACAACCAGGTGTTCGTCGACCCGGTCACCTGCCGGGGGCTCGGGCGGCGCGAATGGGGCGCGGCCTGGCCGATCGGCAGCGAGACCTTCGTCTCCTTTCTCTACAAGCTGCATCACAGCTGCACCTGCCCGAGATGTGGGGCATCGACCGCTGGGGCGAGTGGCTGCTCGGCGGCGTCGCGCTCGCGTAGACGCTCGACTGCTTCGTCGGCTTCTATCTCACGCTGCCGGTGGGAAGGCGCGGCTGGTGGCGGCGCTGGAAGCCGGCCTGGCGCGTGCGCACTGGCGCGGGAAGCTACAAGCGGGGTCGGCGTGCGCTACATGAGCTCGTTCCGGGACGGCACGGCGCCCGAAACGCCATCGGTAGCGCTGCTCGACGCGATGCTCGGCCTCGACCAGGCCAATGGCGCTACGCGCTGCACGTGCTGAACCTGACCGACAAGGTCTATGTCGCCACCTGCCTCGGGCGCGGCGATTCCTGATACGGCGCGCGGCGCACGGTAATCGCGAGCGCGACCTATCGCTTCTGAACGCGGGCGTAGAATGAAGGCGGTCCATCGAAGGAGATCGCTCATGACGCAGAGCTCAGCGCGCGGCAGCAAGCCACCGGACCAGCCGGCGATCGTGCGCCACGCCGATGACTTCGCATGGCAGACGATCCGCTGGCCGGGCGAGACCGGCAAGATGCTGTTCCACCCGCGTCCGGGAGCGCCGGACGAGCCGGGGGCACGCGGCACTCCCGCAGCGCGCGCAGCACCTCATCTCCGGAGAGCAGCTTGAGCGTGACATACCAGGCGACCTCGGGGTCGACGACCGGCAGCTCCGGCAGGCGGGCGCAGCAGCGCTTGAACTTCGCTCCGCTGCCGCACGGACAGGCGTCGTTCCGGCCCGGCGCGGGCAGAGGCGTCGGACGGAAGCCGTTCCACGGCAGCGGCACGACGTTCCAGATCGAGCGGCCGAGCGAATAGGCGAGCGAGCGCGCAAACTGCGGATCGCACCCCGCGGGCGCGCGCTCGTCGAGCGTGGCGGCGAGCCAGGCGGAGAATGCGCGTTCGTCCCGGCTTGACAGAATGCGCGCCACGCACGACTCGAGCAGCGCCTCGAAATCGCCCAGCACCACCGCTGCAGCCCGATCCGCCTCGTTCACCCGCCTTCCTCCCGCCTGCGCTGCATGGATGCCCCGCGCACGGATGGTACATCCCCGGCAAGCCGTTGCGCCTGTACGCGCGAAGGCGGCGAGCGCCTCGTCCGGGGCGCCGGGCGCGCACCATCCGCTGCATCGCCACGACCTCGCGCAGATCCGGTACAGGTCCGCGGCCGGTCACTTCCGGAAGCGGGAGAACACGAAGCCGTGGTCCTTCTGCGGCGCATGGCAGCCGAAGCAGGCGGTGGCCGCGTTCGCGCCGACCGCGCGCTCGGTCTTCGAATCGCCTTTGAAGCCCTCGAAGCCCCAGCCGCCGGTCTCGCGCCATTTCTTGGCGTCCTTGCGCATCACGCCCACGATCTTGCGCGCGCCTTCGGTCACCGCATTGCCTTCGCCCTTCGCCTCCAGGAGGTCGAACACGATCACCGAGCCGTCGGCGAACTTGCCGGCGCGGTAGCCTTTCATCGCCTCGGGGTTGGCGTAGAGGTGATGGATGCCGCCGAAGGCCTCGTACAGCGGATGGCCGCGCTCGATCACCATGCTTTTCACGTGCGTCCAGTCGCGATAGCCTTCGGGGTAGGGGACAGGATCGGCCGCATGCGCGGGAAAAGCGACGGCAGCGACAACGAGGAAGAGCTTCTTCATCGGGATCTCCTTTGGCGCGGATTCTCGCCCCGCGCGGCGGCGCGGAAAAGCGGGCACCGGACGGTGACCCGGGCACTTTTCGGTGTCCATCCGTGATTTCGCGCGCAAACAAGGCTGCCGCCCCGAGCGCGGCGCGCATGGTCGAGGACATCGTCGGCTGCAAGTGGTCGCTCGCGGTGCTCGGCATGGTGCGCGACGGCGTTTGCCGGCCCGGCGCGATGGAGCACGCCATCGCCGGGCTGTCGAAGAAGGTGCTGAACGAGCGGCTGCGCAAGCTGGTGCGCTTCGGCATCCTCGCCAAGCGCTCCTATCCCGAGGTGCCGCCGCGCGTCGAGTACCGCCTCACGCGCTTCGGCGAGCGCTTCTGCGGCCTGATGCAGGAGGTCGACCGGCTGCAGCGCGAGCTGGAAAGCCGACGCTAAGCGCATGCTGCGATCGAGCCTCAGCACGCGCTATCTCGTGGTTTCGCTGGTGGTGGCCATCCTGCCGCTCGCGGCCACGGTGGTGCTGTACGACCGCTACGCCGCGGACCTGGTGCTACGCCTGGCCGGCCAGCGGGTCGAAGCGAGCCTTGCCGCGGCGGCGAGCAAGCTCGCGGATTTCCTGCGCGGCAAGTCATATCAGCTCGAGGCGCTCGCCGATCTGCCGCAGTTCTCGCGCCTGGCCAAGGCCGAGTTCGGTGCCCTCGACGCCCAGGCCATGGCGCTGCTGCGCTTCGAGGCAGATTCGCCCGACGTTTACGCCGTGTTGCTCCTCGACCGCGCCGACCGGGTGGTCGCCGCCCTGCCCGGACGCTCGGCCACCGAGCTGGAGCTCTCGGGTGCGCCCGGCGTCGCGCTTGCCGCGCTGCCGCGGGTGGAGGTCCACGGCGTCGAGCTGATCGGCCCCATGCCGCCGGCGGACGGGCGGCCCGGCTGGTTCCTGATCCGGCGGGCGCTGGCCGCCGGCGGCGCTTCGGTCGCCCTGCAGGTGCGGCTCGCCTCGCTGACCGAGTTGCTCGCCGGGTCCTCTCCCGATGTTTACCGCGCGCTGCTGCATACGCCGGGGGGCAGGCTGTTCTCTCCGGTGGGCGTGGAGTGGCGCGGCGCCGCGAAGCTCGTCCGCGGCCCGGACATCGCGCCCGGCTGGTATCCCGTCCTGTATCCAGCCGCCGCAGCGCTGCCGCCGGCCGGTGCAGGCGGGGCTCGCCATGCGTTGATCGGCCTCGCGCTCGCGTGCGGCGGCGCGATCGTCGCGCTGTTCGTGCTGCTCGGCCGGCGGCTGCGACGCCGCCTTGCGCCGCTGATCGCCGGCGCCGAGGCCGTCGCGCGCGGCGACTTCGCGCTCGATGTTCCGGCGCGCGGCGACGACGAGGTGTCGAAGCTGGCGCGGGCGCTCAATCACATGAGCGCGCAGCTCCGCGCCCTGATCCGCTCGCACGTCGAGAGCGAGAAGCGCGCCGTCCTCGGCCAGTTCGCGGCGAGCGTCGCGCACGAGGTGCGCAATCCGCTCGCCACCATGAAGACCAGCGTGCAGGCGCTCGGCGCGCGCGAGCGCGACGCCGGGCGCAGGGAGCTGCTCGAGCTGGTCGCCGACGAGATCGAGCGCATCAACGGCGTCATCGAAAGCCTGCTCAGCTTCGCCCGGCCGCGCGAGCCTGAGCGCGCGGAGGTTTCGGCGCGCGAGCTGCTGCGCCGCGTGGCGGCGCTCGCCGGCCCCATGGCGGAGGAGGGCAGGGTGCGGCTCACCGTGCTCGGCGAGCCCGAGCTGCGGCTGCTGGTCGACGTCGGGCAGGCGCAGCAGATCCTCATGAACCTGGTGCTCAACGCCCTGCAGGCAATGCCTGAGGGCGGGTTGCTGACGCTGCGCGCGCACCGCGAGAACGGCTTCGGCTGCATCTCGGTCTCCGACACCGGCCACGGCATGGCCAAGGAGGTGGCGGCGAAGGTCATGGAGCCCTTCTTCACCACCAAGCCGGCAGGCACGGGCCTCGGCCTGCCGGTGTCGCGCCAGCTCGCCGAGATGAACGGCGGCGCCCTCGAGCTTGCCAGTGTCCCGGGCAGCGGCACGACCGCGACGTTGCGCCTGCCGCTCGCCCAGGAGGTACCGGCGTGAGCGCTGCGCCGCTGGTGCTGATCGTCGACGACGAGCGCAACCTGGTGCGCTCGCTGGAGCTGGCGCTCAAGGATGCGGGCATACAGGCGCGCGGCGCATACGACGCGGCAAGCGGGCTGCGGCTCGCCGCCGAGCTGCGCCCCGACGCCGTGCTGCTCGACCTCAAGCTGCCGGACGCCTCGGGCCTCGAAGTGCTGCAGCGGCTGAAGCAGGCGCAGCCAGGCTGCCCGGTGATCATGATCTCCGCGCACGGGGACACGCGTACCGCCGTGCAGTGCGTGAAGGCCGGAGCGTCCGACTACCTCACCAAGCCGTTCGACCTCGAAGAGCTGAAGCACCTCATCGACGCCACGGTGGAGCGCGGCCGCCTCGCCGCCGAGGTGGCCTGGCGCCGCGCCAGCGGCGCCGCCGGCGCCGTGATCGTCGGCGAGCACCCGTCGGTGCGGGCGCTGCGCGAGCAGCTCGCGCGCATCGCGGCGAGCGGCGCGCGCACGGTGCTGCTCCTGGGCGCCTCGGGCACCGGCAAGGGCGTCGCTGCGCGCGCGCTGCATTTCTCGAGCGAGCGGCGCGAAGGCCCGTTCGTCGAAGTGAGCTGCGCCTCGCTGCCGGAGCAGCTCCTCGAGGCCGAGCTGTTCGGCGCGGAGAAGGGCGCATACACCGGCGCGCACCAGCGCCGCCCCGGCCTCGTCGCGCTCGCCCACCGAGGCACGCTGTTTCTCGACGAGATCGGTGAGCTCGTCCCGGCCTTGCAGGCGAAGGTGCTCGGCTTTCTCGAGAATCGCGTCTACCGGCCCCTGGGCAGCGTGCGCGAGCTGACCGCCGACGTGCGCGTGGTGGCCGCCACGAACCGCGACCTTGCCCGCGACGTAGCCGAAGGACGCTTCCGCGAAGACCTTTTCTACCGCCTGAACGTGGTTCCGATCGAGCTGCCGGTCCTCAAGGAACGCGGCGAGGACCTTTTCCGGCTGGCGGACCATTTCGCCGCGCGCTTCGCCGAGGAGGAGGGCTGCCGGCCGGTGCAGCTCGGCGCCGATACACGCAGTCTCTTCGCTGCGCATGCCTGGCCCGGCAACGTGCGCGAGCTGCGCAACCTGATCGAGCGGCTGACGATCCTGTACCCCGGGGCGGAAATCATGCCGCGGCATCTGCCGCCCGAGCTGACCCGGGCAGGCGGAGCACCGGGCGCCGAGCTGCCCGACCGCCTCGCCGCGGCAGAGCGCGGCTTGCTCCTCCAGGCGCTCTCGCGTGCGCGAGGGCGCAAAGGCATGGCAGCCCAGGCGCTCGGCATCTCGCGCCACGCGCTGAAGCGCCGGCTGAAGCGCCTGAAGCTGCTCTGAGCAGATCTATTACGCGAGCGGAAGCCGCTCAGAGGCCGCCCCTCGGCGGAGCGGAAGCCGCTCCGCGCGCTGCCCGTGGCGCGTCTAAGTCCTTGAAGCGACGCAATCCGCCAAGCTGGCATGGCGTCTGCTCCTGAGGGCGGCCAAGGAGGGGAAGGCTTGCGGATCGTCCTGATCGCTCTGCTGCTCGCGGCACAGCCGGCGCTGGCGCGCATCGAGCTCGGCGCGCCGCGCGGCGAGGCCGAGGCCACTGTCGGCTGCATGTTCCCCATGACGGGGCGCGGCGGGCTCTACGGCCGCGACAGCGTGGCGGCGATCGAGCTGGCGCTCGCCGAGATCGCCTCGCGCCCCCGTGGCGGACCGCGCCTGCGCGTGCTGGTCGACGACGGCAAGTCGCGGCCTTCGCATGGGGTCGCCATCGCCGAGAACTTCATCGAACGCGAGGGCGCGCGATTCCTGTGCGGCGTGGTCTCCTCCGCGGTCGCGCTGGCGGTCACCGAAGTGGCGAAACGCCGGCGCGTCATCTTCGTCGGCACAGACCATGCGTCCTCGCGCCTGACCGAAGAAGCGCTGCACCGCTACTACTTCCGGGTCACCAACAACACGCGCCAGTCCATGGAGGCCGGCGCGCGCTATCTCGCCGAGCTGCAGAAGGCGCGCGGGTGGAAGCGCCTCGCCTTCATCGGTCCGGATTACGAGTACGGGCATCGGCAGTGGTCCGATCTGCGCACTGCGCTCTCGCGCCTGGGCGTGCGCTACGAGACCGCGATCGTGCTCTGGCCGAAGCTCTACGAGCCCGACTACTCGCAGTACGTCGCCGCGCTCCTCGAGGCGAAGCCCGACCTGGTCGTGAACGGCCACTGGGGCGGCGACCTCGTCGCCTTCATCCGCCAGGCGCGCGCCGCCCGCCTCTTCGAGCGCACGCAGTTCGCCA
>JBQTJF010000118.1:0-4170 GCA_052387375.1 Betaproteobacteria bacterium
TCTACCTCGCCAAGCTGCGCGAGGAGAAGCTGCGCCAGGCGAGCTACCTGCAGGCGGTGCACGAGACCGGCGCGCGCATGACGCACGACATCAAGAACCTGCTGCAGTCGCTGAACGTGCTGTGCGCGGTCGCCGAGCGCGACGAGTACCGCGACTCGGCGCAGCTGCAGGGCCTGGTGCAGCGGCAGCTGCCGCTCGTCGCGCAGCGGCTCTCCGAGACGCTCGAGCGCCTGCAGCGGCCGCAGGCGGCCGCCGAGACCTACATGCTCGCCGCGGCCTGGTGGCAGGGCCTGCAGCGGCAGTACCACGGCGAGGGCGTCGAGTTCCAGGGCGCGCCGCCCTCCTGGGAGGTGCGCCTGCCGCGCACGCTCTTCGACAGCGTCGCCGACAACCTGCTGCGCAACGCCATCGCCACGCGCGCCGTCGACCCCGCGGTGCGCGTGCGCGTCGCGCTCGCCTGCGGCGAGAAGCTCGTGCTGCGCGTGTGCGACACCGGCGCCCCGGTGCCCGAGGAGCTCGCTGCCACGCTGATGCGCGCGCCGGTCAGCTCGCGCGGCGGCCTGGGCATCGGCCTGTACCAGGCGGCGCGGCAGGCCGACGCTGCCGGCTTTCGTCTTACATTGGACTCCAATAAGGACGGCAGCGTCTGCTTCGCGCTGAGCGGCGCCGCTGCCTAGGGCAGGACGCCCGCCGCCACCATGCGCGCGTAAAGCTGGCCGACCGGGATCCACAGCATCTGGTCGTCGAGCTCGCCGGCGCCGGCCTCCGCACCGCGCACCTCGTGCCAGATGAACACCGGGTGGTTGCTCGCGGCGGCGGGCAGGCGATGCTTGTTGTTCATCGTCTCGTCGGCGCTCATGGCGGCGACGGAGCGGTAGTTCTTGCCGTGCGACCACACCAGCGCGGCGACCAGGTTGTTGTTCGTCACCGCGTTGGCGCCGGCGCCGCAGCTCACGCCGGGGAGCGTGAAGTCGATGCCCGGGTCGGCAGCCGAGGCGCACACCAGCAGGTCCGTCGGCGTGGTGGCGACGCCGTTCGCCTTGAGGCTGGCGGCGGTGGTGAAATGGTTCGCCGCGGCGCCGCTGGTGGTCTGCGACACCGCGTAGCGGATGCGGTTGCCCCACGCGTCGAGGGCGTAGCCGTTCGCGTCCACCGGCAGGAAGCCGATGGCGGTGCCGGGCAGATACCCGGCGTAGCCGTCGGTGCACGCGCCGCCGCCCGCCGGCTGCTCGGTGCCGCCGTCGCCGACGGCGTTGCAGGCCGGGAAGTTCGAGCAGCGCGCCGGGCAGGGCAGGCGCCCGTTGACGATGGCGAAGGTGAGCAGCAGCTCCTTCGCCTCCTCGAGCCGGCGCTGCGTATCGGCGCGGTTCCTCTGCTCGGTCTGCGCCGAGAGCGTGTACATGAACCCCGCCAGCAGCAGCGACACGATCAGGAACGCGATCGCGAGCTCGGTGAGAGTGAAGCCGTTCTGGTTTCTCATCAATTGGAACCGAGCGTCACCACGTGGTCGTTGAACGCGCGCACCGGCGCGAGCACCGGATCGCGCGCTGCGAAGGCCGTGTCGAGATCGGCGTTGCCGCCCTCGAGCCAGCTGTTCAGCGCGAGGGGAGGCGTCCGGTTCTGGCCGGCGAGCGCACGGCCCGGCATCACCAGCACCGAGCGCTGCGTGTTCGCGACGGTCGGGCCGGCGACCGACAGGCAGGTGGTCCCGGCGACGCAGGTGCCCGAGCCGCTCGGCGCGTTGCCCGACGCCACCGCGTAGTACGTGAGCTGCTGCCAGCCGTTGCGATACCACCACTCCATGGTCGCGTTGTTCGCGTAGAGCATCGGCTCGTCGACCCAGATGAAGGGCAGCGGGATGGTGTGCGCGTTGCAGTCGTAAAGGAGCTGCAGCAGCCAGCCCAGGAGCCCGCAAGCGAGATCGGCCACCAGCCCGCCGCCGCTGCCGGGGACCCGCGAGTGGATGCGCACCGCCGCCGAGGCGTCGGCGTTCATCGCCGCCGAGGTCAGGCTGTAGCCGAAGGGCGAGTTGACGGTGCCGGCGCCCGCGGTCTGCACCCCGGTCATCTGCACCGCGCCGTTCAGATCGCGCAGCGCCATGCCGATGTTGTTGGAAGTCACATCGAGGTCGAATTCCATCCAGCGGTTGGCGACCGGCGTGAACACGCTGTGGCGGACGTTCATCGTGCACGTCAGCGTATTCGGCGTCCCCGCCACCGAGCAGCTGTAGTTATTGAGGCTGACGCTGGCGTCGCCGGCCGCTGTTTGCGTGATGACGGGGTTGCTGCGGTAGGTCACCAGGGTCGGCGCGCAGCGGTTGTCGAGCGCCGGGTTGCAGGCCGCCGGCGGGTTGCAGTACGAACCCGCGACCGTGCAGGGCCCCGCGGCGCTGAAGCTGAGCGGCGGCAGCCCCTGCGTGAGGTTGAGCACGCCCTGGTAGCTCGCGGCGGCCGGATCGCCGAACGTCGCAGCGAAAGGGTAGTACGCCGCCGCGCCCGCGCCGCTGCAGGCCGGCCACGGCGCGCCGCAGTAGCGCATGTTCGCGCCCATCTGCCGCACGAAGCGGTCGGCGACCGCCGACTCGATCACCGGGAGCAGCTCGCCGGAAGTGACGGCAAGCACCTGGTCGTTGAACGAGCCCGCCGGGCCGCCGGTCGCAAAAGCCGCGTCGCCGTCGGAATTCGTGCAGTCGAGGAAGTCGCGCGCATCCCAGTTGACGTTCGGGGCGCGCAGGCGGGCCTGGACGCGCGCCACGCAGCCGCCGCCCGCCTGGATGTTGAGCGGCGGGCCGGGGGCGATGATGAGCGCAACGATGTCGCCCGCGCCGTCGAGCGTGAGCTGCCCCGCGGGCCCTTGCGAGTTGATCGTGGTCTGAAGTGGAGGGAGGGTGGCGTTGCTCAGCGCCCACGCCGGCGAGACGACGTACCAGAGGGGCTCTCCCGCCGCGTCGACCAGCTTGTCGATGCCGAGCGTTCTCCATGGCAGGCGCCCGACCGCCGGCAGGTTGCAGTTGCCGGCGGCGATGCCGTCGTCGGCGACGACATAGACGCCGCCGCCGAAGTTGTTTGCCGATGCGGGCGCCTCCGGGCAGGGCAGGCGGCCGGGGTTGGCTTCCGGCGTGGCGGCATCGCCGGCCATGAGGCCGACGGTGCCGATGAGCGCGACCTTCGCCTGGGCGAGGATCCTGGCGTTGTGCTCGCGGTCGGAGGCGACGCGGTTCGCCGGGTTGGCGAGCGCGGACACGAGCCACCAGCCCGCGCCCAGCGTCAGGAGGGCGAGCAGCCCGATGAGCGCGATGCCGTCTTGCCTGTGCTTCATCTTCCCCTGCGGATCCGAATTTCCCCGTCGCCGATCACGTCCTTCACCTCGCCGCTGCCGCGGTCGAGCACCTGGCCGGGCTTGAGCTCGACGCGGGCGCCGCCGTCGCCGACCGGCACCGCCACGCTGCGCTCGCCCGGGTGCACGTTTTCCGGAAGCGGCTCGCCGTTCACCCAGACCGTCGAGGGGCCGTGCGAGCGCCTGACGAAGCCGTCCAGGCGCGTGGTCGGCGAGGCGACCACCGGCGCCGCCGCCGGCTTGTCGGGCACGCGCGCCTTGCGCCGCGCGTCGAGCGCCGTGCGCTGGTCTTCGGTGAAGAACAGGCGGCCGAGCTGCTGTGCATCGGCAGTCTGAAAAATCAGAAGGCCTGTAAGAAGCAGCAAAACCTTTCTCATGGCTTGGCCGCCCGGTCGACGATGGTGACGAGGTCGATCTCGCACTCGGCGCGCAGCCGCGGCGTGAGGCCGGTGCCGGTGGCGACCTGCCCGGTGCGCTGGATGCCGCAGCGGCGCACCGCGTAGAAGGCGTTGCCGGAGTCGCGCAGGTCGGCGAGGAAGCGCAGCAGGTCCTCCTCGTGCAGCAGCGCCAGGTCGACCTTCATGGTGCTGGCGAAGAAGTCGACGTTGGCCGGCTTGCCGGCCGCGGAGTAGAGCAGCTGCTGGCGCTCGACGCGGTAGCGCAGGTCGAGCAGCTCGCGCTGCGTGCGGATGCGGGTGATGGCGTCGGCCCATTCCAGGCGGCGCTCCTCGCCGAGGATGTTGAGGCTGCGCAGCCGCCGGTACACGTCGAGCTTCTGGCTGACCTCGCGCTCTTCCTCGGCGATGCGCGCCAGGCGCTCGGTCGCCTCGCGCC
>JBQTJF010000119.1:0-1900 GCA_052387375.1 Betaproteobacteria bacterium
ACCTCGCTCGACCGCGACAGCAAGCTGCCGGCGATGCGCCAGTTCATCGAGGACTACGAGAAGAAGTTCAACACGCCGGCCGACATGGTGGCGGCGAGCGTGCACACCGCGCTCAACGTCGCCGCCAATGCGCTCGCCCAGGCGGGCGCCGAGGACCCGGCGAAGATCCGCGACGCCATCGCCGCGACCAGGGACTTCCCCGTCGCCACCGGGCGCATTTCGTTCAACGAGCTCGGCGAGGTGTACAAGGCCGCGCAGATCCAGGTCATCAAGGGCGGCAAGTTCCGCCACTTCGCCACCATCGACGACCCGGTACTTCTCGCGCCGCCGACGAAGTAGGTGTACTACGCCGAGCTAGCCGTCATCGGCCTGGTGTGGGGCTGCACCTACGCCCTGATGGCGCTCGGGCTGACGCTGGTCTACGGGCTGCTGCGCATCCTGCACGTCGCCCAGGCCACGGTGTTCACGCTCGGCGCCTACGTCGGGCTGCTGGTGGCGAACCACACGGGGAGCCTCTGGCTCGCCTTTCCCCTCGCCGCGCTGGCCGCGGGGGTGGCGGGGCCGCTCATCTACCGCCTCGTCTACCAGCCGATCCTCGAGCGGCCGCCGTTCGTCGCCCTGGTGGCCTCGATCGGCGTGCTGATCGCCATGGAGGACGGCTTCCGGCTCGCCTTCGGGCCCTACGGGCTCTCCTTCCAGGAGAACCCGTGGTTCACCTCGACCTTCTCGCTCGGCGGGCTGGTCCTCAACCAGGTGCAGCTCTGGATGGTGATCGCGGCGATCGTGCTGCTCAGCGGCTTCGCGCTCTTCGCCGTGAAGACGCGCGCGGGCGTGGCCTGGCGCGCCACGGTGTCCGACCCGCAGATGGCGCAGAGCTTCGGCGTCAGCGTGCACGGCGTGCGCTACACCAGCTTCTTCATCGCCTCGCTGCTCGCCGGCATCGCCGGCGTGCTGATGGGCCTGCTCAACAACCTGGTCGAGCCGGGCATGGGCAGCGTGATCAGCTACAAGGGCCTGGCGATCATCGTGCTCGGCGGCCTGGGCAACGTCACCGGCACCCTGGTGGCGAGCCTGATCCTCGGCCTCGTGGAAAGCTTCGGCACGGTGTTCCTCGACAAGGTGCTCGACCGCGACGCCATCGCCTTCCTCTTCCTCATCGCCGTGCTGATGGTGCGGCCGCACGGCCTGCTCGGGGCGAAGCGCTAGGGCGATGGACTACTACCTTTCCGTCGCCACCTTCGCCGCGCTCAACGTCACGCTGGCGCTCGGCCTCAATCTGATCAGCGGCTTCTGCGGGCAGGTGAGCCTCGGCCACGCCGCCTTCTACGGGCTGGGCGCGTACGCGGCCGCGGTCTGTTCGGTGGCCGGCGTGCCGTTCCCCCTGGCGCTCGCCGCCGGTGTGGCCGTCGCCGGGCTCGCCGGCGTGGTGGTGGGGTTCGCCGCGCTGCGCGTGCGCGAGGACTTCCTCGCCATCGTCACCATGGGCGTGGGGTTCCTTTTCCTCGGCGCGGTGCGCAAGAACCCCTGGCTCGGCGCCGAGATGGGCATCGCGCGCATCCCTTCGCCGCTCGACAAGGTCGGCTACGCCGTGCTCGCGATCGGCGCGGCGCTCGTGCTGCTGGCCCTGAGTCTTCATGTAAAACGCAGTTGGATGGGGCGCTCCTTCGCCGCCGTGGCGCAGGACGAGGACGCGGCGCGCACCATCGGCATCGACGTCTCGGGCTACAAGATCACCGCTTTCCTCCTCGGCACCGCTGCCGCCGGCCTCGCCGGCGGCATCTACGCGCACATGACCCAGCTCATCGTGCCCGACGCGTTCAACTTCATCCAGTCGATCACCATCCTCGCCATGGTGGTGGTCGGCGGCATCGGCTCGACGATCGGCGTCGTCGCCGGCGCG
>JBQTJF010000120.1:0-15232 GCA_052387375.1 Betaproteobacteria bacterium
GCTTGTTGAGCTGCTTGGTGATCTGCTCGACCACGTCCTCGGAGCCGGTGGTGACGATGGTCATGCGCGACATCGAGGCGTCCTCGGTCGGCGCCACGGTCAGCGTCTCGATGTTGTAGCCGCGCGCGGAGAAAAGCCCGGAGATGCGGGAGAGCGCCCCGGCCTCGTTCTCCACGAGGACGGAGATGATGTGGCGGCTCACCTAGGGAAACTCTGAAAAAGCGCTAAATGGTCGTCCCCGCGAACGCGGGGACCCATGTATCGCAAAGAAAAAACTGGCCCCCGCCTTCGCGGCGGCGACTTCTTCCGACCTTCCCTCGTGTGCGCAGACACCGCTTATCACAGCTCCTCGTAGAGGATCATCTCGGTGATCCCTTTGCCGCCGGGAATCATCGGGTAGACGTTCTCCTTCTGGTCGGTGATGAAGTCGAGGAACACCAGGTCGTTCTTCGCCGCAAAAGCCTCGCGCAGCGCGCCTTCCACGTCCGCGGGCTTCTCCACCAGCACGCCGCGATGGCCGTAGCCCTCGGCGAGCTTGACGAAGTCGGGCAGCGCGTCCATGTAGGACTCGGAGTAGCGGTTGCCGTGGAAGAACTGCTGCCACTGGCGCACCATGCCCATGTACTTGTTGTTGAGGTTGACGATCTTGATCGGCAGGCGGTACTGCTTGCAGGTGGAGAGCTCCTGCAGGCACATCTGGATCGAGGACTCGCCGGTGACGCAGGCCACCGTGGCGCCGGGGTTGGCGAGCTGCACGCCCATCGCCGCCGGCAGGCCGAAGCCCATGGTGCCCAGGCCCCCGGAATTGATCCAGCGGCGCGGCTCGTCGAACTTGTAGAACTGCGCCGCCCACATCTGGTGCTGCCCCACGTCGGAGGTCACGAAAGCCTGGCCTTGCGTGACTTCGTAGAGCTTCTCCAGCACGTACTGCGGCTTGATGATCGGCGACTTGCGGTCGTAGCGCAGGCAGTCCTTGGCGCGCCACTCGCCGATCTGCTTCCACCAGGCTTTCAGGTCTTTCGGTTGTGCATTCTTCAGTAACTTCAGCAGATCATCGAGAACGTCCGGGATGTTGCCGACGATGGGCACGTCGACCTTGACGCGCTTGGAGATCGACGAGGGGTCGATGTCGATATGGATGATCTTGCGCGGGTTCTGCGCGAAGTGGGCCGGGTTGCCGATGACGCGGTCGTCGAAGCGCGCGCCGATCGCGAGCAGCACGTCGCAGTGCTGCATCGCCATGTTCGCCTCGTAGGTGCCGTGCATGCCGAGCATGCCGAGGAACTGGCGGTCGGTCGCCGGGTAGGCGCCCAGGCCCATCAGCGTGTTGGTGCAGGGGAAGCCGAGCTGCCTGACCAGCTCCCGCAATTGCGCAGAAGCATTGGAGAGCACTACGCCGCCGCCGGTGTAGACCATCGGCCGCTCCGCTTCGAGCAGCAGCTGCACCGCCTTCTTGATCTGCCCGGCGTGGCCCTTGCGCACCGGGTTGTACGAGCGCATGTGCACCGTTTCCGGGTAGGCGAACTCGCACAGCTGGCTGGTGACGTCCTTGGGGATGTCGACCAGCACCGGGCCGGGGCGCCCGGTGGTGGCGATGTGGAAGGCCTTCTTGATGGTCGAGGCGAGGTCGGCGACGTTCTTCACCAGGAAGTTATGCTTCACGCACGGGCGCGTGATGCCCACCGTGTCGCACTCCTGGAAGGCGTCGAGGCCGATCGCGTGGGTGGGCACCTGGCCGGTGAGCACGACCAGCGGGATCGAGTCCATGTAGGCGGTGGCGATGCCGGTCACCGCGTTGGTGACGCCCGGGCCGGAGGTGACCAGGCAGACGCCGACCTTCTTCGAGGAGCGCGAGTAGCCGTCGGCGGCGTGCACCGCGCCCTGCTCGTGGCGCACCAGCACGTGCTTCACCTTGTCCTGCTTGAACAGCTCGTCGTAGATGAACAGCACCGCGCCGCCCGGGTAGCCGAAGACGAACTCGACGCCCTCCTCCTGGAGGCAGCGCACAACGATCTCGGCCCCCGTCAGCTCTCGGGTCTTGACTCGATCCATGCGAAAAAGCCGTTGAAAACCAGGATGGTAACATCTGCCGAACAAGACACGCACCGGCCGAGGCTACTTGGCATCCCGCAGCGAGCTCGAGGCATTCCTGATCAGCGTCGAGCGGCGCGCCTTCAAGCAGGCGGTATTCGCGGTGCGCGATCAGGAGGCGGCGCTCGACATCGTGCAGGACGCGATGTTGCGCCTCGCCGAGAAGTACGGCCACCGCCCGGCGGCCGAGCTGCCGCTGCTCTTCCACCGCATCGTGCAGAACGCCGTGCGCGACTATTTCCGCCGCAGCAAGGTGCGCTCGCTCTGGACCACCCTGGTGTCCTCCCTTTCAGGCAGCGAGGAAGCCGATCCGCTGGAGAGCATGCCCAATCCCGGCGAGCAGCCCGGCGACCAGCTTGAGAGATCTCAAGTGCTTGATATCATTGGTCAAGAGCTAGATCGCTTGCCGGAGCGTCAACGCGAAGCTTTCGTCATGCGTTACTTGGAGGAACTGAACGTCGCCGACACGGCCAGAGCTATGCGATGCTCGGAGGGCAGCGTGAAAACGCACTGCTCCCGGGCCGCGCATGCTTTGGCGGCCGCGCTGAGGGCGCGGGGACTGAAGCCATGAACGAAGACCAATTCGGAAGCCAGGTGCAGCACCTCCTCAACCAGGCCATCGAGCTGCCGGAGGGGGCGGCCGAGCGCCTGCGCGCCGCCCGCGAGCAGGCGCTGGCGCGCCAGCGGCCGGAGCCCGCGCCGGTCGTGCAATGGGCCGACAACGTGGCCGGCGGGCTGGGCGGCTGGAGCGGCCTGTCGCTGCGCGTGCTGCTGCCCATCGTGCTGCTCGTCGCCGGGCTGATCGGCATCTATTCCTGGCAGCAGCGGCAGGCGGACGCGGAGATCGAGGAGATCGACGCGCTGCTCCTCACCGACGAGCTGCCGATCGACGCCTACCTCGACCGCGGCTTCCAGGACTGGCTGAAGAAGCGCGGCGCCGCCGAGAAATGAACATGAGCCGCCGCTCGGTCCTGCGCGCGCTCCTCGGCCTGGGCCTCGCCGCCCTCGCCGGGGGCGCGGCGGCGCAGCAGCGCCCGCGCAAGCGCTACGCGTGGGCCGAGCTCAACGCCGAGCAGCAGCGCGTCCTCGCGCCGCTCAAGGCCGACTGGGAGAACCTGCCCGCCGAGCGACGCCGGAAGTGGATCGGCCTCGCCAACCGCTATCCGCGCATGTCGCAGCTCGAGCAGGAGCGGATGCAGCGGCGCATGCAGCGCTGGGCCAACCTGAGCCCCGAGCAGCGCGCCCGCGCGCGCGAGAACTACCGGCGCATGGCCAAGGCGTCGGCTGAGAAGCGCAGGCGCCTGCGCCAGCAGTGGGCGGAGTACCAGGCGCAGAAGACGCAGTAGGCGCCGCCGGCGCGGCGACGCCGGGGCTCGCCCGGCGCCTCGCCTCGCTGCTCTACGAGGCGCTGCTCCTCGGCGCCGTGGCCTTCTTCGCCGCCTGGCTCTTCTTCTTCGCCAGCGGCGGCCGCGACGCCACGGCGGGCTGGACGCGCCACCTGCTGCAGCTCTTCATCCTCACCGTCTTCGCCGGCTACTTCCTCTGGTGCTGGCTGCGCGGCGGCCAGACGCTCGCCATGAAGGCCTGGCGCATCCGCCTGGTGGACGTGACGCCGAAGAAGGCGCTGCTGCGCTTCTTCCTCGCCCTGCTCCTTTTCCCGGCCTCCATCGTTTGGGCCTTGTTCGATCGCGAGGGCCAATTCCTCCACGACCGGTTGGCGGGAACCAGGCTCGTCAAAACCTGAAAAACAGGGACAGACCACGTTTTTCCGGCCTTGGAACCAGGCGCCCAAGGGCCGAAAATGCTTCCGATCGGAAGCATCACAAAACCCAAGAAAAAACGTGGTCTGTCCCTGATTGTGCTCTGATTGTGCTTCTAGCGCCGTTCCACCCACCACATCATCAGCACGGCGGAGGCGAGGAAGGCGGCGCTCGGGGCCACCGCGGCGGCGAGCGGCGGCCAGTTCTGCAGCAGGCCGATGTGCGAGAACAGGCTGTTCAGCATGTGGAAGAAGATGCCGAGCATGATGCCGAGGAACACCTTCACCCCGACCATGCCGGCGCGCGCCTGCATGTAGGCGAAGGGCAGCGCCAGCGCCATCATGACGATGGTGGCGAAGGGGTAGAGGAGCTTCTTCCACAGCGCGATCTCGTAGCGCTCGGTCTTCTGCCGGTTGCCGGCGAGGTGCTCGGTGTACTTGTGCAGCGCCCAGGCCGACATGCGCTCCGGGCGCACGATCAGCGCGTCGAGGAGGTCCGGACTCACCGCGGAGCGCCACTCGGTCTGGGCGTGGCGCTCGGTGCGCGGGCCGCCGGCCTCGAAGGTGGTGCGCGTCACCTCCGAGAGCCGCCACACGCCCTTGTCCTCGTAGGCGGCGTGCTGCGCCGAAGTCATGCGCCGCAGGCGGTACTCGGCGTCGAAGTCGTAGATGCGCACGCCCTGCAGGAAGTTCGCCTGGCGCGCCTCGCGCACGTTGATGAAGGAGCCCTCGTCCTTGAACCACAGCCCCGACTGCAGGTCCTGGCCGATCATCGAGCTCATGGCGCGCAGCTTCACCTTCTGCGCCGCCTCCTCCGCCGCCGGCGCCGCCCACTCGCCGATGAGGAAGGTGACGACGACGAAGGCGGCGCCGATCTTGCCGAGCGCCGCCGCGGCGCGCGCCGGCGAGAGCCCCGAGCCGCGCATCACCGTGTACTCCGAGTTGCTGGCGAGGTGCGCGAGCACGTAGAGCGTGCCGATCAGCACCACCACCGGGAAGAGTTCGTAGGCGTTGGTCGGCGCCGAGAGCAGCACGAAGGTGAACACCTGGCGCAGCTGGTACTCGCCGCGCCCCAGGTCGCCGAGCTCGCCGATCAGGTCGAAGAAGGCGAACAGGGCCAGGAAGCCGAGCAGCACGAAGCCGACCGCGCCGTAGATCTGGCGGGCGAGATAGCGCTCCAGCGTCGGCAGTCTCAAGCCGACCTGCCGATCCTCAGGCGGATGAGCTGCATGCGCTGGGCGAACATGACGAGCAGCAGCACGATCATGGCCGCGTGCACGAGCCACCAGCCGACGCCGAAGTCCAGGCGCCCCTGCGCGACGCGCGCCTGGCTGACGCTGAGCAGGTTCGAGTAGACGATGAAGGTGAACAGCGCGAACAGCAGGTTGGCCGAGCGCCCGGCGCGCGGGTTGACGAAGCTCATCGGGATGGCGAGCAGCACCAGCACCAGCGCCGACAGCGGCACGCCGATGCGCCACAGCAGCTCGCCCAGGTTGGCCGGCGTCGGGTTGGCGACGAGCGCGAGCGTCGGCAGGTTCTTGTGCGTCAGCGTCGGCTCGCGGTTCTCCTTGGTCTCGATGCGCGCCGCGTAGCGCTCGAACTCGGTGACGCGGTAGCGCTCGTCGCCGGGCGCGCCCTCGTAGCGGCGCCCCTGCTCGAGGACGATGAAGCGGTCGCCGTTGTCCGCCGTCTCGGTGCGCCCGGTGCGGCTCATGCTGACGCCGCTCTTGGCGTGCTGCACCGAGCTGACGAACACGTTCTGCACCGTCTGCGTCTCGCCCGACACCGACTCGACAAAGAAGACGCGGTCCTTGCCCGAGGTCTCGCCGAACACGCCGGGGCTGACGCGCGAGACGTCGTCGCGCGCGTCCATGCGCGTCGCGTACTGCGCCGCCATCTGCGCCGCCCAGGGCGAGATGAACAGCGACAGCGCGGCGATGACGAGGATCTGCGGCAGCGCGAAGAGCATCACCGGCCTCAGCCACGCGGCGAGCGAGAGGCCCGAGCCGAACCAGATCACCATCTCGGAGTCGCGCCAGCCGCGCGTCAGCGTCAGCAGCACGGAGATGAACATGGTGAGGGAGAGCAGCACCGGCAGCGCGCCGAGCGCGAAAAAGCCGAGGAAGGCGATCACCGCGTCGGTCGGGATCTTGCCGCCGGCGGCCTGGCCGAGCAGGCGGATGAGCCGCGTGGTGAGCGCGATCGCGAACAGCGTCATGAACACGGCGCCGGCGAGTCCGGCGAATTCCCTCAACAGCGCCCGGTGGAAGATCATCTGGGAAGAACAACCCCTGTCATGCGATACTTTCGACGATGCAATTTAGCATAAGGCCCCTCTCGCCAGAGTCAGCGAAGACGGGCTGCGTGGTCCTCGGCGTCTATGCCAGCAAGGAGCTCTCGCCGCCGGCGGGCCGCGTCGACAAGGCCGCGCGCGGCGCGCTGCGCGCGGCGCTCGTCGACCTGCCGGCCAAGGCCGGCTCGACGCTCCTGCTGCGCGGCCTGCCCGGGGTCGGCGCCGAGCGCGTGCTGCTGGTGAGCCTCGGGGAGCGCAAGGAATTTGCAGAGGCCGCGTACCGCGACGCCCTGCGCGGCGCGGCGGGCGCGCTGCGCGAGCTCGGCGCCAGGGACGCGGCGCTCTATCTGGTCGACCTCAAGGTCGGCGCCCGCCCGGTGGCCTGGAACGTGCGCCACGCCGTGCTCGGCCTGCGCGAGGGCTTCTACCGCTTCGAGCAGCTCAAGACGCAGAAGAAGCCCAATGCGCCGGTGCTGGCCGAAGTTACCTTGCCCATTTCTTCGAGCCCGGTCGTTCAGAATGCCTTGAAAGAGGCGATCGCCACCGCCGACGGCACGGAGCTCGCGCGCACGCTCGGCAACCTGCCCGCCAACATCTGCACGCCCGCCTACCTCGCCGCCGAGGCGGCGAAGCTGGCGCGCCGGTACAAGCTCGGCCTCGAGGTGCTGGAGAAGCGCGACATGGAGAAGGCCGGCATGGGCGCCCTGCTCTCGGTGGCGCGCGCCTCGCACCAGCCGCCCAAGCTGATCGTGCTGCGCTACGCCGGCGCGCCCAAGGGGAGGAAGCCGCGAGCGCCGCTTCTCGCCCTGGTGGGCAAGGGCGTCACCTTCGACACCGGCGGCATCTCGCTCAAGCCCGCGGCCGAGATGGACGAGATGAAGTTCGACATGTCGGGCGCCGCCGCGGTGCTCGGCACGATCCGCGCCCTCGCCGCCATGAAGGCGCCGGTCAACGTGGTCGGCATCATCCCGGCCACCGAGAACATGCCTGGCGGCGCCGCCTCCAGGCCCGGCGACGTGGTGACGACGCTCTCCGGCCAGACGGTCGAGATCCTCAACACCGACGCCGAAGGGCGGCTCATCCTCTGCGACGCGCTCACCTACGCGGCGCGCTTCCAGCCCGAAGCGGTGATCGACGTCGCCACGCTGACCGGCGCCTGCGTGATCGCGCTCGGCCACGTCGCCACCGGCCTTTTCGCCAACGACGACAGGCTGGCCGCGCAGATCCGCGCGGCGGCGGAGGACGCGTGGGACCGCGTCTGGCAGATGCCGCTCTGGGAGGACTACCAGGAGCAGCTGCGCTCGAACTTCGCCGACATGGCGAACATCGGCGGCCGGCCCGCGGGCAGCGTCACCGCCGCCTGCTTCCTGGCGCGCTTCACGCGCAAGCTGCGCTGGGCGCACCTCGACATCGCCGGCACCGCCTGGAAAAGCGGCCGCGAGAAGGGCTCCACCGGCAGGCCGGTGCCGCTCCTGGTGCGTTACGCGCTGGCACGGGCTGCACGCAAATGACCAGCATCGACTTCTACTTCAACGCCGCCGACCGCCTGCAGGTCGCCTGCCGCCTCGCCGGCAAGGCGCTCGCGCAGAAGCAGCGCCTGCTCGTCTACGCGCCCGAGGCCGAGACGGCGAGCCGCATCGACCGCATGCTCTGGACCTGGCCGGCGATCGGCGTCGTGCCGCACTGCATGGCGCACGAGCCGCTCGCCGCCGATACCCCGGTGCTGATCGCGCGGGACGAGGAGACGCCGCCGGGCTGCGAAGTGCTGCTCAACCTCGGCGCCGGGTGCCCGCCGCACTTCGCGCGCTTCGAGCGGCTGCTCGAGATCGTCGCCGCCGGCGACGAGGCCGAGCGCCAGGCCGCCCGCGCCCGCTACCGGCACTACCAGGAGCGCGGCTACCGCATCGCGAGCCACGACCTGAATGAGTGACACCGAAGACCCCAATCCGCTGGCGAGCCGCGTCGACGCGCTGATCTCGCGCGCGCGCCAGCCGGGCGGCGCCGACCTGCCGGTGCTGACCGAGATCGTCAACGACGAGCGCGCGCCGCGCCGCGCCGTCGACCCCGCGGCGCTCGAGGCGCTGGCGCGCGAGCTCGAGCGCGCGGTGCTCGCCCGCCTCGGGCCGGAAGTGGACCGCGTCATCGAGGAGAGGCTGGCGCGCACGCTTTCCCAGGTGCTGGGCCAGGCGCTCGACGGCGTGCGCGCCGAGCTCACCGGCAGCGTCACCCAGATGGTGCGCGAGGCGGTGGCGGCCTCCGTCGCGCACGCGCTCGCCCTGCCCAAGCAAGACTGACGGTAGTGCTGGACAAGAGCTTCGAGCCCGCGGCGGTCGAGGAGCGCTGGTACCGGCGCTGGGAATCGGCCGGCTGGTTCGCGCACCGCGACCGGCAGAGCCCGGCGTACTGCATCCAGCTGCCGCCGCCCAACGTCACCGGCACCCTGCACATGGGGCACGCGTTCCAGCAGACGCTGATGGACGCGCTCGTCCGCTACCACCGCATGCGCGGCTGCAACACCAACTGGGTGGTCGGCACCGACCACGCCGGCATCGCCACGCAGATCGTCGTCGAGCGCCAGCTCGAGGAGCAGGCGCAGACCCGCCACGACCTCGGCCGCGACAAGTTCGTCGAGCGCGTCTGGCAGTGGAAGCAGCAGTCGGGCTCGACCATCACGCGCCAGATGCGCCGCCTCGGCGCCTCGGCCAACTGGACCTACGCCCAGAGTGATGAGATGCGCGAGGGCGCTCCGTCGGGCTACTTCACGATGGACGCGCGGATGTCGCGCGCGGTCGTGGAGGTTTTTGTCGAGTTGTTCAATCAAGGTCTCATCTATCGCGGCAAGCGGCTCGTCAACTGGGACCCGGTGCTCGGCACCGCGGTGTCGGACCTCGAGGTAGACACCGAGGAGGAAGACGGGAAGATCTGGGAATTGCTTTATCCATTTGCCGATGGACCCATCGGCACCCTGAAGGGCCTTACCGTTGCCACCACGCGCCCCGAGACCATGCTCGGCGACGTGGCGGTTGCGGTTCATCCCAACGATGACCGCTACAAGTCCCTGGTCGGCAGGCGTGTGCGTCTACCCCTGGCGGAAAGGCTCATCCCGGTCATCGCCGACGACTACGTCGACCCGCAGTTCGGCACCGGCTGCCTGAAGGTTACGCCTGGACACGATTTCAATGACTACAAAGTCTGGCAGCGCCATCGACACCAGAACCTTTTCGTTGGTTTGCCAAGCGGCGGCCTGATCTCGATTTTCAAACTTGACGGAACGATTAAAAGCAAGCCGCTCGATGATTTCGATTCCGGATTTCAGGCAGCTTCACGAGACGGAGTCACGCACCTGTCCAGCGAAGGTATTGCCGGTGCCGCCACCGTTGAGATTCTTCCTGGGAAATATCAAGGTCTCGACCGATTCATAGCACGCAAGGAAATAGTCGAAGACCTTAAATCGCAAGGCTTACTGATCTCTGAGAAACCCTACAAGCTAAAGCTCCCCAAGTCGGGCCGAACCGGCGAGATTGTCGAGCCGATGCTCACAGATCAATGGTTCGTAAAGATGGATGGATTGGCGAAGGAGGGACTGAGAGCAGTTGGCAATGGCGAGGTAAAGTTCTTCCCAGAGCACTGGACGACGACGTACAACCAATGGCTAGAGAACATCCAAGACTGGTGTATCTCAAGGCAGCTATGGTGGGGTCACCAGATCCCCGCGTGGTATGACGAGTACGGGAGACCTTATGTAGCTCGCACTGAGGCAGAAGCTCGAGCTCAGGCGCTCAAGGATGGCTATAGCGGCGACCTGACGAGAGACAAGGACGTTCTAGACACGTGGTTCTCGTCGGCGCTGGTGCCCTTCTCCTCGCTCGGCTGGCCGGAGAAGACCAGGGACCTCGACACCTTCCTGCCCTCCTCGGTGCTCGTCACCGGCTTCGACATCATCTTCTTTTGGGTGGCGCGCATGGTGATGATGACTTTGCACTTCACCGGCAAGGTGCCCTTCCGCCACGTCTACATCAACGCCATCGTGCGCGACGCCGAGGGCGAGAAGATGTCGAAGTCCAAGGGCAACACCCTCGATCCGCTGGACTTGATTGATGGAATTTCTTTTCCCGAACTACTCAAAAAATCGACGGTCGGGCTTCTGCGCGCCGAGCACAAGCGCAAGATCGAGGCCTACGTGAAGGCGCACTACCCGAACGGCATCCCGGCCTTCGGCGCCGACGCGCTGCGCTTCACCTTCGCCTCGCTGGCGAGCTTCTCGCGCACGCTCAACTTCGACCTCAACCGCTGCGAGGGCTACCGCAACTTCTGCAACAAGCTGTGGAACGCGACGCGCTTCGTGCTCATGAACACGGAAGGGAAGGACCTCGCCGAGCCGGCGACCCTGACGTTCATCGACCGCTGGATCGTCAGCCGGCTGCAGCGCGTCGAGGCCGACGTCGAGGCGGCGTTCGCCGAGTACCGCTTCGACCAGCTCGCCGCCGCGATCTACCACTTCGTCTGGGACGAGTACTGCGACTGGTACGTGGAGCTCGCCAAGCTCCAGCTGCAGAGCCCCGACGCGGCGCTGCAGCGCGGCACGCGCCGCACGCTGCTGCGCGTGATCGAGGCGGCGCTGCGCCTAGCGCACCCGCTCATCCCCTTCATCACCGAGGAGCTGTGGCAGAAGCTGGCGCCGCTCGCCGGCAAGAGCGGCGACAGCATCATGCTGCAGCCTTATCCCAAGTCGCAGCCCGAGAAGATCGACGCCGCGGCCGAGCACGACATGGCGGTGCTCAAGCAGTGGACCGTCACGGCGCGGAACCTGCGAGCGGAGGCGAAGATCCCGCCCGGCGAGGGCGTCGAGTTCTACGCCACCGCCAACCCGCCGGTGGCCGACGCGCCGGCGAGCGTCGCCGCCATCTCGTCGCTCGCGCGCCTGTCGAGCTTCCAGGTGCGCGACCCGCTGCCCGGGCACCTCTCGCCGGTGGCCGTGATCGGCGAGGCGCGCGTCATGCTGCACAAGCCGGTCGACCCTGCCGCCGAGCGCGCGCGGCTCGGCCAGGAATCCACCCGCCTCGAAGGCGAGATCGAGAAGGCACGCGCCAAGCTTGGCAACGCCTCGTTCGTCGAGCGCGCGCCGGCGGCCGTCGTGGAGCAGGAGCGCGTGCGCCTCGCCGGCTTCGAGGCGACGCTGAAAAAGATCCGCTCTCAACTAGACAGGCTGTGAACCTGCCGCACGGCCTCAGGGCCCTGCGTCATCGCGACTTCCGGCTGTTCTTCGCCGGCCAGGGCACGTCGCAGCTCGGCACCTGGCTGCAGCTCATCGCCACCAGCTGGCTCGTCTATCGCCTCTCGGGCTCGACCTTCCTGCTCGGCCTGGCGGCGTTCGCGATCCAGGTCCCCTTCCTGGTGCTGGCGCCGCTCGCCGGCGTGCTCGTCGACCGCCGCGATCCGCGCCGCGTGCTGCTCGCGACCAATGCCATCGCCGCGGCGCAGGCGCTGGCGATGTTCTCGCTGGTCGCGTCGGGCCGGGTCGAGCCCTGGCACCTCGTCGCCGGCAACCTGGTGCTCGGCATCGTCAACGCCTGCGACGCGCCGGCGCGCCAGTCGATCCTCATCCGCCTGGTCGGCGGCCGGGCCGACCTGGCCAACGCCATCGCGCTCAACTCGGTGATGATGAACGGGGCGCGCTTCCTCGGCCCGCTGGCGGGCGGGGTGCTGATCGCGGCGCTCGGCGAGCACTGGGGCTTCGGCCTGAACGTGCTCTCCTACTTCGCCATGCTGGCGGCGCTATGGCGAATCAGCCCTGCCTCGGTGAACAAGAAAGTCTCGGAGGAAACCCTCCTGCGCCAGCTCGCCGCCGGCGCCGGCTGGGCCTGGGGCTTCCTGCCGGCGCGCAGCGCGCTCCTCCTTT
Organism: Betaproteobacteria bacterium; assembly: GCA_052387375.1. Classification (GTDB taxonomy): domain Bacteria; phylum Pseudomonadota; class Gammaproteobacteria; order Burkholderiales; family SG8-39; genus SCGC-AG-212-J23. Next base: position 12,043 of record JBQTJF010000120.1, read on the forward strand.
GCGCGGCGACCAGCATGAGCGTCGGCGCCTACGTGGCGCTGATGCCCTGGTTCGCGCGCGAGTCCTTCCACGGCGACTCGCGCACCTTCGGCCTGCTCATCGGCGCGGCGGGCTTCGGCGCGGTCTCGGGCATGGGGTACCTGGCGATGCGCCCGAGCGTGCGCGGGCTGCTCGGCCTGATCGCGCGCATGTCGGCGGTTTCCGGCGCGGCGCTGGTGGTGTTCGCCTTCGCCGGATCGCTCTGGCTCGCCGCGCCGGCGCTCTACTTCGTCGGCATGGGGCTGATGCTCACCGCCGCGTCGACCAACACCGTGCTGCAGAGCATCGTGCCCGACGAGCTGCGCGGGCGCGTCGCCTCGCTCTACGTGATGTCCTTCATCGGCGTGGCGCCGCTCGGCGCGCTCGCCGCCGGCTGGGCCGCGGAGCGGCTCGGCCCGCCGCTCACGCTCGCCGCCTGCGGCGGCATCGCGCTCGCCGCGGCGGCAGCCTACGCGGCGCGGCTCGCGGCGATCCGCCGCGACATCCGCCCGGTCTACGAAAGGATCGGTCTGTAGGAAGAAGCGAGGCGCGAGCGCTCGGGCTCGCTCGGCCAGGAGTGCTCGAACTCCCAGCCGTGCTGCGCGGCGAGGCGCTGGCGGAACGCCTCCTCGAGCTCGCTCGAGGGCGTGGCGAGGCAGGCGCCGGGAAAGCGCGCGAGGAAGCTGGCGCCGATGACGACGCATTCGCCGATCTCGCGCAAGCTGGCCGCGGCGATGCGCCGGCCGTGCAGCCCGATGCCGTCGCCGTCGCCGTCGAGGGTGGCCGGCACGCCGAACTGGCGGTAGGTGGCGACCGCGGGCGCAAGCCCCCAGGACAGCCAGCGCGTCGGCCGCCCCGGCGCGACGCGCCGCGGCGCGATGATGGCGAAGAGGTACGCCTGCTCGCCCTGCGCCCACGCCACGATCGGGCGCGCGCGCGGCGCCTGCGCCTGCGCAAGCTGCCCGCAGGCGGCCTCGAAGTCCTCGAGGCGCAGGCTGCCCAGGCGCATCCAGCGCGCGTTCGTGCTCAAAGCTCGATGTCCTCGTGGATCGCGGCGATGCCGGCGGCGGCGCAGGCGTCGTCCTCGCGAGCGCCGGGCGCGCCCGAGACGCCGATGGCGCCGAGCAGCGACCCGCCCGCCTCGATCAACAGGCCGCCGCCGACGGCGGCGACCCCGGGCAGGTGGCGCACGCCGCTCTGCGGGCTGCCGGGCTGCGTCGCCCCGGCGAGCTCGCTCGTGCCGGTGCGGAAGCTCACCGCGCTGTAGGCCTTCGCCCGCGCCATGCGCGGCGTATGCGGGCCGGCGAAGCGGTCGCGCAGCAGCACCTGCGGCACGCCCATGCGGTCGACCACCGCGACCGCGACCTGGAAGCCGCTGTCGCGGCATTTCTGCAGCGCCGCCTGCGCCGCCTTGAGCGCCGTCTCGGGCGTGAGCAGCTTCACCGAGAAGGTGGCCTCGGCGGCGTGCGCGCTCGACGCGCAGGCGAGCGCGAAGGCGGCAAGGATCGCTGGGGCGTAGCGGCGCATGGGCAGCTAGTGTAGCTGATACACTTTTCCGCGATGCCGGATCCGAGCCCCGCCCCTCCGCCGGCGGCCGCCGCGCCGCGCTGGCTGCTGTGCGTGGCCTCGATGGCGGCGGACGATCCGGCGGCGCGCATGCGCGTGCTGCGCACGCTGGAGGCGCTCGGCGCGACGGTGCTGCGCGAAGGCGTCTACCTGCTGCCGGAGAGCGACGGCAACCGCCGCTCGCTCGGCACGCTCGCCGACTACATCGCCAGGAGCCACGGCGCCGCGCACGTGCTGCGCGTCGAGGCGGCCTCGCCGGAGCAGCACCAGGCCTTCGCGCGGCTCTTCGACCGCTCGGCGCGCTACGAGGCGCTGATCAAGACCGTGGAGAGCCTGCGCATCGGCTTCGGCCAGTCCGACCCGAGCGCCATCGCGCGCGTGCTGCACAAGCAGCGGCGCGAGCTGGAGGCGATCGCGGCGCTCGACTTCTTTCCCACCGCGGCGCGCGAGCGCGCGCAGCAGGCGCTCGCCGAATCCGAAGCCGAGGTGCGCCGCCTGCTCTTCCCGGCGCAGGCGCAGGCCGGCCTGGAGGCCGGCGGCAAGCTGCTCGGCCGCACCTGGGCGACGCGCAAGCCGCTGTGGGCCGACCGGCTCGCCTGCGCCTGGCTGATCCGCCGCTTCGTCGATCCCGAGGCGAAGCTGGTGTGGCTGGAGAAGGCCCAGCCGCCGCCGCCGGAGGCGATCGGCTTCGGCTTCGAGGGCGCGCACTTCGCCAACAGCGAGGAGCGCGTCAGCTACGAGCAGATGCTGGCGCGCCTGGGCCTCGCCGCCAACCCGGCGCTGGCGAAGATCGGCAGCATCGTGCACTTCCTCGAGATCCGCGGCGCCACGGTGCCGGAAGCCGCCGGCGTGCAGACCCTGCTGCAGGGCGCCTCGCGGCGCGCGCAAGGAGAGTCGGAGCTGCTCGGCGAGGTGGAGAAGACCTTCGACCTTCTTTACGAAGCGTACTTCGAACCGGCGAAACGCTAGGGAGGCTCTGGGAAAGCGCTGGATTGTCCTCCCCGCGAAGGCGGGGACCCATGTATTCAAGAGAAGAAATAGGCCCCCGCCTTCGCGGGGGCGACTTCGTCAGACCTCCCTAGCTATTTCTTCGCATCGCGCACCTCCTGCGCATGCTGCGCGCGCAGCTCCTTGAGGCGCGCGTCGACCACCGAGAGCTGGTAGAAGTCGGCGTCGCCCGAGCGGCGCGCCAGCTCGAGCTGCTCGATCGCCGCCGGCAGGCTGCCCTGCATCGCGTAGACCTCGGCCTGCGCCTGGTGCTGCAGGAAATACCTGCCGAGCGCGGCGTAGGTCTTCGCCTGCATGGCGCGCAGGCGGGCGTCGCGCGGCGAGCCGCGCACCGCCTCGGCGAGCTCCTCGGCGGCGCGCGCGTTCTCGCCCGCCTCCTGCAGCGCGGCGACGTGCGCGTAGAGCACCGGCCGCGAGCGCGGGTCGCGGCCGCGCGCCTCGGCGAGCAGCTTCGCCGCGCCGGCGCCGTCACCCTGCGCCTGGCGCACGCGCGCCGCCAGCGACTCGACCATCGGCCCGACCGCGCGGGCCGCGCGCCCGCACATCCGAAGCGGCCCCGCCTCCGGGGCGCGCCCCGCGCGCACACCCCCCCCGGCCC
>JBQTJF010000121.1:0-2219 GCA_052387375.1 Betaproteobacteria bacterium
GGCGAACTACGACGCGCTCACCGGGCTGCCCAACCGCAGCCTGCTGCACGACCGCCTCAAGCAGGCGGTCTACGCGCAGCGCACGCCGCGCAACATCGCGGTGGTGTTCATGGACCTCGACCACTTCAAGTTCGTCAACGACTCGCTCGGCCACTCGGTGGGCGACAAGCTGCTCAAGGCGATGGGCGAGCGCCTGCGCGCCACGCTGCGCGAGGGCGACACCGTCGGGCGCGTCGGCGGCGACGAGTTCGTGCTGATCCTCGCCGACCAGACCAACGAGGAGGTGATCTTCCGCGCCATGCAGCGCATCAGCGCCAAGGTCGCCGAGCCTATCACCGTCGAGGGCAAGGAGCTGTACGTCACCTGCTCGGCCGGCATCAGCCTCTACCCGCAGGACGGCCCGGACGTCGACACGCTGCTGAAGAACGCCGACGCCGCCATGTACCGCGCCAAGGAGCACGGCCGCTCCAACTTCCAGTTCTACACCTCGGAGATGAACGAGCGCGTCAACGAGCGCCTGGCGCTGGAAGGGGCGCTGCGCCGCGCCATCGAGCGCGACGAGTTCCTGCTGCACTACCAGCAGAAGGTGGACCTGAAGGCCGGGGCGATCATCGGCGCCGAGGCGCTGGTGCGCTGGCTGCACCCGGAGTGGGGCCTGGTGCGCCCGGCGCGCTTCATCTCGCTCGCCGAGGAGACCGGGGTTATCGTGCCGCTCGGCGAGTGGGTGCTGCGCGAGGCCTGCCGGCAGGCGCGCGCCTGGCTCGACCAGGGCCTCAGGCCCGGCGTCGTGTCGGTGAACCTCTCGGCGCGGCAGTTCCGGCAGCAGGACCTGGTGCGCGTGGTGTCGCGCGTCCTCGAGGAGACGCGCCTGGAGCCCGCGCACCTGGAGATGGAGCTCACCGAGAGCATGGTCATGCACAACGTCGATGCGGCGATCGCCACGCTGCAGGGCCTGAAGTCGCTCGGCGTGCGCCTGTCGGTCGACGACTTCGGCACCGGCTACTCGAGCCTCTCCTACCTCAAGGACCTGCCGATCGACGCGCTGAAGATCGACCGCTCGTTCGTGCGCGACATCGGCGCGGGCTCGGAGGAGGGCGAGGGCGTGCTGGCGCAGGCCATCATCTCGCTCGGCCACAACCTGCACCTCAAGGTGGTGGCCGAGGGCGTCGAGACCGACGCGCAGGTCAGGTTCCTCAAGCGCCACGGCTGCGACGAGGTGCAGGGCTTCCTGTACGGCGAGCCGATCGCCCCCGAAGCGCACGCGCGCCTGCTCGAAAGCGCCGGGCGCAAGGGCAAGCGGGCGTGAGCCGCGCCGTCGTCCTGACCGTCGATGACGATACCGATCTTTCCGCCCTGATCGCAAAGGTGCTGAGCGCCGACTACGAGGTGCTCACCGCCAACGATCCCGGCACCGCGCTCGAGCTCGCCGGCGGCGAGCCGCGCCCGGAGCTGATCCTGCTCGACGTCGACATGCCGGGGGCGACCGGCTTCGAGCTGATCGCGCTGCTCAAGGAGGACGGCAGGACCGCGCACATCCCGGTGGTCTTCCTCACCGGGCGCACCGAGGCGCAGGACCAGACCGAGGCGTTCCAGCTCGGCGCCGCCGACTACATCACCAAGCCGATCAACGCCGCGGTGCTCAAGGCGCGCGTGCGCACCCAGCTCGCGCTCGCCAACCGGAAGGCCGAGCTCGAGCGGCAGGTCGCCGAGCGCACCGCGCAGCTCGAGGCGACGCGCAGCCAGCTCATCCGGCGCCTGGCGCGCGCCATGGAGCTGCACGAGAGCGCCGCGGTCGGCAACCGGGTGCTGCGCCTCGCGCAGTACGCCAAGCTCGTCGCGCAGGCGGCGGGCGCCAAGGCGCAGATCTGCGAGGCGATGGCGACAGCGTCGCCGCTGCACGACATCGGCAAGCTCGGCGTGCCCGCCGAGATCCTGAGGAAGCCCGAGAAGCTCTCGGCCCCCGACTGGGAGCGGGTGCGCCGCCATCCGCAGATCGGCGCCGACATCATCGGCGAGCACGACGATCCGCTGCTCAAGCTTGCCCGGCAGATCGCCCTGACGCACCATGAGAACTGGGACGGCACGGGGTACCCGCAGGGACTGAAGGGCGAGGCGATCCCCTGGCCTGGGAGGGTGATGGCGGTGGTAGACGCTTTCGAATCGATGACCACGACGCAGTTCCACCGCGCCCCGCGCTCGATCGAGGAGGCGGCGGCGGA
>JBQTJF010000122.1:0-2213 GCA_052387375.1 Betaproteobacteria bacterium
ATTCGGCGGCCGACAGCGCCTCGGCGCTGCCGAGCATCACCACGACGCCCCCGTCCTGCAGCGCGCCGGCCGGCGCCGCGGCGTGCTTCGCCGGCGCGCCGCGCGGGCGCACGGCGCGCACCTGCGCGCCGAAGGCCTCGAGGCCGAGCTCCTCGAGCGTGCGCCCGAGCGCGCGGGCGCCGCGCTCGAGCGTGACCGCGTGCAGGCGGATCGCCGCCTGGCCATCGGCCTCGTCGCCGCTGCCCTGGAAGAGGCCGCGCAGCAGCCCGGACTGCTGGTCGCGCACCTGGCTGACGCGGCGCATGACGCGCGAGAGCGGCACGCCGGCGACGACCAGCGTGTGCGAAGCGAGCATCACGCCCGACTCGAAGGCCTCGGGGACCACCTCGGTGGCGCCGGCCGCCGTGAGCCGCTCGATGTCGGACTCGTCGCGCGCACGCACGATCGCCGGCACGGCGGGGTTGAGCGCGTGGACGTTCGACAGCACGCGCAGGCAGGCGGCCACGTCGGCGAAAGTCACCACCACCGCCGCGGCGCGGTGGATGCCCGCCGCCACCAGCGCCTCGCGCCGCGCGCTGTCGGCGAACACCACCGTATCGCCGGCCATCGCCGCCTCGCGCACGCGCTCGGGGTCGAGGTCGAGCGCGACGTAGCGCAGCCCTTCGGCGTCGAGCAGCCGCGCCAGCCGCTGGCCGTTGCGGCCGTAGCCGAGGATGATCACGTGCCGGTCGGTCTCGATGGCCTGCGCGGCGATGCGGTGCAGGTCCAGCGAGCGCTGCATCCATTCCGAGCGCGACAGGCGCAGCACGATGCGGTCGCTCGCGGCGATGACGAATGGCGTGGCGAGCATCGACAGGATCATCGCCGCGAGGAAGGGCTGCAGCATCTCCGCATCGACGACGCCGGCGTAGCCGGCCAGCGGCAGCAGCACGAAGCCGAACTCGCCGCCCTGCGCGAGCGCCAGGCCGACGCGCAGCGCGCTGCCGGTCGGGCTGCCGAAGGCGCGCGAGAGGGCCGCGATCAGCACCAGCTTGGCCGCGGTAAGGAGCACGAACACCACCGCCACGACCGGGAAGCTCGCCGCGACCAGGCGCAGGTCGAGCTGCATGCCGACGGTGACGAAGAACAGCCCGAGCAGCACGTCGCGGAAGGGCTTGATGTCCTCCTCGACCTGGAAGCGGTACTCGGTCTCCGAGATGAGCATGCCGGCGAGGAAAGCGCCGAGCACGAGCGACAGGCCGGCGAGGCCGGTGACGAAGGCGAGCCCGAGCGTGATGAGCAGCACGTTCAGCACGAAGAGCTCGTTCGAGCGCCGCCGCGCCACCGCGCCGAGCCAGGCGCGGATCAGCCGCGGCCCGCCGGCCACCACCGCAGCAAGCGCCAGCGCCGCCTTGGCGAGCGCCGCGGCGACCGCCATGCCCATCGCCTCCGCCGGCTGGCCGAGCGCCGGGACCAGCACGAGCAGCGGCACCACCGCCAGGTCCTGGAAGAGCAGCACGCTGATCACCTGGCGGCCGTGCGCGCTGTCGAGCTCGCCGCGCTCGGCGAGCAGCCGCGAGACGATCGCGGTCGAGGACATGGCGGCGACGCCGCCGAGGGCGATGCCGGCCTGCCAGGAGGCGCCGAGCGCCCACGCGGCGCCGCCGGCGATCGCCATGGTCGCCGCCACCTGCGCGCCGCCGAGGCCGAACACGAGGCGGCGCATCGACACCAGCTTGGGCAGGCTGAACTCCAGCCCGATCGAGAACATGAGGAACACCACGCCGAACTCGGCCAGCACGCGCGTCTCCTCGCCGTCGGTGGCGAGGCCGAGCGCGTGCGGGCCGAGGGCGAGCCCGGTGACGAGGTAGCCGATCATCGCCGGCAGACGCAGCGCCCGGCACGCCGTCACGGCGAGCACCGCGGCGGCGAGCAGGATCAGCACCGCCTGCAGGGAAGGGAGCGCGTAGTCCATGGGCTATACTCGCGACGATGATAAAGGCAGTCGCAAAACCCAGACAAAACAACGCCAAGAGCACCCTCGCGCTGGCGCGGCAAGTGCTCGAGATCGAGGCCGAGGCGGTGCGCGCGCTCGCCGCGCGGCTCGACGAGCGCTTCCTCGCCGCGGTCGAGCTGGTCCACGGCAGGAGCGGCCGCGTGGTGGTGAGCGGCATCGGCAAATCGGGCCACATCGCGCGCAAGATCGCCTCCACCATGGCGAGCACCGGCACGCC
>JBQTJF010000123.1:0-7533 GCA_052387375.1 Betaproteobacteria bacterium
TTAGGATCGCCGCCGGCGGAGAGCTTGTCCCAGTAGTAGTCGAGCTCCTCCTGCGTCTTGCAGGGCACCTGGAAGGAGACCGCCTCGTTGAACTTGAACTGCGGGCCGCCGTTCAGCGCGGTGAACGGCTGCCCGTCGAGCTCGAAGGCGACCGTCAGCACCTTGCCGGCGGGCTGGCCGTGCACCTCGCGGCCGGCCTCGCCGTAGCGGCTGATGCTGACGATCTTCGAGCTCCTGAAGACCCCGGTATAGAAGCGCGCCGCCTCCTCGGCCTCGCTATCGAACCACAGGCAGGGCGTGATCGTGCTCATGCCTGCATCGCCGCCATCGCTTTCTTCGCTTCCTCCAGCGAGACCTCGCGCTGGTGCGTGGCGAGCGACCAATGGTGGCCGAACGGGTCCTCGATCTTGCCGTAGCGGTCGCCCCAGAACATGTCGGCGACCGGCATCGTCACCTTCGCGCCGGCGGCCACCGCGCGCTGCACCGCCGCGTCGACGTCCTCCACGTAGAGGTGCAGCGTCACCGGCGAGCCCTTGAGCGCCTTCGGCCCGAGCGCGCCCCACTGCGGCATCTCGTCCACCAGCATCACCGCGTCGCCGAAGATGCGCACCACGGCGTGCATCAGCTTGCCGTCGGGCCCGGGCAGCCGCGCCTCCTCGACGGCGCCGAACGCCTTCTTGTAGAACTCGATCGCCTGCGCGGCGCCGGCGCAGACGAGATGCGGCGTGACGCGGTGCATGTCTTCGGGAATGGGCTTCACTTTCATCGGCCTCTCCTTTCAGTTTGTCTCATGGCTGATCTCCACCTTGTCGGGATAGAAGGCGACGAGCTCCTTGATCGCGAGCATCTCGTCGTAGGGCTTCTCGTAGCTCCACACCGCGTTCTGCGCCCCGCCCTTCAACGAGTAGTAGGACGCCGTGCCCTTGAACGGGCAATACGTCTCGTGGCTCGAGCGCTCCAGGCGCTCCATCCTCACGTCCTGGCGCGGAAAGTAATACACCGGCGGGTAGCTGCCTTCGTCCATGCGCAGCGCCGCCGTGCTGTCGGCGACCGTCTCGCCGCCGAGCTTCACCTGCACGCGCACGCCCGCGGGCTTCGTGCTGAGCCGGTGCTCGGGCTTCGTCTTGTAGCCGGGACCGCTGTTTGCGCTCATCGTCGGACCTCCTTTCGGCAAGCTTCACAGGTCGATCATCACCTCGAAGCCGCCCCAGAACATGCGCTTGCCGTCGAAGGGCAGCTTCTTCGGGTCCATCATGCCCGCCAGGCGCTTGTCGGCCATCACTTTCTTGAGCACCTGGTCGCGGTGCTTGCGCGACTTGTAGAGCGCCCAGGAGAAGACCACCGTCTCGCCCTTCTTCATCTTCACGCTCTGCGGGAACGAGGTCCACTTGCCGGGCTTCACGTCGTCGGCGATGCACTCCTTGTAGTCGAGCGCGCCGTGCTCGCGCCAGACCTTGCCGGCCTTGGTCGCCATGCGGCGGTAGGCGGCGACGTTGCGTTTTGGCAGGGGCAATACGAATCCGTCTGCGTACATGGCTGTCCTTTCAAGGAATGAGGTTCATGCCTGGTAGTCGAACCGGACCGGCCGAAATCGACAGATGCGCCAAGTCCTTGATCGCAGTAAACTTCGCGCCCCGGCCGGTGTCAACCCGGGCATGGAGCTGATCGCGGCGCTCTTCGCCGGCCTCCTCTGGCAGTCCGGCACCGAAATCGCAGTGGGCGGCGGCGAGCGCGGCCCCTGGCGGCAGAACGAATCGCGCTACGACTACGTCGACGACCCGGCGGTCGCCGTCGGCGCGCGCGGCGAGGTCGCCGTTGCCTGGGTAGACCAGGCGCGCAAGGATGTGTTCTTCCGCAGAGGCGGAACGACCGTCAACGTCTCGCGCAGCCCGCATACCTTCTCCTGGCTTCCGCGGCTCGTTATAAGCCCGGGCCCGCCGCCTGTGTTTCACTTGTTATGGCAGGAGATCATCTTTTCCGGCGGCTCGCACGGCGGCGACATCCTCTACGCGCGCTCCGCCGACGGCGGCAGGAGCTTCTCGGCGCCGCTCAACCTGTCCCGCTCCGCCGCCGGCGACGGCAAGGGCCGCACCAGCCGCGAGGAATGGCACAACGGCAGCCTCGACATCGCCGCCGGCGCCGACGGCGCGGTGTACGCCGCTTGGACGGAGTACGAGGGTCGGCTGCTGCTCGCGGTGTCGGCGGACCGCGGCCGCAGCTTCACGCCGCCCAACCACGTCGCCGGCGACGACGCGCGGCCCGCGCGCGCGCCCGCCTTGGCGATCGGGCCGGAGCGCACGCTGTACCTCGCGTGGACCGACGGCGACATCCGCCTCGCGCGCTCCATCGACGGCGGCGCAACCTTTCATACTCAGCAGGTCGTCAAGGCGCAAGGCGGCTACGCCGACGCGCCGAAGATCGCGTTCGACACGCAGGGATCGCTGCACCTCGCCTTCTCCGAGAACGGCCAGGTGTTGTACAGCCGCGGCCTCGCCGCCCCCAGGCCCATCGCGCGGGGCAGCTTCCCCTCCCTCGCCCTCGACGCCGGAGGCGGCGTCTATCTCGTCTGGGAGCTGGAGCGCGGCCTCGGCTTTGCCGCATCGCGCAACGGCGGCGATGACTTCTCCGTCACCTCGCCTTTTCCGGGGAGCGGGGGGGACGGGCTGAACGGCGGCCTGCAGGGCAAGCTCGCCAACAAGCTGGCGGTGAACGCCGAAGGCAGGCTTGCCGCGGTGCACAGCAGCTTCCGGCCGGGCAAGGACAGCCGGATCCTGCTCTTCTACTGATCGACGCGCGCGAGCGCCTCGCGCAGCTCGGACACGCCGCCGGGCCGCACGACGCGCGCAAGCTCCTTGCCGTCCTTCAGGAAGACCAGCGTCGGCCAGAGCTTGACGCCGAAGCCGCGCCCGAGCCGCCGCCCGCTCGCATCCGCCACCTTGATGTGGCGCACGCCCGGGTGCTCGACGAAGGCCTGGGCGATGAGGGGCTGCGCGCGGCGGCAGTAGCCGCACCACGGGCTGCCGAACTCGAGCACGGTGGCGCCCGGGAGCGCCTCGACCTCGGCGCGCCTGGGCTCGACCGCGGCGTACCCGGTCTGCATCGCCATTGTTTACCTCAGAGCGACCAGCCGCCGATGCGTTCCCAGCGCGCCTCGATGCGGCGCGAGCCGCGCACCACATTTACCGGGCTACTTGCGGCGCTTGCGCGCCGTCGGCTCATCGAGCCTCGCGTAGCCGCCGCTCTTGCCGTTGAACCGCTCCGGCTTCGCCCAGCTCAGCGTGTCGGTCTCGAGGCAGTGGATGCGGATCCTGCGCTTCGCCAGGTCATAGCGAACGACCTTCACGGTGCGCTTGACGCGCAGGTCGCGGTCTTTCCATTCGGAGCCGATGGGCGGGAGCTGCATCATCCTGACGGGAGCTCGCACGGCAGCCTCGATCCGGTTACTTTTCCTTTGCCTTGCGCGCGGCCGGCTTCTTCTTCTCGTCCTTCTTCTCGCCGGCGGTGAGCTTCTTCACTTCCGAGCCCATCGCCTCGAGCAGCCGGCCCATGCCCTTCTCGGTCTGCCTGAACGCGTCCTTCGCGGACTCGTTCTCCGCCGCCGCGGGAGCGGCGGCGAGCGCGCCGCAGAGCAGGCATGTGATGGCGAGGGTCCTCATGGCCTCCTTATACCCTGAACTAAGAACGCTCGCCGAGCGCGAGCGCGATGCGCGCAACCTCGGCCTTCAATGCCGCGACCTCGCCCTCGAGCCGCTCGCGGGTTGGCCATGCCCGGCGACTATACGGGCGGCGGCTTGCCGTCGGAAGGCCCTTTCAGCTCGACCAGGTTGCCTTCCGGATCGTTGAGGTAGATCGAGACGCCGTTGCCTTCGGCGCCGTAGCGCGTGCGGACCTCGCCGACGGCGACGTTGTGCTTCTTCAAGTGCGCGACGATGGCGTCCGCATCGAAAGGCTCGCCCACCTGCAGGCATAGATGGTCCATGTTGCGGCCATGCCCGGGGTCGCCTTCCACCAGGTCGATCAAGGCGGCGCCGACGCGCAGATGCGACATGCGGAACTGCGGCCGCCAGGCGACGTGGGTGGCGCCCAGGACGTCGCAGTAGAAGCGGCGCATGGCGTCGATGTCGCGCACGCGCAGGACGACATGGTCGATGCCTTTGAGCTTCAGCATGCGCTAATGATAGTCGTCCTACGCCATCCTGATCGGCGCAGAGATCGACGCGGAGATGGAGCGCCGCCGCGGGTAGAATCGGGCGCGTGGCGCGCCGTTCGCTTTTCCGCAGGTTCCTCTGGTACTCGTTCCTGCTCGTCCTCCTCGCCGGGTCGGGCTGGATCGCGTACCTGGACTTTCGCGTGCGCAGCGAGTTCGAGGGCCGGCGCTTCGCGCTGCCGGCGCGCATCTACGCGCGCCCGCTCGAGCTGCACGCCGGCCTGCGCGTGCTCAAGGAAGCGGTGGTGCAGGAGCTGCGCGACCTCGGCTACCGCGACGTGCCGCGCGAGGCGGAGTACGGCTGGTACGTGCGCACCGGCGAGGGCCTCGAGATCGCCACGCGGCCGTTCGTGTTCTGGGACGGGCTGCAGGCGCCCAGGCGCCTCAGGCTGACTTTCGACGGCAGCAAGCTGTCGGGCCTGAGCGACGCCGAGGGGAAGAGCGTGTCGCTCGCCCGCCTGGAGCCGCTGCCGATCGGCGGCATCTACCCGGCAGGCAACGAGGACCGCGTGCTGGTGCGGCTCTCCGAGGTGCCGGAGCACTTCGTAAGCGCGCTGCTCGCCGTCGAGGACCGCAAGTTCTTCAGCCATCACGGCTTCGACGTGCGCGGCCTCGCCCGCGCGGCGCTGTCGCTCTTCTCGGGCAAGCTGCAGGGCGGCAGCACGCTCACGCAGCAGCTCGTGAAGAACTTCTTCCTCACCCCCGAGCGCACCCTCTCGAGGAAACTAACCGAGCTCGTCATGGCGGTGCTGCTCGAGGCGCACTACAGCAAGGAGGAGGTCCTCGAGACCTACCTCAACGAGATCTACCTCGGCCAGGACAAGGACCGCGCCATCCACGGCATCGGCCTCGCCGCGCAGTTCTACTTCGGCAAGGAAGTGCGCCACCTGACGCTCGCCGAGTCGGCGCTGCTGGTCGGCGTCATCAAGGGCCCGGCGCACTACGATCCGCACCGGCACCCGGCGCGCGCGCTCGAGCGGCGCAACCTCGTGCTGCGCGAGACGAAGGAGGAAGGCGCGATCGCGCTCGAGCAGTACTCGGCGGCGCGCGCCGCGAGCCTGGCGGTGAGCCCGAAGCCTTCGCTCGGCACCTCGCCCTACCCGGCCTTCGTGCAGCTCGTGCACCGGCAGCTGCGGCGCGACTACGACGAGAAGGACCTGCGCTCCGAGGGCCTGCGCATCTTCACCACCCTCGACCCGCGCGTGCAGCGCGCCGCCGAGGAGGCGCTGGCAAAGCGCCTCGCCCAGTTCGACCGCGACAAGCGCTTCGGCGCGCCCGCCCTGGAAGGCGCGGTGGTGGTCACCGACCCGCAGAGCGGCGAGGTGCAGGCGCTGGTCGGCGGGCGCGACCCGCGCTTCCGCGGCTACAACCGCGCCGTCGACGCGGTGCGGCCGGTCGGCTCGCTTCTCAAGCCCGCAATTTACTTGACGGCCTTGAGCGAACCCACCCGATACACCCTCCTCACACCGATCGACGACGGCCCGTTCGTGTGGAAGAGCCGCGGCACGCCGGACTGGAAGCCGGCGAACTACGACCGGCAGCACCACGGCCAGGTGCCGCTGCGCACCGCGCTGGCGCAGTCCTACAACGTCGCCTCCGCGCGCCTGGGCACCGAGCTCGGCGTCGACAAGGTGATCGAGAACGTGCGCCGCCTCGGCGTCGAGCGGCCGATGAAGCCCTTCGCCGCGACGCTGCTCGGCGCCACCGAGTTCAGCCCGCTCGACGTGGCGCAGATGTACCAGACCATCGCCACCGGCGGCTTCCGCACGCCGCTGCGCGCCATCCGCGAGGTGACCACGCAGCAGGGCAGCCCGCTCAAGCGCTACGCGCTCGCCACCGAGCAGGCGTTCGCGCCCGAGCCGATGTACCTGCTCGCCGCCGCCATGCAGGAGGTGGTGCGCGAAGGCACCGGTCAGGCGCTGAAGAACTGGCTCGCGCCCGAGCTCGCCGTCGCCGGCAAGACCGGCACCACCGACGAGCAGCGCGACGCCTGGTTCGCCGGCTTCAGCGGCGATCGCCTCGGCATCGTCTGGGTCGGCTACGACGACAACCGCGCCGCCAAGCTCTCCGGCGCCGCCGCGGCGCTGCCGGTGTGGGGCGAGATGATGGCGGCGCTCGATCCCGAGCCGCTCGCCCTGCCCAGGCCCGACGGCATCGAGGTGGTGGCGATCGACCCGCAGAGCGGCCTGCGCGGCAGCGGCTGCCCCGGCGCTTACGAGCTGCCCTTCGTCGCCGGCTCCGCCCCCGAGGGCCGCGCCTCGTGCGCCGACGGCAAGGCCGTCGAGCGCGTCAAGGGCTGGCTCGAGAGAATCTTCGGTAGATGAGGCGGCTATTGGTTTCGTTGTTGCTGTCTGGATGCGCGAGCATCGAGACGCCCGCACCGGTATTGGAGCCAACTCCCCAACCTCCCGCTGAAGTTACCAAAGGGTCAGAAAATATCGCCGTCGCGGGCCTCATGGACACGGCGCGCGCCGACGTCGCGGCGAACCGCCTGGGCAGCGCCGCGGCGACGCTCGAGCGGGCGCTGCGCATCGAGCCGCGCAACGCGCGCCTCTGGCACGAGCTCGCGCTCGTGCGCCTCAGGCAGGGCGACTACGCGCAGGCGGCGAGCACCGCCGCGCGCTCCAATACGCTGGCCGGCGCCGACGCGGAGCTTCGCGCCGCCAACGAGCGCATCATCGCCGAGGCGCGCGCCGCGCGCCGCTAGACGTAGCTGCGGCGGTCGACTCGATCACCCCGTGCACCGGGAACGGGATCATGTGCACCGCGCCGAGCGGGTAGCGGGTGAGAAGCGCGGCGCCGAGGTAGACGATGCCGACGATGTAAGCCAGGTTGCCGGGGGTGTCGCTGAAATCCACCAGTCCGGGCGCGAGCAGGAACGCCAGCGCCAGCGCGTAGTCGAGCACGCCGTGGATGGTCGGGCTGAGCACTTTGGGCATTGCCGCCTCCTGAGATTCGAACCCCGCACGCGCCGCAAAAGCCATGCCAGCACTTACACTAGGAACGGCATGGGAAGCTACGCGTACCTCCCCCTCGAGCGCGTGGTGTTCGGCCGGCCGGCCGCGGCGGCCGCGGCCGAGGAAGCCGCGCGCATCGGCGCGCAGCGGGTCTTCGTCGTCTCCTCCAAGACGCTCTCTCGCAAGACCGGCGAGATCGACGCGATAAGAAAGTCCTTGGGCGAAAAATACGCCGGCCTGTTCGACGAGTGCGTCGCGCACACGCCCTGGCCGAGCATCATCGCCGCGGCCGACGCTGTGCGCGCGGCGCAGCCCGACCTCATCCTCACCGTCGGCGGCGGCACGCCGATCGACACGGTGAAGATCCTG
>JBQTJF010000124.1:0-6711 GCA_052387375.1 Betaproteobacteria bacterium
GCGTGGCGGCTGCGCTCTTGCCCGCGCTCACGTAGGCCACGTCCCCGGCGAGATGGTTGACCAGGCCGGCGTCCTGCGCGAGCACGGATAGGGGGATAAGGCTGAGGAGGAAAAGCGGCGTGCGCATGGCGGCGATTCTACACATCGTCGATGCCGGTGATCTCGTGCACCACTATAGGCTCGGCGCGCCCCTTCACGGTGACGGTTTCGCGCTTGCCGGTCTTCACGCCGGGGCCGGCGGCGTCGATGGTGGCCTGCGAGGCGGCGATCACCACCTTCAGGTCCTTGGTGACGCCTTCGAGGCGCGAGGCGGCGTTCACCGTGTCGCCGATGGCAGTGTACTCCTGGCGCCGCGGCGTGCCGATGCTGCCGCACACCGCCTCGCCGCTGTGCAGGCCGACGCCGATGCCGAACTCGGCGAGCCCGCGATCGGGGAAGCGCTGGCGCATCCACGCCTTGAACGCCTCGGCCTCGCGCGCCATGCCGAGCGCGGCGCGGATGGCGCGGCGCGCGTGGTCGGGGTAGCGCACCGGCGAGCCGAACTCCGCCATCACCGCGTCGCCGATGTACTTGTCCACCGTGCCGCCCTCGGCGAGGATCGGCTCGCACACGCGCGTGAAGTAGGCGTTGAGCATCTCGACCACCTCGTGGGCGTTCAGCTTCTCCGAGAAGCCGGTGAAGCCGCGGATGTCGGAGAAGAGCACGGTGACGGCGAGCAGCTCGCCGCCGAGGTCGGGCCGCCGGTCCTCGGCGAGCAGCTTGGCCACCACCGGCTCGGCGACGTAGCGCTCGAAGATCCGGCGCGTGCGCGCCCGCTCGCGCTCCTCGCCGGTGAGGCGCAGGCCGAGCGTCATCAGGAAGGCCGCGGCGATGCCCGTCTGCGCCTCGGCGACCGGCAGGACGAGGTCGTGCCGGAACGCGAGAAAGGCGGGAAGCGCCACGAAGCCAAGCAGCGCCACGCCGAGCGCTGCGGCGATGCCGACGCGCAGCACGAGGAACAGCCAGGAAGCGACGGATAGAACGACGGCCACATAGGCGAGCTCGCCGGCGAGCCGCAGCGCCCGCGGGTAGCGCCCCTGCAGGATCGT
Source organism: Betaproteobacteria bacterium (assembly GCA_052387375.1). Classification (GTDB taxonomy): domain Bacteria; phylum Pseudomonadota; class Gammaproteobacteria; order Burkholderiales; family SG8-39; genus SCGC-AG-212-J23. The sequence continues at coordinate 1,089 of JBQTJF010000124.1, forward strand.
CTCGACGATGTTGGCGTGCACCTCGCCGCCCCACATCTGCTCGGCGTCCGGGCCGCGCGAGTAGGGCGTGAAATGCCGGTCGGCGCTGCCGACGTTGGCGGCGGCGATGATCGCCACCTTGCCCTTCAGGGCCCGCACCTCGGGCCGCTCGAGCGCGTCGGGCCGCAGCAGCGTCAGCAGCGACAGCGTCGGGATGGTGCCCGGCGGGCCGGTGTAGCCGATCGGATAGCGTGTGAGCTCGCGCCTGAGCGTGGCGCCGCCCAGCTGCCATTGCTCGCGCGAGGCGTCGAGCCCCGCGGCGCGCAGCGCGAGCTGCATGTTGAAGGCGAGGCCGGCGAAGCCCGGGTCGGGGACCATCACCGGAAAGAAGCCCCGCACGTGCCGGTCCGGGTCCGGGTGCAGGTTGGCGATGCCGAGGTCGTTGTTGCCGCCGGGCAGGAGCAGGCGCTGGTCGGGCGGCGGCAGCAGCAGGTCGAGCTCGCCGCCCGGCAGGTCGACGAGGTGCGTGATGAGGATGGTGTCGCCCTTGGCGAGCGCGGCGCGGAAGGGGCCGTCGTACTCGCGGCTCACCCGGCTGTCGGCGAGCTTGAGCCTGCCGAGCCAGGACTCGGCGCTCACCATGTAGATGAAGTCGATCCCCACCACCGCGGCGCCGGCCTCGCGCAGCACGCCGAGCGCGCGCGCCAGGTGCGGCGCCCAGAAGGCGAGCGGCTCGTCCTTGTAGGCGGCGAGCGTGGCGTTGTCCACGGCGACGAGCGCGGTGTGCCGCGGCTCGTAGCGCTTGCCGGCCAGCACATGCCACCAGTCGTAATAGGCGGTCTCGAGCGCGCGGTGCCAGTCGGTGCGGGCGAGCGCGGCCGCCAGCACGGTCGCGGCGGCGACCACCGCGAGCCAGCGCCAGAGCCGCTTGCGGGTCACACTTTGGAGAGGGCGATGAGGATGCTGCAGGGCGCGTAGTCGAGGAGCGAGGCCCCCACCGAGCCCTTCCACCAGCGCGCCGCGAACGAGGTGTTCTGGTTGTGCCCCAGGACGATCAGGTCCACGCTCAGGCCCTTGGCGAGGCGGCAGATCTCCTCCACCGGCTCGCCGACCGCGAGGTGCCCGGTGGCGTTGAAGCCGCGGTCGCGCAGCGAGCGGATGCCCTCGTCGAGCACCGACTGGGTGCGCTTCTTCTCCTCCTCGAGCAGCTCCTCGGGCACGAAGCCTTCGGTGAGAAAGAGCGAGGGCGGCATGCTCGCCACCGCGAGAAGGTGCGTCTCGGCGCCGAGGAAGCCGGCGAGGTCGGCGGCCTCGAAGAGGGCGCGTTTCCCCTCCTGCGAGCCGTTGTAGGCCAGAAGGATCTTGCTGTATTTCATCTCCTCCTCCTCTGCGCTGCTGCCGCTTTGTGGTTTTTGCGGACGATTATAGCCACGCCTCCGGCCGCTAGAATAACGTTTTTCCCTCCATGGTCGATCCCACCCGCAGCGACCTAGTCGCCGGCGTCGCCGGCGCCGGCACCATGGGCCGCGGCATCGCGCAGGTGCTCGCCCAGTGCGGGGCGCGCACGCTCGTCTACGACGCGCAGCCCGGCGCCGCGCGCCAGGCGAAGGAATCGATCGCACAGGCCCTGGGCAAGCTCGTCGAGAAAGGCCGGTATACGGCTTCCCAGACGCAGGCCTTGCTGGGAAACCTCCATATCGTCGACTCCCTCGAAAGCTTCCGGCCCTGCCACGTGGTGGTCGAGGCCATCGTCGAAGACTTGGCGGCAAAGAAGGAACTGTTCCGGTCGCTGGAGGACGTCGTGGGCGAGGACTGCATCCTCGCTTCCAACACCTCGTCGCTCTCCGTCACCGCCATGGCCGCGGCCTGCCGGCGGCCGCAGCGCGTCGCCGGCTATCACTTCTTCAACCCGGTGCCGGTGATGAAGATCGTCGAGGTCGTGGACGGCGTGCTCACCGACCCGGCGGCGACCGAGGCGCTGACCGGGCTGGCGCGCCGCTTCGGCCACACCCCGGTGCGCTGCAAGGACACGCCCGGCTTCGTCGTCAACCACGCCGGCCGCGCCTTCGTCCCCGAGGCGCTGCGCGTGCTCGCCGAGGGCGTCGCCGACTTCGCCACCATCGACCGCATCCTGGTGGACGCCGCCGGCTTTCGCATCGGCCCCTTTGGTCTCATGGACCTGGTCGGCCTGGACGTGGCGCACGCGGTGATGAAGTCGATGTACGCGCAGTACTTCGAGGAGCCGAAGTACCGCCCCTCCTTCCTCGCCGAGCCGCGCGTTGCCGCGGGCCTGCTGGGCCGCAAGACCGGCCGCGGCTGGTATGCCTACGGCAGCGACGGCGCCGCGGTGCCCGTCCCCGAAGCGCCGGCGCCGCAGGTCCCCCGCCCGTCGTCGGTCTGGGTGGCGCCGGAATTGAGGGAGATCATTTCCTCGACCGGCCAAAGCGATTCTGCTGCAGTATGCATGGTGGCACCCCTCGGCAAGGACGCGACCAGCGCGGCGCTCGAGCTCGGCCTCGACCCGGCGCGCACCGTGGCCGTCGATCCCCTTTTCGGCTTCAGGAAAAGACGTACGCTCATGACCACGCCGGTCACGAAACCCGAGGTGCGCGATGCGGCGCACGCCCTCCTCGCCGCCGACGGCGTGCCGGTGTCGGTGATCAACGACTCGCCGGGCTTCGTGGCGCAGCGCGTCGTCGCCCATATCGTCAACGTCGGCTGCGACATCGCGCAGATGCGCATCGCCGCGCCGCAGGACCTCGACCGCGCGGTGATGCTGGGCCTGGGCTACCCCCAGGGCCCGCTCGCCATGGGCGACGCGCTCGGCGCTCGGAACGTCCTCGCCATCCTCGAGGCGATGCATTCGCTCTACCAGGAGCCGCGCTACCGCGCCAGCCCCTGGCTCAGGCGCCGGGCCGAGCTCGGCGTATCCCTTCTCACGACGGAGTAAGCCTCATGCTCGACGCCTACATCTACGACGGACTGCGCACCCCCATCGGCCGGCACGCCGGCAAGCTCGCGCCGGTGCGGCCCGACGACCTCGCCGCCGACGTGATCCGCGAGGTGGTGGCGCGCAACCGCATCGAGCCCGCCGAGATCAGCGACGTGGTGCTGGGCTGCGTCAACCAGGCGGGCGAGGATTCGCGCAACGTGGCGCGCTTCGCGGCGCTGCTCTCCGGCCTGCCGCCGACCACCCCGGGAGTGACGGTGAACCGGCTGTGCGCGAGCGGCCTGCAGGCCGTGGTCGATGCGGCGCGCGCGGTGAGCGTCGGCGAAGGCGACCTCTACCTCGCCGGGGGCGTGGAAAGCATGAGCCGCGCGCCCTACGTCTTCGGCAAGTCCGATTCGCCCTACAGCCGCGAGGTGAAGATGTTCGACTCCACCATCGGCGCGCGCTTTCCCAACCCGAAGGTGGTGAAGCAGTTCGGCAACCACTCCATGCCCGAGACCGGCGACAACGTCGCGCGCGACTTCGGCATCAGCCGCGAGCAGGCGGACGAGCTCGCCCTCGCCTCGCAGCAGAAGTACGCCAGGGCGGAGAAGGAAGGCTTCTACAAGGGCGAGATCAAGCCCGTGGTTTTGCCTGCCAGGAAAAAAGATTCTCCTGGAGAAAGCGTAAATGCAGATGAGCATCCGCGCCGCGATGCGACGATGGAAGGCCTGGTGAAGCTGAAGCCGCTCTTCGAGGGCGGCGTCGTGACGGCCGGCAACGCTTCCGGCGTCAATGACGGCGCAGCCGCTTTGGTGATCGGCAGCCGTCAATGGGGCGAAAAGAAAGGCAGCAAGCCGATCGCGCGCATCCTCGCCGCGGCGAGCGCCGGGGTCGAGCCGCGCATCATGGGCGTCGGACCGGCCTATGCCATTCCGCGCGCTCTGGAACGGTCGGGATTGTCCTTGAAGGACATGGATATCATCGAGATCAACGAGGCGTTCGCGAGCCAGGTGCTCGGCTGCCTGAAGCTCATGGAGGTCGACTTCAAGGACCCGCGCGTCAACCCGAACGGCGGCGCCATCGCCATCGGCCACCCGCTCGGCGCCTCGGGGGCGCGCCTCGCGCTCACCGTGGCGCGCGAGCTGCAGCAGTCGGGCGGCCGCTACGCGGCGGTGTCGCTGTGCATCGGCGTCGGCCAGGGCCTCGCCGTGATCCTCGAGCGGGTGAGCTAGGCTAAGCGGCCGCCTCCGGATATAGCCGCGGAAAGTAGAAGGACAGCGCATCGAGCGGTAAGCCGATGCGAACCGCTCCCTTCGGGCTATCGGACTCGAGAAGCCCGCGGCGGAGCAGCGCGGCAATCACTTTGTCCGCCGTGCGCGAGCGAAGGCCCGTCATCTGCTTGAGCTCACCCCTGGACGCGGTGCCGGCAAGGAAAACATGGTAGAGCGCAGGTCCTACCTCGGTGCGAAGGTCCTTCTCGGTTTCGGAAAGGAAGACCACGTACGCGCGCACCCGGTCGCGCAGCGTCCGCAGATCGAGAAGATCCGCCATGAAAGCCACCTGATCCACGCAGGTCTCGAGGAAGTACCTGGCGAAGGCCACGAGTCCCGCTTCCGACAGGTTGCCGCGGCCGTCGACATCGCCGCGGCGAGGCGAGTCGGCGTCGGCGAGACGTGCGTGGTAGAGGTCCACGCTGCGGGCAAGACCGCGCGATACGGACCACAGCCCCGAGCCCGCGCCGTGTTGCAGCAGCGCCGCCTGCGATTGCAGACGGATGACTCGACCGTTGCCGTCGCGGAACGGATGCACCCACGCGAGGCGGTGGTGCGCGCAAGCCGCCGCGACCAGCTTGCGCGCCAATCCGCGCGCGGCCGAGTACACCTCGTGGGCACGCGTCAGCAACGCCGGGATCGATCTGTAGGCGGGCGCGAGGTGCTCGCCGACGTCCACCTCCTTTTCCCGCCACTTTCCCGGCTCGACCAAGTCCCCTTCCTTTGTCACGCGGTCTTCCTCGCGCAGGCGGCCGTAGAACGCTTCATGGAGGCGGGCCAGGAAGTCCGGGCTGTAGACCGGCGCTTCGGGGGCGTCTGCAAGCCAGCTTTCCATTTCCTTCTGCGTCTCGATATGCGTAATCGCGAGGCGCTGCAATCTCGCTTTATCGGGCTGCTTGCTGAAGCTCTTCTTCAGGGCTCTTTCGATGTCTCGAGGATGGGTATGCTGCCCTTCGATCCTGTTCGAGTAGTACGAGTTGACGCTGCGCAGCAGCTGTGCGATGCGCGCTTCGGTGACGGGGTGAATCAGGCGCTTGAGCTCGAATCCCCGCCGGCAGACCTGCTCCGCCAGCTCATCCAGCTCCGGCGCAGGCAGAGTCGGCAGCAGGGGCTCGAATCGGTGCCGAGAGTGATACATTCGTGCGAATCTTTATGCGGATCGCATGATAGCATAACCTATTGAAGATTATTATGTTTATTGGATATGAATCTTGAGAACCCGGTCCGTTCTGCGGATCTGTTTGCGAACCACGCCGCCACCAGCCCGGGTCGCCGAGCGCCGGCGGTGGCGGCTTTAGAATCGAGTCGCCATCCAACTTCAGGCGTTTCCCATGAACGCTCCGGATAGAAAGGCCAAGGCGGAGTTCGCGTGGAGCGACCCGTTCCTCCTCGACCAGCAGCTCTCGCAGGAGGAGCGCATGGTGCGCGACGCGGCGAGCGC
>JBQTJF010000125.1:0-21401 GCA_052387375.1 Betaproteobacteria bacterium
TCCACGAGATCAAGGAGATCATGAAGAAGTCGCGCGAGATGGGCATGCAGACCTTCGACCAGGCGCTGTTCGACCTCTACGAGGCCGGCCGCATCAGCTACGAGGACGCGCTGCGCTTCGCCGACTCGACCAACGAGGTGCGCCTCAACATCAAGCTGCACGGCAAGGAGTCGAAGGACAAGGACCTCAGCAAGGGCATCGAGCACCTCGACATCGTCTGAGGCGCGGGTGACCGACCATGACAGGCGCGCGCGAGCGCCCCTTGTCATTTCGGCGGGCCTGCGCCGCGAGGCGGTAATGGCGTGATGGAATCGATCGGTTATATTTCTCGCCTTCAGCCTTGCTTTTTCAGGGCCGGCACGAGGAGCTCCACCGCCGCCTCGCCCATCCGCGCCTCCACGATCCCGGCGATCTCCTCGGGCGGCGCCTTCTTCTTCGGCCGCAGCTTGTCGTCGACGTGCAGCGCGAAGCCCGTCCACTCGATCTGCAGCCGCCTGCCTTGCAGCGTCGGCAGCACGGCGAGGCGCTCGCGGTTGTCCTGCCAGTGCTCGAGGTAGTGCACGAGCCGCGAGCGCTCCTCTTCGGTGACCAGCACGACGTCGAGCTGGCCGTCCCCGGGCCGGCTGTCGGGGGCGAGGAAGAGGTTGGGGCCGACGTGGCTGAGGTTGAGCGCCTCGAGCAGCAGGTAGCGGCCCGAGATGTCCTTGCCGTCGAGCATGGCGCCCAGCTCGAGCGCCTCGCAGCGCGCGGCTTCCTTCCTGAGCCGGCGCAGCGCCTTCTCCACCGCGCCGGGGTGCTTCTTCACCGCCGCGGCGGCGGGACGCCCCAGCAGGGCCGCGAAGAGGCCCACGCCCACGCCTTCGACAAAGTAGCCCCGGCCCCAGGGCGCCTCGACGACGCCGACGTCCAGCCTGACGCGGCGCGCGCCTTCCCAGCCGCGTACGAGCTCCTCCCAGTGCCGCCCGGCCAGCCCGAGCGTGCGCGCGATGTTGTTCGCCGTGCCGCCCGGCAGCGGCGCGATCGGCACGCCGCGCCCGACCATCCGCTTCGCCACCCGGCTCACCGTGCCGTCGCCGCCGGCGACGGCGACGATGTCCGCCGGCGCCTCGAGCGCCTCGTCCCAGTCTTCGTCCTTGGACGACTGGTAGCGCACCGCGTGTCCCGCATCGCGCAGCATCGCCTTCAGGCGCTTGGCGCCGCCGCGCTCGCCGTTCCCGGCGCCCGGGTTGTGGATCAGGGTGACGCGCACGGTACTTGCAGAGGGATCTGTATGAGAATCCTGATCACCATCGAGCAGGGCTACGTCTCGATGACGCCGCTGCGCCTGGATCTGACCGACGAGCAGGCGCTCGAGCGCGTGCGCAAAGTGGAGTCCTGGAAGAAGCTCAGGTTCGCTTGATCCGCCGCGTGGGACGACCTGCGACGATCGCGAACTCGTACAGCCGGCATTCGAGGGCGCCGTTCCACAGCGGCGTACGGCGCGAAGGCTCGAGGCGTATCAGCTTCGGCAGCCTCAGGTCGGCGGTGAAGAGGAAGCAGCGCCAGCCGGCGAAGCGCTGCTTCAGCGCGTCGCCCAGCCGCGGATAGAAGCGCGCCAGCGCCTCGGCGCTGCCCAAGCGCTCGCCGTAGGGCGGATTGGCGATGAGCACCCCGCCCGGCGCCGGCGCCGCGCGCTCCAGCACGTCGGCGCGCTCGAGCTTCACCCAGCGCTCGACGCCTGCCGCGGCGAGGTTGCGCCGCGCCGAGGCGATCGCCTTGGCGTCGCTGTCGCTGCCGAATATCTCTAACTGGGAGGCGACGGGGCGCGTCTCGCCCTTCACCGCGTTCCAGACCTCTGCATCGAAACCCTTGAGCTTTTCGAAGCCGAAGCTGCGCTTCGCCCCGGGGGCGCGGCCGCGCGCCATGGCCGCGGCCTCGACGAGCAGCGTGGCGCCGCCGCACATCGGGTCGAGGAGCGGCTCGCCGGGCCGCCAGCCGCTCAGCATGACGATGCCGGCGGCGAGGTTCTCGCGCAGCGGCGCCTCGCCCGCCTCGGCGCGCCAGCCGCGCTTGAAGAGCGGCTCCCCCGAGGTGTCGAGGTACAGCACGCCCTTGTTCTTCTCCAGAAAGGCATGCACGCGGACCTCGGGCGCCGATCGGTCGACGTCGGGGCGACGGCCGAGCTCGTCGCGAAAGCGGTCGCACACCGCGTCCTTGATCTTCAGCGTGGCGAACTCGAGGCTCTTCAGCGAGCTCTTCTGCGCGGTGACGTTCACGCGCAGCGTGCGCTCGACGCCGAAGAGCGCCGGCCAGCGCGTCGCGCGCGCTGCCCGGTACAGCTCGTGCTCGTTGCGGTAGTCGAACTGCGCGACCCGCCACAGCACCCGCGAGGCGATGCGCGACCACAGGTTCACCGCGTAGCAGGTGCGCCAGCTCCCTGCGAACGCCACGCCGCCCGGGACTACCGCGGACTCGCGGGCGCCCAGGGATCCGACCTCCTCGAGCAGAACGCTCTCGAGACCCCTGGGGCAGGTCGCGAAGAACGACTCAGAAGGGCTTGAAGACAACCAGCAGCACCGTGGCGATGAGCACGAGCACCGGGAACTCGTTGAACCAGCGGAACCAGACGTGGCTTCTGGTGTTGCGCCCCGCGGCGAAGTCGCGCAAGAGCATGCCGCACCACAGGTGATAGCCGACCAGCAGGGCGACCAGCGCGATCTTGGCGTGCAGCCAGCTCGAGGAGCCCCGGAACCAGCCGAGCCACAGCCAGACGCCGAAGAGGATGGTCAGCACCGCGCCCGGGGTCATGATGCCCCAGTAGAGCTTGCGCTCCATCACCTTGAAGCGCTCGAGCGAAGCCGCGTCGCTCGCCATGGCGTGATAGACGAAAAGACGCGGCAGGTAAAAGAGCCCCGCGAACCACGTGACCATGAAGATGATGTGGAAGGACTTGACCCAGAGCATTACTTGAGCAGCCGCCGCCGCGTGAGGATGAGGGCCAGGTAGAAGCCCAAGATCGCATAGGCGCCCAGCACGGCGAGGTGCACCCACAGGCCGCCGGGCAGCTCGCCGAGCAGCAGCGGCCGCACCAGCGCCACGCCGTGATAGAGCGGCAGCGCCTTCGCGCCGGCCTGCACCGCGGCGGGCAGCTGCTCGACCGGGAAGAAGACGCCCGAGAGCATGAGCATCGGCGTGAGCACGATGGTCATGTAGTAGCTGAAGAAGTCGTAGCCGTTGGCGAGCGCGTTGACGGCGAGCCCGAGCGCGGCGAAGGCCAGCCCGACCAGCACGACGACCGGCAGCGCCGCGACCGCCCGCGCCGGCGTGGTATAGCCGAAGGCGGCGACGATGAGCAGGATGCAGGCGCCGGCGGCGAGCGCCTTGGTGGCGGCCCAGGCCCATTCGCCGGCGAGCACGTCGTCGAGCGTCATCGGCGCGTTGACGATCGCCTCCCAGGTGCGCTGCACGTGCATGCGCGAGAACGCGGAAAACAGCGACTCGAAGGTCGCCGCGTACATCGTCGCCGAGGCGGCGAAGCCGGCGGCGAGGAAGGCGAAGTAGCTGGTGCCGCCCATCTCGCCGAGCAGCGCGCCCAGCCCGTAGCCCAGGGCGAAGAGCATGATCAGCGGGTCGGCGAGGTTGCCGAGGATCGAGGGCACGGCGAGGCGTCGCCACACCAGCCAGTTGCGCCGCCAGACCGCCACCCAGCGCAGGCTCGGCTGCGGCGCGGCGAAGAGCGAGGCCTTCATCAGTCTCTCAGGTCTCTGCCGGTGAGCTTGAGGAAAACGTCCTCCAGGCTCGCCGGCCGGTGCAGGTAGGCGAGCTCGGTCTGCCCCGACAGGCTGCGCAGCAGCGGATCGACGTTCTCGGCGTAGCAGAACACGGTGTCGCCGGCGCGCTCGACGCGCGGCGCCAGCGCGCGGGCGCGCGCCATCCAGGCCTCGTAGCCGGGGCCGTGCACCTCGACTACCTGCGGCTCGATGTGCCGGGCGATGAGCGAGCGCGGCGTGCCCTGCGCGATGATGCGGCCGTGGTCCATGATGGCGAGGCGGTGGCACAGCCGCTCCGCCTCCTCCATGAAGTGCGTGGTGAGAAGCAGCGTCTTGCCTTCGGCGGCCAGGCTGCGCAGCCGCTCCCAGATGAGGTGGCGCGCCTGCGGGTCGAGGCCGGTGGTCGGCTCGTCCATCACCACGAGCTGCGGGTCGTTGACGAGCGAGCGCGCCAGGGTGAGGCGCCGCTTCATGCCGCCGGAGAGCGTGCTGATGCGCGCGTCGCCGCGGCCGGCGAGGCCGGCGAACTCCAGCAGCCGCGGCACGCGGCTGCGCAGGCGCTCGCGCGACAGGCCGAAGTAGCGCCCGTAGACGAGCAGGTTCTCGGTGGCGGTGAAGTCCGGGTCGAGGTTGTCGAACTGCGACACCACGCCGACGCGGCGGCGCGCCTCGCGCGCGCGGCGCGGCACCGGCTCGCCGAGCAGGCGGATCGCCCCGGCGTCGGGCTCGACCAGCCCGAGGCAGAGCTTGAGCGTGGTGGTCTTGCCGGCGCCGTTGGGCCCGAGCAGGCCGAAGCACTCGCCGGGCTCGACCTCGAGGTCGACCCCGGCCACGACCTCGAGCGCGCCGTAGGACTTGCGCAGCCCGCGCGCCGAAAGCACGCTCATCGGCAGTTCGACGCGACGATGGCGCGCAGCGTCTGCAGCTTGCGATGAAAGAAATGGTCGGCGCCGGGGACCAGCACCACCGGCAGCTCCTGCGGCCGCGCCCAGTCGAGCACCGCGGCGAGCGGAATGGTCTCGTCGTTCTCGCCGTGGATGACGAGGCTGCCCGCCGGCACCGGCGGCACGTTGAAGTTCGTCACTGCGACGCCCACCAGCACCCCGCGCTCGGCCTGCACGCGCTGCGCGAGCATGGCCTGCACGGCCGCGCCGAAGGAGAAGCCGGCGAGCACGATGGGAGGAGAAAGCGTCTGATACACCGAAAAAAGATCCTCGACCTCCCCTCTGCCCTCGTCGAAGCGGCCTTCGCTCGCGCCGACGCCGCGGAAGTTCGGCCGCCAGGCCGCGTAGCCGAGGTCGACGAAGGCGCGCGCGAGCGTCTGCACGACCTTGTTGTCCAGCGTGCCGCCGAAGAGCGGGTGCGGATGCGCGAGGAGCACGCTGCCCTTCGCCGCGCCATCGGGGGAATCGACCGCGCACTCGATCCTGCCGGCCGGGCCGGCCACGAACTCGCGGCGCGTGCTCGCCCGCATGGAGCCTGGCATTCTAGCCGAGCGCTCAGCGCCGCCGGGCCGCGAGCAGGATGAGATAGCCGAGCGCGGCGAAGGGCCAGATGGCGCTCACCACCCGCGTCACGCCGTTGAAGTTGAGGAAGTGGCCCTGCTGCCACACCTTGAGCGTCGCCGCGAGATAGGGATTGGCCGGCGCGAGGTTGACGAGCACCGTCGCTGCCATGAGCAGCATCGCGGCGAGGGCGAGGCGCGCCACGCGCGGCAGCGAGACGGCGGCGAGCGCGATGGCCACGCCGACGACGAGGCCGAGCTGCGCGCCCGGCGTGAGCCACGCCAGCACGTCGTGCGCGCGCATGATGAGGGCGAAGGCCGCGGTCTTGACGGCGAGCGCGGCGCCGAGCAGCGCGAGGAACATGCGCCGCGCCGGCTTGCCGGGCGCGGCGAGCGCCGAGAAGAGCAGCGCCACCGCGGCCAGGTTGGCCGCCGCCGTCGCCGCCTCGATAGCGGCGAAGAACGCCGGCGCGCGCGGCTGCCCGCCCGGCGGCACCAGCAGGTCGCGCAGGTCGCCGGCGCCGAAGAGCAGCATCGCCGGGTTGAGCTGCGTGAACAGCCACAGCGCGATGAGCGCCAGCCCCAGGTCGGTGTCGGCGCCGGGCGCGAAGAGGCCCGAGCGCAGGCGCGCCAGCCGGCCCGAGCTCTGCAGCCGCGGCACGGCGCGCACGCCCAGGGCCGCGCCCGCCGCCGCGCCGGCGAGGTTGCACAGCGCGTCGAGGTTGTTCTCGACCCGCGCCGGCAGGTAGCTCTGCGCCGCCTCCATGGCGAGCGACAGCGCCAGCCCGCCGGCGAGCGCGGCGGCGAAGGCGGCGGCCCCGCGCAGCCGCGGATGCAAGGCCGCCACGGCAAGGAAGCCGAGCGGCAGGTAGGCGAGCACGTTCACGGTCACGTCGAAGCTGGTGACGTAGCGGGGCCAGGGCGCATCGAGATAGGCGAAGGGCGACAGCCCGTGCGCACGCCACCCCGTCCAGGGATAGAGCGACGCGTACACCACCAGGCCGGCGTATACGCCGAGCAGGATGCGGGCGAGCGGCGATTGCCGCAGCCCCTGGCCGGGGTCAGCGGTGCCGGCCGTGCTCCGCATGCGGCGCCGGCGCCGGGCGGCTGTAGAGCGAGCCCACCACCATGCCGAGGAAGGAGAAGGCGAGGCCGACGAGCTGCGGCGGCACGAGCGCCTCGGGCGCCGCCGCCTCCATGAGCAGCCAGGTGGCGAGGCCGAGCACCACGGCGAGGAGCGCGCCCGCGGTGGTCGAGCGGCTCCAGTACAGGCCGAGCGCGAGCGGGGCGAAGGCCGAGACCAGCGTCACCTTGTAGGCGTTCTGCACCATCTGGTAGATGCTGGCGTCGCTCGCCAGCGCGAACACCATGACGAGCAGGCCGAAGATCACCAGCACCAGGCGCATGACGAGCAGCAGCTGCCGCTCGCCCATGTGCGCGGCGAACGGCCGCAGCACGTTCTCGGTGAACAGCGAGCTCGGCGCGAGCAGCGCCCCCGAGGCCGAGGACATGATCGCCGAGAGCAGCGCACCGAAGAACATCACCTGCGCGAACAGCGGCGTGTGCCCGAGGATGAGGTTGGGCAGGATCAGCTGGTTCTCGTTCTGCTCGCCGGCGAGCAGCGGCCCGACCATCTTCGGGTCGATGAGCAGCGCCGAGTAGGCGAGGTAGATCGGCACGAAGGCCATGCAGAAGTAGATCAGGCCGCCGAGCAGGCAGGCGCGCACCGCGGTGTCGGCGTTCTTCGCCGCGGTGGTGCGCTGGAACACGTCCTGCTGCGGTATCGAGCCGAGCGCGGCGGTGAGGAACGCGGCGATGAAGGCGAGCACCTCGCGCGCCTCGGGCTTGGGCCAGAACTCGAACTTGCCCGCCTCGGCGGCGTGCGCCACGACGCGGTCGAAGCCGCCCGCGGCGCCGCCGAGCAGGAAAGCGAGGTAGATCAGCCCGGCGATGATGATCGCGCTCTGCAGCACGTCGGTGTAAGCGACCGACCACATGCCGCCGAAGAGCGTGTAGAGGAGCACCACGCCGGTGCCGAGGACGATGCCCCAGGCAAGCGGGATCGCCCCGCCGGAGAGCGTGTGGAACACCACCCCGAGCGCGGTGAACTGCGCCGACAGCCAGCCGAGGTAGGAGAGCGTGATGCAGACGCTGGTGGCCACCTCCACCGGCTTGTTGTAGCGCTGGCGGTAGAAGTCGCCGATGGTGAGGAGATTCATGCGGTAGAACGCGCGCGCGAAGAACAGCGCGATCAGCACCAGGCAGAAGGAGAAGCCGAACGGGTCGGCGACGATGCCGCGCATGCCCTCCTTGAGGTAGGTGGCCGACACCCCGAGCACCGTCTCGGCGCCGAACCAGGTGGCGAACACGAGCGCCGTGCTCATGTAGAGCGGCACGCTGCGCCCCGCCACCACGTAGTCCTTCGGGTTGTGCACGCGCCGCGCCGCCCACAAGCCCACGGCGACGGTGACGGCGAGGTAGAGGGCGACGAAGCTGATCAGCATCGGGCGAGGCGGATCATAGCGGTGGCCCGTCCACCTGCCAATCCGCGTCGCCGAGATTTCAGCGCTGAATCTCGATCGTCGTAGGGTTCTCTGCTTGGATCCAGGTCTTTCCCTGATACCTGGTGTAAGTGGTCCACCAGAAGCCGCGCCCGCGATACGGCGTCTCTCCGTTCACGCGGTCGCGCACGGCCGGTGTAACGCGCCAGACGCCCGACTGCTGCGGCGTGCCGCTCAGCCGTCCTGTCGCCGGATCGAACGTCAGGCCACGCGGCAAGCCATCCCCGAACAGCATGTACTCGGGATTCTCGACGGCGGCGCGCGTCATGCGTGGAGTGCCATGGCGATCGCTGGTGTGCCAGCCGATCTGGTACCCGATTCGGCTGCTCAGGTGATCTCCGATCCTGCCTGTGAGCTTGCGTTCGCCGCTTAGGCCCTCCAGGTAGACGCTCGACAGATAGTCGCCGCTGCCGCTTGCGCTTCCGCTCTTCGACCCACCGGCGCAAGCCGATAGGAACGCCATGCATGCAAGTAGCGCAATTGTCGTGCGCCTCATTGCACTTCCGCCCGTGGCATCACGCGCCGCTCAGCGGCAGCTGACGTTCGTCACGCTTCCCCTGCAGGCCTGCTGGCAGTACTGGCGTCCTTTGTTGTCCACGCACGTGCGCCAGCTGCAGCCGTTGCTCTGCGCCATCCAGTTGGTGCAGCTGTCGGCCCAGGCGTTGCTGATGAAAAACGACGAAACCGCGCACCAGGTCGGTGAGTGCCAATAGGTGCCGATAGCGGCAATGGAGAGCACGCAGACAGGCAGCAGCGTCAACAGCATCTTGCGAAGCGACATATCCCCTTCCCCTTTAGTTACTTGCACGAGCCAGGCGCGATCGATCGAAGCGACGCTGTGGAGCTGCACGACCACTCGAGTTTGCGCCGACCCTCCTTCGTCGCCCTGGCAACAATGTGCACCGCTCCGTCCGGGGCGATCTCGCGGTCGAAGTGGATGACGATGGTGCCCTTCTCGTAGATCACCTCGCGCACGCCGATCGCACGAGAGCCCGGCCAGAGCAAGCCGGCATGGAACAGTTCGGCCCCGTCCTCCGGCAGCTCGCCTTTCGCTTCCCACCTCTCCTGCAGGGCAGTCCTGACCGCGCCGGTTCCGAGTATCGCTTCGTGCACCTGGTGCTTCCGGTACGAGGCGAACGTGAGCATCGCCCGGCTATGCGCCGCCAGGTGATCGGCATCGATGCGCTTCGCGACGAGCTTGCGCTTCTCGGCGAACTGCTCGTGCTTGTCCACCAGCCCGCCCAGCATGTCCTCGGCGTCGCCGTATTCGAGACCCGCCGCGAGAAGATCGTCCCAGGCGGCGAAGCGGGCAACTTCGAACTCGCTCAGTACCGCAAGGGCCTTCGTGGAAGGGAGCTGCTCGATCTGCTCCTCACTGAGGGCGAGGACCGCCTCGGTGGCGGCGTTGAGCCGCGCGACACGGTCTTTGAGCGGCGCAGGCCCAACCACGATCGCGAAGCTGGGGCCGGTCCCGCAGCTATGCCAGCTCGATTCATAGGACTTCTGGCGGGAGGCGATCTCCGTGGCGTGCTTTGCAGCATCCCGCATTGCCGCTGCCCTACCTGCCGCCTCGAACGCACGTCGATGGTGGGAACAAGCGAGGTGCCACCTGCCCTCCGCCTTGGCCGCGTGCGCGAAGCACTGCTCGACCACGGCGCGCAGCAATCCGGTGAGCGCATGGTCCTGATCGAAGCGCGACAGCCGGTCCAGGTAGTTCTCGCAGGCGCTCCGGTCGAGGGCCCCTTGGTAAACCGCCGCCGTGCCCAAGGTAATCCTCCGGACATCGTCGGGAGCGGGCGCGTTCGCCGGCGCCGCGCGGCTGGACGCCGCGAGCGCGAAAAGAAGCGCGAGCCGAGCAAGCCTCACCAACCCCCCTTCCCGTCGGGAAGCCCTTGCTTTTGTGTCGCCTAAGCTACGCCCGCGGGACGCCCAAAGGCAAGCCCTCATTACGAGTCATAACGAAGCGAGGGCCAGCAAGGCGAGAGCGAGGGCCGAGAGCGCGAGCAGCGCGGCGAGCAGGCGGTTGCGCCGGGCGTTCGCCTCGGCGAGGCGCTCCAGCGCGCGCGCCAGGCCGCCGAGGCGGTCCTCGGCGAGCGCCTGGTGCAGGAGCCGCGGCAGCTGCGGCAGGGTCTTCGCCCAGCCCGGCGCCTCCAGGCGCACCGCGCGCGCGAGGGCGCGCCATCCCACCTCCTCGTCCATCCAGCGCTCGAGGTAGGGCTTCGCGGTGCGCCACAGGTCGAGCTCCGGGTCGAGCTCGCGCCCGAGGCCCTCGATGTTGAGCAGCGTCTTCTGCAAGAGCGCGAGCTGCGGCTGGATCTCGATGTTGAAGCGCCGCGAGGTCTGGAACAGGCGCAGCAGCAGCTTGCCGAAGTAGATGTCCTTGAGCGGCCGCGCGAAGACCGGCTCGCACACCGCGCGGATCGCCGCCTCGAAGGCGTCGAGGCGCGTGCCGGGAGGCGCCCAGCCGGCGTCGAGGTGCGCCTGCGCGACGCGCCGGTAGTCGCGGTTGAAGAAGGCGAGGAAGTTCTGCGCCAGGTAGCTCTTGTCGACGTCGGTGAGCGTGCCCATGATGCCGAAGTCGAGCGCCACGTACTTGCCGTCGTCGGTGACGAGGATGTTGCCCGGGTGCATGTCGGCGTGGAAGAAGCCGTCGCGGAACACCTGGGTGAAGAAGATCTCCACGCCGGCGCGCGCGAGCGCCGGGATGTCGACGCCTTTTGCCTTGAGCGCCTGCACCTGCGAGATCGGCGTGCCGTGCATGCGCTCCATCACCATCACCCGCTGCGCGCACAGGTCCCAGTGCACCTGCGGCACCACCAGCAGCGGCGAGGCGTCGAAGTTGCGCCGCAGCTGGCTCGCGTTGCCCGCCTCGCGCATGAGGTCGAGCTCTTCTTCCAGGTGGCGCGCGAATTCCGCCACCAGCTCGCGCGGCTTGAGGCGGCGGCCTTCCGCCCACCAGCGCTCGACGAGCGCCGCGGCGGTCTCAAGGAGCGCGAGATCCTTCGCGATCGCCTCCTCGACCCGCGGGCGCAGCACCTTGACCGCCACTTCCCGGCCGTCGTGCAGCGTCGCGAGATGGACCTGGGCGATAGAGGCGCTAGCCACCGGGGTCTCATCAAAAGATCTGAACAATTGGGAAAGCGGCTTGCCGAGGGAACGCTCGATCTCGGAAACGGCCTCGGCCGACGGAAAAGGCGGCACGCGGTCCTGCAGCTTCGCCAGCTCGTCGGCGAGCTCGAGCGGCAGCAGGTCGCGGCGCGTGGAGAGCACCTGCCCGAACTTGACGAAGATCGGGCCGAGCGCCTCGAGCGCCTCGCGCAGCCGCTGCGCGCGCGGCTCGCCGCGGTGGCCTGAGGCGATGCGGAAGAACCACCTGCCCGGCATGCCGGGCGCGAACTCGTGCAGCCCGAAGCGCAGCGCGACGCCGAAGATCCTGAGTAAGCGAACGACCCTAGCCAAGGCGCGCGATCCGCTTGTCGAGGCGCTCGAGCGCGTCGCGCAGCCGCGCCACCGCGGCGGCATGCGCCTCGAGCTCGCCGCGCTGCAGGATCCAGCGCCGCTCGTCGGCGGCGTAGTCGGCGAGCGCGCCGGCGAGCAGGCGCGCCGCATCGGCGTGCCAGGCGGCGAGCCCGCGCAGCGCGCCGGCGATGCGGTGCGCCGCGACGTCGCCGAAGAGCTGCGCCAGGTCCTCCTCGAAGTCCCAGCGCAGGTGCCGCACGAGGTGCATCACCTCGTTGGCGAGCCGCGCGTTGCCCGAGACGTCCACCGCGCGCAGCGCGTGCTCCTCGCCGCGGGCGAGGCCGGCGAGCAGGGAGGGTTTTATCTTGATGAAGAGATGCGGATCTGCGCCGCCGGGAGCGACCAAGCCCTCGGGCGCGATGGTGAAGCGCAGCGCCGGCAGCGGCGCCGCGGCGAGCTCGACCGCCTCGCCGGCGAACGGCGCGAGGCGCTCGCGCGCCCAGGGCTCGGCGCGCAGCAGATGGTTGAGGGCAAAACAAAAGGCCACCGCGGGGGTGGCCTTGGCGTCGGCGAGCGGCGCGCTCAATGCATCTGCTGGATGCCGGCGAGCAGCCAGCCGCTCGAGCCGTCGACCGGCTTCACGAGGTTCCAGACTTCCTCGAACGCCGCCGGCGCGCCGGCGGGCGTCTCGCGCACCATGCCGGAGAAGCGCACCGAGGCCCAGTGCCTGTCGCCCTCGGTGGCTACTTCGAGCAGGTCGGCCTGCAGCGCGTGCACCTCGGTCCGCTGCCGCGCGGCGCCGCGCTCGGCGAGCTCCGGGCGCAGCGCCTCGAACAGCTCGTCGGTGGTGAACTCGCGGATTTCCGCGAGATCGGCCGCGTCGTTGGCGAGCTGCAGCTTGACGAAGTTGAGCTTCGCGCCTTTCAGGAACGCCTCGGCGTCGAAGCTCGACGCCAATGCGGTGGAAGACGTTCCCGAGGGCAGCTCGACCCTCGCCTGCTCGCGCATTCCCGCGAACTGCACCGGCGCCGTCTGCGGCTGGCGGCGCGCCAGCGCGCGGAAGAGCATCGCCGCCCCCACGGCGAGGGCCGCGAGAAGCAGCAGGCCGACGAGGCCGTTGCCGGCAAAGAGATAGCCGAGCAGCCCGCCGAGCGCGAGGCCGCCGAGGATCGGGCCCCACTTGCTGCCGGCCGGGGCCGTCTGCTGCTGGCCCTGCTTGGCAGGGGCGGCCTGCTGCTGGGCGGGCTTGGCCGGCGGCTGGGTGACGTTGCGCTGCGCGCCGAGCGAGCGGGCACCGCCGAAGCGGCGCGCCTCTACGTCCGGAACGATGAAGGCTGTGCCGATAACGAGGGTGAATGCTGCAAGTAGCCACTTACGCATGGATTTCTCCTCAGGGGCCTCGATGCTATCAAATCCGAAAGCCCCTATGTACCGCCACGACACCGGCGGCGAGGTTGAAGAACTCGACCTGCGAGAAGCCGGCGGCCTCGATCATCGCCGCCAGCGCCTGCTGGTCGGGGTGCACGCGGATGGACTCGGCGAGATAGCGGTACGCATCGGCGTCGCCGGCCACCTTGTCGCCGAGCCAGGGCAGCACGCGAAAGGAATAGAGGTCGTAGGCCGGCGCGAGCGGCGCCCACACCTTCGAGAATTCGAGCACGACCAGCCGCCCGCCCGGCTTGAGCACGCGCGCCGCCTCGGCGAGCGCGGCCTCCTTGCGCGTCATGTTGCGCAGGCCGAAGCCCAGCGTGACGCAATCGAAGAGCGCCGGGGGGAAGGGAAGCTTCTCCGCGTCGCACTGCACCGCCGGCGCGAGCGTCCCGGCATCGAGCAACCGGTTGCGCCCACGCTCGAGCATGCGCCGGTTGAAGTCGGTGAGCCAGACCTCCCCGGCAGGACCCACGCGCCGCGCCAGCGCCGCGGCGAGGTCGCCCGAGCCGGCGGCGAGGTCGAGGATGCGCTCGCCGGGCCGGGGGCGGGCGATGGCCACCGCCACCGCCTTCCAGACGCGGTGCAGGCCGAGCGACATGAGATCGTTCATCAGGTCGTAGCTCGGCGCGACGCGGTCGAACACCGCGCGCACACGCGCCGCCTTCTCCTGCGGCGCGACCTGCTCGTAGCCGAAGTCGACCTTATCCGTCACGGCTCGCCCCCGCGGCCGCCAGCTTCTCGAGATACTGGCGCCACAGCTCGTCCTGGTTTGCTCCGAGCTCATAAAGATACTCCCAGGAATAGATGCCGGTGCTGTGGCCGTCGGAGAACACCGGCTGCACCGCGTAGGAGCCGACCGGCTCCAGCGCCCGGATCTCCACCTCGCGCTTGCCCGCCTGCAGCACTTCCTGGCCGGGGCCGTGGCCGCGCACCTCGGCCGAGGGCGAGTACACGCGCAGGAGCTCGTAGGGCAGGCGGAAGGCGCGGCCGTCGGAGAACCTGATCTCCAGCAGCCGCGATTCCTGGTGCAGCGTGATGTCGGTGGGAACGGGCACGGCGCTAGGCGCTTTCGTAGACGATACGCTCGAAGTCGGCGCCGCGCTCGAGCACTTCGGTGAAGCGCACGCGCAGCGGCGCGTCGGTGAAGAGCTCTGCCACGCGCTTGGGCTTGAACCAGCCCGCTGGCAGCACCAGCGAGGCCGGCGCCGCGAGCGCCGGCACGTACGGCTCGTTCTGCGCGTTCAGCCCGGTCGGCCGCGCGGCGATGCCGGCGGGGATGCCCGGCAGGAGCTTCACCCCGACCTGCAGCGCGCCCTCGGCGCTCGCCGCCAGCCAGCGCACCTGGCCGAGCATGAAGGCCTTCGCGTCGCCGGGGCGCAGCGCGACGAGCTGCCCGTGCGCATAGCGCTTGCCGGCCGCGCCGGCGGCGCGCGCGAGGCGCACGCCTTGCGCGCTCTCGTCCCCGAGCTGCCAGCGCTCGAGCGGGAACGCCTCCGGCTGGCGATAGTCGCCCTCGCCGCCGGGCTGGCGGAAGTGCCGGCCCGAGACGTGGTAGTGCACGGCGGCGAAGTCGCTGCAGACCTCGGCACCGCCGGCGGAGAGCGCCGGGGCACTCATGCGAGCAGCCGCGCCAGCGCCGCGCCCAGCGCGCGCTCGTCGGGCGCCTCGCGCGGCGCGCCCCGGCGCCGGGACGGCGCCCAGACCGGGTCGGGAAAGCGCGAGTCGTCGGCGAAGCGCGCGATGACGTGCCAGTGCAGGTGCGGCACCTGGTTGCCCAGGCTCGCCAGGTTGACCTTGTCGGGACGCGCCAGCTCGCGCAGCGCCTGCTCGCAGGCGAACACCACGCGCATCAGGCGCTCGCGCTCGGGGGCCGCGAGGTCGGTCATCTCGCGCACGTGGCGCCCGAGGATGACGCGGCAGAAGGCGGGAAACTCCTCGCTCGCCACGCGCACGACGCGGCAGAGGTCGTCGCGCCAGAGCAGCGCGCCGCCCGCCTGCTCGCACAGCTCGCAGCCGGTCATGGGCTTTTCGCCTCCATGCCGAACACGTCGCGATAGCTGGCGTAGAAGCTCGCGAACAGCGTCGGCATCAGGACGATGAGCAGCGGGAAGACGAGCGCCATGATCTGCACGCGCGGCGTCCCGCCGGAGGCGAGCATGAGCAGCGAGAGCGCGGCGAAGGGCAGGATGAGGGCCACCGCCGCCGTCACCGCGCCGTAGGCGAGGAAGGCGCGCCAGTTGAGCAGGCAGGCGAAGAAGCTGAAGAACAGCGCCTTCGCCGCGCCGCTCGAGTGCCAGGCGGCGAGCGGCGGCGCGAACCAGAACATCAGCATCACCGGCACGTACAGCGCCGCGGCGGTGCCGAACGCGGCGAGGAAAGCGTCGGAGCGCAGCACCGCTTCCTCCGGCCGCGCGCCGGTGGCCATCCAGCGCGCCAGCGCCCCGTCGTCGACCAGGGCGCTGGCGCCGAGCACCAGCGAAAGGCAGGCGAAATACACGACGCCGAGCGCGAGCTGCGCCGCGAGCGAATGGCGAAAGCCCTCGAAGAGCAGGGCGAGCTCGACGGCGCCGCCGCGGCTCGCCGCGCGCGCCGCGGCCATGAAGCCGACCGCGAAAGGCGGCACCAGCACCGCCGCGGCCGCCGTGCCGATGAACGGCAACAGCGAGGCGAGCGTCATGAGCAGCCAGTACGCGAAGACGAGCGCAAGCCAGCCGAGCGGCGCGACGCGGAACAGGCGCCAGCCCTCGGCGAGCCAGCGCGCGCCGGCGGCGGCGGGGACGATGCGCGCCTGCATGCTCAGGCGCCCCAGGGCGCGGCCTCGCCGCGCCGCAGCTCGAGGATGTCGCGGAAGTGCTCCGGGTCGTGCGCGTGCACCAGCATGCCCGGGCGCGGCAGGTGGTAGTCGTACTGGCGCGAGAGCCAGAAGCGCAGCGCCGCGGCGCGCAGCAGCGCCGGCCAGGCCTCGCGCTCGAGCGGCGTGAAGGGCCGCACCGCCTGGTAGGCGGAAAGCAGCGCCGCCACGCGCGCCGCATCGAGGCCGCGTCGCGGGGTGAGGCACCAGTCGTTCGCGCACACCGCGACGTCGTAGAGCAGGCAGTCGACGCCGGCGAAGTAGAAGTCGACCACGCCCGAGATGCGCCCGTCGTCGAAGAGCGCGTTGTCGCGGAAGAGGTCGGCGTGCACCGGCCCGCGCGGCAGGTCGGGAAAGCGCTGCCGCGCCTGGAAGGCCAGCTCGTCCTCAAGGAGGAATTTTTTTCCTGGATCCAGATACGGAAAAACCTCTTTTGCCGCGAAACGCCACCACTTGGGGCCGCGCGGGTTCTCGAGGTACGCCGCATACGAGCGCCCGGCGAGGTGCAGGCGCGCGAGCAGGCCGCCGAGCTCCGCGCAGTGCCCGGTCGCGGGCGACTCGAGCGAGCGGCCCGGCAGAAAGGTGACGAGCGCCGCGGGCTTGCCGTTCAGCCGCTGCAGGGTGCGGTCGGAGAGGTCGGCGAGCGGCGCCGGGCAGGGACTGCCGTGGCGCGCGAGGTGGCCCATCAGGCCGAGGTAGAAAGGCAGCTCCTCGGCCGGCAGCCGCTCGAACAGCGTCAGGACGAAGCGGCCCTGCGTGGTGGTGACGAAGAAGTTGCTGTTCTCGATGCCCGCGGCGACCGGCTTGCATTCGACCAGCGTGCCGACCGAGTACTGGCGCAGCCAGTCGCGCAGCTCGGCCTCGGAGACTGGGGTATAGACCGACAAATCAGTCGAATTGGTGGATCGGCCACATCGGCGGGCGGAAGCCTTCGTCGAGCGAGTCGCGGCGCATCCAGTTGCCGTTGCCGGTGGTGTCGACCAGGTAGTAGGGCCTGCCGCTGGGCGGCGTCACCTTGAGCATCACGACGCGGCCGCCCTGGCGGATCTCCTCCACCTTGTCTTCCTTCTGCACCGGGATGCGCACCGCCGGCTCGTCGGGCCCGGCGCTCGCCGGCGGCGGCGGCGGCTCGGGCAGCGGCTCGAGCCGGGGCGGCCGCTGCTGCGCGAGGGCGCCGGCGGCCACGAGCAGCAGCACAGCGGCGATGCAGCGGCGCATTTCGCGACGATTCTACTAGAGGTTGAGCAGCACCTCGCGCTCGGCCGGCGAAGGCTCGAAGCCGCGCTTCTCGTAGAAGTTGAAGATCACCTCCACCACCTGCCGCGGCTCCTCGCAGATCTGCACCAGGTCGATGTCGGTCGGGTCGATCATGCCCTCGCCCGCCAGGCGCTCGCGCATCCAGTCGAGCAGGCCGCGCCAGTAGGGCCCGTGCACGAGGATGATCGGCATCTGGCGCGTCTTGCCGGTCTGCACCAGCGTCAGCGCCTCGAACAGCTCGTCGAGCGTGCCGTAGCCGCCGGGCAGCACGACGAAGGCGGTGGCGAACTTCGCGAACATTACCTTGCGCGCGAAGAAATGCTTGAAGCGCAGGCTGATGTGCTGGTAGCGGCTGGAGGGCTGCTCGCGCGGCAGGTCGATGTTGAGGCCGACGGCGAGGCCGCTGCCGCTGAAGGCGCCCTTGTTGGTCGCCTCCATGATGCCCGGGCCGCCGCCCGAGATCACGGCGAAGCCCGCGTCGGAGAGCAGCCGCGCCGTCTCCTCGGCGAGCTGGTAGTAGCGGCTGCCCGCCTTGACGCGCGCGCTGCCGAAGATCGACACCGCCGGCTTCACGTCGGCGAGCCGCTCGGTCGCCTCGAAGAACTCTGCCATAATGCCGAACAGCTTCCACGCCTCGCGCGCGGACAACTCGTGGCCGAGACCGGCCGCCTTCAGTAATTTCTCTTGTGTCATCGGTGTCGGGAAAAGATCCTGAAAAGACGCTGCTGCTGGTCGACGGCTCGTCGTACCTCTATCGTGCGTTCCACGCGCTGCCGGAGCTGCGCAACGCGAAGGGCGAGCCCACGGGGGCGATCTACGGCGTCCTGAACATGCTGCGCAAGCTCGCCGCCGATTATAAGGCGCAGGCGCGCGCCTGCGTCTTCGACGCCGCCGGCAAGACCTTCCGCGACGCGGTCTATCCGCAGTACAAGGCGACCCGTGCGGCGATGCCCGACGATCTTTCCGCGCAGGTCGAGCCGCTGCGCAAGGCGGTCGGGGACATCGGCTGGCCGGTGCTGGTCGTCGACGGCGTCGAGGCGGACGACGTGATCGCGACGCTCGCCGCGCAGGCCAAGGCGCGCGGCTGGCGCGCCGTCATCTCCACCGGCGACAAGGACCTTACGCAGCTCGTCGACGCCGGCACGCTGTGGGTGACCACGATGTCCAACGAGAAGCTCGACGTCGAGGGCGTGCAGCAGAAGTTCGGCGTGCCGCCGGAGCGGATCGTCGACTACCTCGCGCTGGTCGGCGATGCCATCGACAACATCCCGGGTGTCGACGGCGTCGGCCCCGGTTTCGCGTCGAAGTGGATCCAGCAGTACGGTTCCCTGGACAACCTCATGCAGAAGTCTTCTGAAATCTCCGGCTCGCGCGGCGAGAACCTGCGCAAGGTGCTCGACTGGCTGCCCAAGGCGCGCGAGCTTCTTACCGTGAAGCGCGACGTGCCTCTCGAGGTGAAGATCGATGATCTCGCGGTGCGGCCGGCGGACCCGGCAAGGCTGCGCTCGGTGTACGAGCGCTTCGGCTTCAAGACCTGGCTGAAGGAAGCCGAAAGCGCGGGCGCCGCGCCGCTGCCCGCCCCGCCGGAAAGGGCCGCGCGCGTCGAGCGACGCTCGGTACGCGCCGTGCTCGATCAAGCTGGCCTCGACGAGTTGATAGGAAGGCTGGAAAAGGCACCCATCGCCGGGCTGGAGACGCTCTGCACGAGCGAGGAGCCGATGACGGCTCGCTTGGTGGGGCTCGCTTTCGCCTTCGAGCGCGCGGCGGTGTACCTGCCGCTCGCGCACGCCTACGCCGGCGCCCCTGCACAAGTTTCTCTGGAAATTGCTTTGCAAAAGCTCAAGCGATGGCTTGAGGATCCCGCGCGCGTGAAAGTCGCGCCGAACGTGAAGTTCGACATGCACGTGCTCGCCAACCACGGCATGCGCCTCGCCGGCGCGGTGCACGACGCGCTGCTCGAGTCCTACGTCCTCGAGGTGCACGAGCGGCGCGAGCTCGGCGTGCTCGCGTCGCGGCATTGCGGCTGGACGGTGCTGTCGCTCGAGCAGGTGGTGGGCAAGGGCGCCTCGCGCATCGCGTTCGGCGAGGTGGAGCTCTCGCGCGCGACCGAGTACGCGGCGGGCTCCGCCGATTGCGCCCTCGCGCTCCATGAACTTCTTTTCAAACGAATAGAACAAGACGAGAAGCTGCGCTTCGTCTACGAGGGCATCGAGATGGCGGTGCTGCCGGTCCTGCAGCGCATCGAGCGCAACGGCGTGCTGCTCGACCGCGCCCGCCTCGAGCGCCAAAGTCAGGAACTTGGAAAGGAAATTCTGTCTCTCGAACAAAAAGCGTACGCGCTCGCCGGGCAGCCCTTCAACGTCGGCTCGCCGAAGCAGATCCGCGAGATCCTGTTCGAGCGCCAGAAGCTTCCGGTGCGCAAGAAGACGCCGACCGGCGAGCCCTCGACCGACGAGGACGTGCTGGCCGAGCTGGCGCTCGACCATCCGCTGCCGAAGCTGATCCTCGAGCATCGCGCCCTGACGAAGCTGAAGTCGACCTACACGGACAAGCTGCCCCTCAGCGTCAACGCGGCGACCGGGCGGGTGCATACCACCTACTCGCAGACCACCGCGGTGACCGGCCGGCTCTCGTCGAACGACCCCAACCTGCAGAACATCCCCATCCGCACGCCGCAGGGCCGGCGCATCCGCGAGGCCTTCGTCGCGCCGCCGGGGCGGCGCATCGTCTCGGCGGATTACTCGCAGGTCGAGCTGCGCATCATGGCGCACCTCTCGGGGGACGAGAACCTGCGCCGCGCCTTCCGCGACGGCGAGGACGTGCATCGCGCCACCGCCGCCGAAGTCTTTGCCGTGCCTTCGGCTCACGTCGACTCCGAGCAGCGCCGCGTGGCGAAGGTGATCAACTTCGGCCTGATCTACGGCATGTCGGCCTTCGGCGTGGCGCAGAACCTCGGCATCGACCGCGGCACGGCGCAGAGCTACGTCGAGCGCTACTTCGCCAGGTTCCCCGGCGCCAAGCGCTACATGGACGAGACGCGCGAGCGCGCGCGCAGCCAGGGCTACGTCGAGACCGTGTTCGGCCGCCGCCTGTGGCTGCCGGAGATCAGGAGCGGCGCGCCGGTGCGCCGGCAGGCCGCGGAGCGCGCCGCCATCAACGCGCCGATGCAGGGCACCGCCGCCGACCTCATCAAGCTCGCCATGGTCGCGGTGCAGAGGTGGCTCGACGAGGAAAAGCTGCGGGCCATCCTCATCATGCAAGTGCATGACGAGCTGGTCCTGGAAGTTCCTGAAGCCGAGCTCCCCCTCGTCAGGGACCATGTGCAATACCTCATGCAGTCGGTCCACCAGCTAGACGTCCCGCTCGTCGTCGACGTCGGCGTCGGCGACAACTGGGACCAGGCGCACTAGAGAAGCGCGCCGAAGACCTTCTTGAGGATCGCTCTGCCGGTGCCGACCGGGTCCTTGCGGATCTTCTTCTCTTCTTCTGCGACCATGAAGTAGAGGCCGTCGAGCGCCTTCTGCGTCACGTACTCGTCGAGGTCGGCGTGCTCTTCCTTCACCACGCCGAGCGAGACGCCCTTGTCGGCGTACTGGTCGTACTTCTGCGCGAGGCGCACCCTGGCGGTGGCGCGCTTGACGATCGGCAGGAAGCGCTTGTGCAGGCCGGTGCGTGTCGTGCGCCTGAAGTACTCCGTCCCGGCCGTCTCGCCGCCGGTGAGGATGCCCTTGGCGTCGCGCACGCTCATCTGCTTCACCGAGGCGACGAGGATGTCGCGCGCCTCGGGCACCGCCGCCTCGGCGGCGCGGTTCATGGCGACGATCACCTCGTCGGCGTAGCGGCCGGCGCCGACGCGGCGCATCAGCCGCTCCGCGCGCGTCAGGGAATCGGGCAGCGGGATCTTCACCTGCGGATTGCCGAGGAAACCGTCGGCGCGGCCGAGCGTCGCCACCGCCTGCTGCGAGCCGCGCTCGAGCGCCGCCTTGAGGCCAGCAACCGCCTCGCGCTGCGTGATCGACTCCAGCTGCGCCGCGGCGCAGACCGGCCAGGCAATGGCCGCGGCGGCGGCGAACCGAAGCATGAGACCCGTCATGAAGACCAAGACTACCGTACCTGCGGCCGGGCCGAAGAAATGTTCCCGATCGGGAACATTTTTGGCCGCGCGAAGCCTGCTGCCAAGGCCGACTGGCGCTTCAGGGGATGCCGGCCTGGCGGGCCTGTTGATCGGCGTGGTAGGAGGACCTCACCAGCGCGCCCACGGCGGCGTGCTTGAAGCCCATCTTCGCCGCTTCCTGCTCGAGCACGCGGAACTGGTCCGGGTGGACATAGCGCTCCACCGGCAGGTGGTGCGGCGAGGGCTGCAGGTACTGGCCGATGGTGAGCATGTCGACCTCATGCGCGCGCAGGTCGCGCATCACCGCGAGGATCTCCTCGTCGGTCTCGCCCAGGCCGACCATCAGCCCGGACTTGGTCGGTACTTCGGGATGTGATTTCTTGAACTGCTCGAGCAGGCCCAGGGAATGATCGTAATTCCCTCCGGGGCGGGCGCGCTTGTAGAGGCGCGGCACGGTCTCGAGGTTGTGGTTCAT
>JBQTJF010000126.1:0-16852 GCA_052387375.1 Betaproteobacteria bacterium
CGCGCTGCTCGCCGGCATCCTCGGCGCGCGCGCCACCGGCAAGGGTCGCGACCTCGACACCAGCCTCTTCGACCTCGCGCTGTTCAACCTCAACTATCCCGGCACCTGGTACCTGAACGCCGGCCACGTGCAGGGGCGCGAGAAGCGCGGCGGGCATCCCTCGCTCGTGCCGAGCCAGCTCTTCCGCACGCGCGACGGTTGGCTCTTCGTCATGTGCAACAAGGAGAAGTTCTGGGGCCTGCTCGCCGCCGCGCTAGGCCATGCCGAATGGGCGAGCGATCCGCGCTACGGCTCTTTCAAGGAAAGATTGAAGCGAAGGGACCAAGTGGCGGAGATGGTCGAAGCCGAGCTGGTGAAGCAGACGACCGAAACGTGGCTGAAGAAGCTCTCCGGTTCGGTGCCCGTCGCGCCGGTGTTCGACATCCGGCAAGCGCTCGACAGCCCGCTCGTCGCCGAGCGCGGCTCGATCCAGGAGTTCGCCTATCCCGACGGCCGGAAGGCGAAGCTCATCGCCAACCCTATCCGCAGCAGCGCCGATGAATGGCCGCGACGCGCCGCGCCCGCGCTCGGCGCCGACACCGACGCGCTGCTGAAGGAGATCGGCTACGACGCCGCGCGCATCGCGCGCCTGCGCGCCGAAGGAGTGATCGGCTGAGCAAGAAACAGGGACAGACCACGATTTCCCCGGTCGACGGCTCGGTGTACGCCGAGCGTGCGCTGGCCTCGGATCAGGATATTGAAGGATGCCTCGGCAGGGCCGTCGAAGCCCAGCGTTCCTGGAGGCGTATTCCTGTCGCGGAACGCGCGGCGATCTGCCGGCGCATGGCCGAATGGTGCGCGGCGAAGGCCGACGCTCTGGCCGAGGAGCTCACCTGGCAGATGGGCCGGCCGATCTCGCAAAGCCCGGGCGAGCTGCGCCGCGGCTTCCACGAGCGGGCGCTTTACATGTGTGAAATATCGGTCGGCGCGTTGGCCGATATCGCACTCCCCGAGAAACCCGGCTTCCAGCGCTTCATCCACCGCGAGCCCCTCGGCGTCGTGCTGGTCATCGCGCCGTGGAACTATCCCTGGCTGACGTCCGTGAACGCGGTCGTACCGGCGCTGCTCGCCGGGAACAGCGTCATCCTCAAGATGGCGGCGCAGACGCCGCTGGTCGCCGAGCGCTATGCCGAGGCGTTCCGTGCCGCCGGCCTGCCGGAGGGCGTGTTCCAGTTCCTGCACCAGGATCATCAGCAAATCCAAAGAATGATTGGCGATCAACGGGTCGCCTTCGTCGCGTTTACCGGCTCGGTCGCCGGCGGCCATGCCGTGCAGCAGGCGGCTGCTGCGCGCTTCATCGCTACCGGGCTCGAGCTCGGCGGCAAGGATCCCGCCTACGTGCGCGCCGACGCGCCGCTCGAGGCGACGGTGGAGAACCTCGTCGACGGGGCCTTCTTCAATTCCGGGCAGTCCTGCTGCGCCGTCGAGCGCGTCTACGTCGAGCGGAAGCTCTACAAGGACTTCGTCGAGTCCTTCGTCGCCCTGACCAGGCAATATCGGCTGGGCAATCCGCTCGAGCGCGAGACCAACCTCGGCCCGATGGTGCGCACCTCGGCGGCGGACGCGGTCAGAAAGCAGATCGGCGAAGCGGTAGCGAAGGGAGCGAAGAAGCTTGTTGGAGCGAAGGATAAGGCTGGAACGCCTTATCTTCCCCCCGAGGTTCTCGTCGACGTCGACCACGGCATGGCGCTGATGCGCGAGGAGACGTTCGGGCCGGCGATCGGCATCATGCCGGTCGCGGGCGACGAGGAGGCGGTCGCGCTCATGAACGACAGCCGCTACGGCCTCACCGCGTCGATCTGGACGACGGACGCCGAGGCGGCGCTGCGCATCGGCGAGCGCGTCGAGACGGGCACCTGGTACATGAACCGCTGCGACTACCTCGACCCGGCGCTGGCGTGGACGGGCGTCAAGGATTCCGGGCGCGGCTGCACGCTGTCGCGGCTCGGCCTCGAGGCCTTCACGCGGCCGAAGTCCTTCCACCTGCGCTTGAAACCGTGAAGATCGGCCTGCTCGAATGCGACGATGTCGCCGGCCGCTTCCCGCAGATCAGCGGCGGCTACCGCGAGATGTTCGCCGCCCTGCTTCCCGAGGCGCGCTTCGGCTACTACGAGGCGCATCGCGGCAACCTGCCCTCGAGTGCCGACGAGTGCGAGGCCTGGCTTTGCACCGGCTCGAAATACTCGGTGTACGAGCCGCACGACTGGATCTCCGGCCTGGCGCGCTTTATCAATGAAGTCAGGGTTTCAAAGAAGCCTTTTGTGGGAATCTGCTTCGGCCACCAGATGCTCGCGCACGCCCTGCGCGGCGAAGTGGCGAAGTCGCGGCAGGGTTGGGGTGTCGGGGTACTGCCCCTCGAAGTCCTGAAGAAAGAGCCGTGGATGGAGCCGGCCAAGCCGGAAGTGCGCATCCAGCACATGCACCAGGACCAGGTGCAGCGCCTGCCCGAGGGCAGCGTGCTCCTCGGGCGTAGCGCGCATTGCGAGGTCGGCATGTTCCGCGTCGGCGCGACGATGCTCGGCATCGAGGGTCACCCGGAGTTCACTGCCGATTTCGCCGAGGCGCTGATCCGCGCGCGCCGGGAGCGCATCGGCGCCGAAAGGAGCGAAACAGCACTGAAAAGCCTGCGCCAGCCCAACGACGGCGCGCTGGTGGGGCGGTGGATCGCCCGCTTCCTCGGCGGCTAGACGCCCAGCGAGAAGTACGGCCAAAGCAACCAGGAATAATCCCCGCATCGCCCGATCATGCTCGGCCGCGCTGGCGGCCGCAATCGCCGCAATTGGCACCGGCCGTGGTCGATCGCCCGACAAGAAGCCGCTGGTGTTTGTATCAGGCGGTTTCAGCGCTTCGGCCCCAGCGCCGCCATCGCTTCCTCGAGCGGGACGATGATCGCGAGCAGGTTCACTGCCGCCATCAGCGTCAGCACCTTGTCCAGGCGCGCCGATGGCTTGCCCTGCTCCAGCTCGAGCACGAACCTCTTGCCTACGCCCGCGCGCTCGGCCGCTTCGCGCAGGCTGAGACCCATGGCGCCGCGTGCCTGGCGGATTGCCATGCCAAGCTCGGCGGGCGAGGTGAGAAGCGTGAAGACCGGCTGCGTCGAACTCTCGGCCATGGAAAAACCCTCCCAGCCGGCATTTTGTACCCCGATCGGGGTACAAGCGAGGAAAACGTGGTCTGTCCCTGATTTCCGCTATTCGTAGCGGACGTCGAGGATCTCGTAGCGCTTGAGGCCGCCGGGGGTCTGCACCTCGGCGGATTCGCCGGCTTCCTTGCCGATCAGGCCGCGGGCGATGGGCGAGCTGACGGAAATGCGGCCTTCCTTGATGTCGGCCTCGTCCTCGCCGACGATCTGCCAGGTGGCCTTGTCGCCGCCGTCGTCCTCGAGATCGACGGTGGCGCCGAAGACCACCCGGCCCTCGGCGTGCAGCAGCTTCGGGTCGATGATCTGCGCGTTGGCGAGCTTCATCTCGATGTCGCGGATGCGCGCCTCGATCATGCCCTGGCGCTCGCGCGCCGCCTCGTACTCGGCGTTCTCGGAGAGGTCGCCGTGGCCGCGCGCCTCGGCGATGGCCTGCGTCGTGGCGGGACGGTCGACGCTCTTCAGTCGCTGCAGCTCGGCGCGCAGCAGCTCGGCGCCGCGCTTGGTCATGGGCGTCTTCATGGGATCAGGCGGCGGCGTGCTCGGGGTCCGCCGGCCGCAGTTTCGCATGCAGCTCCTGCAGGCGGTAGGGCTCGAGCTGCGCGAGGTGGTGCTTCATGCCCGCGCAGGCGGCCTTGGCCCCGGCGATGGTGGTGTAGTAGGTGACGCGCCCGGCGAGCGCGGTGGTGCGGATCGAGCGCGAGTCGGAGGCGGCGGTGCGCGTCGCCTCGGCGGTGTTGACGATGAAGCTCACCTCGGCGTTCTTGATCATGTCGACGATGTGCGGCCGCCCCTCGGCCACCTTGTTCACCTGGGTGACGGCGATGCCGTGCGACTTCAGCACCCCGGCGGTGCCGCGCGTGGCGAGCAGCGCGAAGCCGAGCTCGACCAGGTCGCGCGCCACCTGCACCGCGGCGAGCTTGTCGCCGTCGCGCACGCTGATGAAGGCGCGCCCGCCGGCGGGCAGGCGCATGCCGGCGGCGAGCTGCGACTTGACGAAGGCCTCGCCGAAGGTCATGCCCACGCCCATCACCTCGCCGGTCGACTTCATCTCCGGCCCGAGGATGGTGTCGACGCCCGGGAAGCGCGAGAAGGGGAACACCGCCTCCTTCACCGAGAAGTACGTCGGCGTCACCTCCGCGGCGCCCTGCTCCTTCAGCGAGCGCCCGGCCATGCAGCGCGCGCCGATCATGGCGAGCGGCACGCCGGTCGCCTTGGAGACGTAGGGCGCGGTGCGCGAGGCGCGCGGGTTCACTTCCAGCACGTAGACCGTGTCCTTCTGGATCGCGTACTGCACGTTCATCAGGCCGACCACCTTGAGCGCCTTCGCCATCTGCGTGGTCTGGCGGCGCAGCTCGCGCTCGAGGTGGCTGGCGAGCGAGTGCGGCGGCAGGCAGCAGGCCGAATCGCCGGAGTGCACGCCCGCCTCCTCGACGTGCTCCATGATGCCGCCGATCAGCACCTGCCTGCCGTCGCTCACGCAGTCGACGTCGACCTCGGTGGCGTCCTGCAGGTAGCGGTCGATCAGCACCGGCGAGTCGTTCGAGACGCGCACCGCCCGCTCCATGTAGTGCAGGAGGTTGATCTTGTCGTGCACGATCTCCATGGCGCGGCCGCCGAGCACGTAACTCGGGCGCACCACCACCGGGTAGCCGATCTCCTCGGCGAGCTTCACCGCCTCCTCGGCCGAGCGCGCGGTGCGGTTCGCCGGCTGGCGCAGCTTCAGCTTGTCGAGCAGCTTCTGGAAGCGCTCGCGGTCCTCGGCGATGTCGATCGACTCGGCGCTGGTGCCGATGATCGGCACGCCGGCGGCGGCGAGGCCGCGCGCCAGGTTGAGCGGCGTCTGCCCGCCGTACTGGACGATCACGCCCCAGGGGCGCTCCTTGTCGACGATCTCGAGCACGTCCTCGAGCGTCAGCGGCTCGAAGTAGAGGCGGTCCGAGGTGTCGTAGTCGGTCGAGACCGTCTCCGGGTTGCAGTTGACCATGATGGTCTCGAAGCCGTCCTCGCGCAGCGCCAGCGCCGCGTGCACGCAGCAGTAGTCGAACTCGATGCCCTGGCCGATGCGGTTCGGCCCGCCGCCCAGCACCATCACCTTCTTGCGGCCGGTGGGCTGCGCCTCGCACTCCTCCTCGTACGTGGAATACAGGTACGCGGTCTTGGCGGCGAACTCGGCGGCGCAGGTGTCGACGCGCTTGTAGACGGGGCGGATGCCCAGCTTGTGCCGCTTCTCCCTCACGGCCTTCTCGTTCGTGTTGAAGAGGTAGGCGAGCCTGCGATCGGAGAAGCCTCGCCGCTTGAGATCACGAAGAGTGTGCTCGTCTATTTCAGAGAGGTTCTTGTCATCCAGCTCCATCTCCAGCTCGACGATCTGCTTGATCTGGTCGAGGAACCAGGGGTCGATGTGCGTGAGGCGGTGCACCTCCTCGAGCGTAAAGCCGTTCTCGAAGGCGTCGCCGACGTACCAGATGCGCTCCGGGCCGGGCTCGCCGAGCTCGCGCTCGAGCGTCTCGCGGTCGGTGGTGCGCTGGTTCAGGCCGTCGACGCCCACCTCGAGGCCGCGCAGCGCCTTCTGCAGCGATTCCTGGAAGGTGCGGCCGATCGCCATCACCTCGCCGACCGACTTCATCTGCGTGGTCAGGCGGTCGTTCGCCTGCGGGAACTTCTCGAAGGCGAAGCGCGGCACCTTGGTGACGACGTAGTCGATGGTCGGCTCGAACGACGCCGGCGTCGCGCCGCCGGTGACGTCGTTGGCGATCTCGTCGAGCGTGTAGCCCACGGCGAGCCGCGCCGCGACCTTGGCGATCGGGAAGCCGGTCGCCTTCGAGGCGAGCGCGCTCGAGCGCGATACGCGCGGGTTCATCTCGATCACCAGCATGCGCCCGTCGTCGGGGTTGACGGCGAACTGCACGTTCGAGCCGCCGGTGTCGACGCCGATCTCGCGCAGCACCGCGATCGAGGCGTCGCGCATCACCTGGTATTCCTTGTCGGTGAGCGTCTGCGCCGGCGCCACCGTGATCGAGTCGCCGGTGTGCACGCCCATCGGATCGAGGTTCTCGATCGAGCAGACGATGATGCAGTTGTCCCTGCGGTCGCGCACCACCTCCATCTCGAACTCTTTCCAGCCCAGGACGGATTCTTCTATCAATAGTTCACGAGTGGGTGACGCATCGAGCCCGCGCTCGCAGATGGCGACGAACTCCTCGCGGTTGTAGGCGATGCCGCCGCCGGTCCCGCCCAAGGTGAACGAAGGCCTGATCACCACGGGGAAACCGATTCCCGCCTGCACCTGCAGCGCCTCCTCCATCGAGTGCGCGAGCGAGGAGCGCGGGCAGGCGAGGCCGATGCCGCGCATCGCGTTCTTGAACTTTTCGCGGTCCTCGGCCTTGTCGATCGCCTCCCGCGAGGCGCCGCTCAATTCGACCTTGAATTTCTCGAGCACCGTCTCGCGCGCCAGGTCCAGGGCGCAGTTGAGCGCCGTCTGCCCGCCCATGGTGGGCAGCAGCGCATCGGGCCGCTCCTTCTCGATGATGCGCGCCACCACCTGCCAGGTGATCGGCTCGACGTAGGTGGCGTCGGCCATCTCCGGGTCGGTCATGATCGTCGCCGGGTTCGAGTTGACGAGGATCACGCGGTAGCCCTCGGCGCGCAGCGCCTTGCAGGCCTGCGCCCCCGAATAGTCGAACTCGCAGGCCTGGCCGATGACGATCGGCCCGGCGCCGATGATGAGGATGCTCTTGATGTCAGTTCTTTTGGGCATCTTCCATCATCTTCGCAAAGCGATCGAACAGGTAGCCGATGTCGTGCGGCCCCGGGCTCGCTTCCGGGTGCCCCTGAAAGCAAAACGCGGGTCTATCCGTGCGGGCGAGCCCCTGGAGGGAACCGTCGAAGAGCGACACAGGGGTCGCTCTCAAGTTTATGCTGATCGTGGAAGGATCCACAGCGAAGCCGTGGTTCTGGCTGGTGATCACCACCTGGCCGGTGTCGAGGTCCTTCACCGGATGGTTGGCGCCGTGGTGGCCGAACTTCATCTTCAGCGTGCTTGCGCCCGAGGCGAGGCCCATGAGCTGGTGACCGAGGCAGATGCCGAACACCGGCACGCGCGTCGCGTCGAGGATCTCGCCGATCGCCTCGATGGCGTAGTCGCAGGGCTCCGGATCGCCCGGCCCGTTCGAAAGGAACACCCCATCGGGTTTCATGCGCAGGACATCCCGGGCATTTGTTTGTGCAGGTACAACAGTGACCCGCACGCTGCGCTCGGCGAGCATGCGCAGGATGTTGCGCTTGATGCCGTAGTCGTAGGCGACGACGTGGAAGCGCGGGTTCTCGATGCGGCGATAGCCGCCGGCGCCCTGCCAGCGGCCCTCCTGCCATTCGTAAGGCCCTTTCGTGGTGACGACCTTGGCGAGGTCCATGCCGGCGAGCCCCGGAAAGGATTTTGCCTTTGATAAAGCAAGATCGATATTCGCTTCGCCGGCCATCAGGCAGCCGTTCTGCGCGCCCTTCTCGCGCAGGATGCGGGTGAGCTTCCGCGTATCGATATCGGCAATGCCCACGACGTTGTGCTTCTCGAGATAACTTCTTAAATCTCCCTTGGCGCGCCAGTTGGAATGCAGCCGCGGCAGGTCGCGCACCACCAGGCCCTCGGCGTAGACGCGGGGCGCTTCCTCGTCCTCGTCGTTGATGCCGGTGTTGCCGATGTGCGGATAGGTGAGCGTGACGATCTGCCGGCAGTACGACGGGTCGGTGAGGATCTCCTGGTAGCCGGTCATGGCGGTGTTGAACACCACCTCGCCCACGGCGGCGCCGGCGGCGCCGATCGCGCCGCCGCGAAACACCGTGCCGTCGGCGAGCACGAGGACGGCTTCTTTTTCGGTCATCTGGGTCTGCATGCGAAAAGCGGGAGAGGCCCGCGCCCCTCCCGCTTCGTTTGAAGGCGGCATTATACGCGCCCGACTACTTCAAACCAAGCACGTCTTCCATCGAATAGAGGCCCGCGGGCCTTCCCTCGAGCCATTTCGCGGCCCGAACGGCCCCGGCGGCGTAGGTCATGCGGCTCTGCGAGCGCACCGTGAGCTCGACGCGCTCGCCGGCGCCGGCGAAGATCACCGTGTGCTCGCCGACGATGTCGCCGCCGCGGATGGCGTGGAAGCCGATCTGCCTCGCCGGCCGCTGACCGGTATCGCCGTGGCGGCCATGCTTCGCCTCTTTCTGAAGATCTCTTTTCAGCGAGGACGCGATGACCTCCCCGACCTTCAGCGCCGTGCCGGAAGGGGCGTCGACCTTGTGGCGGTGGTGCGCCTCGACGATCTCGACGTCGTAGGCGTCGCCGAGGATGCTCGCCGCCATCCCGGCGAGCTTGAACACGGCGTTCACGCCGATGGCGAAGTTCGGCGACAGCACGATCGGGATGCGCTTTGCCGCGTCCTTGATGGATTGTTGCTGGGCCTCGGAGAACCCGGTGGTGCCGATGACCATCGCCTTGCGCGCCGCGACGCAGGCCTGCAGGTGCGAAAGCGTGCCTTCGGGGCGCGTAAAGTCCATCACCACATCGCTCACCGCCACTGCCGCCTCGACGTCGGCAGTGGCTTCCACGCCGGCAAGGTCTCTGCCGAAGACCGGGCTGCCCGGCACGTCGACGGCCGCGGCCAGCGTCAGCTCGGGGTCGGCGATGACCGCTTCGATGAGGATTTGCCCCATGCGGCCGCCGGCGCCGGCGACGGCGACCTTCACCGGCCCGCCGCCGAGGAAACGACGTCGCCGTCGATGCGCGCCAGCCTGCCGCTCTCGAAGAAGAGCGCCAGCTTGCGGCTCTCGCGCCTGCCGCTGGAGGCCTCGCGCCAGTACACGTAGTCCCAGCGGTCGGCGTGGAAGATGTCGGTGAGCAGCGGCGTGCCGAGGATGAAGCGCACCTGGTCCTTGCTCATGCCGGGCTTGAGCTGGGCGATCATCTCCTGCGAGATGTAGGGGCCCTGCTGGATCTCCATCTTGTAGGGGGTAACGCCGGGGATGCGCGGCACGCCGGCGCACCCCGACAGAACTGCAGGGAACATCGCGAGCAACCATGCCAGGAAAAACCATCGACCCATGCGCCTATAATCATAGCCGATGGGCTCAGCGCAAAGCCTGAAGGAAAGCGGGCTCAAGGCCACCCTGCCCCGCCGCAAGATCCTCGAGCTGTTCGAGTCGAGCAAGGTGCGGCACCTCTCGGCGGAAGACGTGTACAAGGCGCTCATCGCCGAGGGCATCGACGTCGGCCTCGCCACCGTCTACCGCGTCCTCACGCAGTTCGAGCAGGCGGGGCTGCTCTCGCGCCAGCACTTCGAGACCGGCAAGTCGGTGTTCGAGCTGAACCAGGGCGGCCACCACGACCACCTCGTGTGCCTGCAGTGCGGCCGCGTCGAGGAGTTCTACGACCCCGACATCGAGAAACGGCAGACCGAGGTGGCGAAGAGCCGCGGCTTCCAGCTGCACGAGCACTCGCTCGCGCTCTACGCCGACTGCGTGAAGAAGGACTGCCCCTACCGGCCGGGCTAGATCAAGAAGCTCGTGAAAAACGAAGCCGACGAACCGAAGCCGGGCATCGAGCATCTCTGGGCTAAGGAAGCCGAAGAGCGTCTTGCCGCCTATCGACGCGGCGAGATCAAAGCTGTACCGCTGAAAGAGGTGCCGGCCAAGTACCTCGTGAAGAGGGGCTGAAAGGACTCCGTAGCGCACCAGTAATGCTTCCGATCGGAAGCATTAGGTCAATCGGTAGCCAGGAGCTCCGCAGCGTGCTTGCGTGCCGTGCTTTCCGAGCCGCCGAGCATGCGCGCCAGCTCCTCGATGCGCTGGGAGTGCTCGAGGCGGGAAACCTGCACCTGAACTTTCCCCTTGGCCGATGTCTTTGTAACGCTCCATTGCGCGTCGCCCGCCGCGGCGACCTGCGGCAGGTGCGTGACGCAAAGCACCTGGCGCTGTCTTCCGAGCTTGCGCAGCGAGCGGCCGATGGTGTCGGCGACAGCGCCGCCGATGCCCGCGTCGACCTCGTCGAACACCAGCGTGCCGACGGGCGCGGCGCGCGCGGCGACGAGCTGGACGGCGAGGCTCACGCGCGAGAGCTCGCCGCCGGAAGCGACCCGGGCGAGCGGTCGCAGCGGCAGGCTCGGGTGCGAGGCCATCTCGAACTCGATCTCCTCCAGGCCGGTTGCCGCGGGCTCGTCGAGCTTTCTCAAAGATACTGAAAACTTGCCGCCCGCCATGGCGAGCTGCTGCATGCCGGCGCTGACCGCCTTGGACAGCGCTTCGGCCGCGGCGCGGCGCTTCGCCGATAGCTTGCCGGCGGCCGACTCGTAGCGCGCGCGCGCCGCGGCGACCTCGCGCTCGAGCGCCTGCGGGTCGGCCGAGAGCTCGAGCTCGGCGAGCCGCTTCTCCAGATCGAGCAGCAGCTCGTGCAGCGCTTCCGGCTTCACGCGATGCTTGCGCGCGGCGGCGTGCAGCGCCTCGACGCGCGCTTCCGCGTCGCGCAGCGCCTCCGGGTCGAGGTCGAGGCGCGAGGCGTACTGGCGCAGCTCGCGCAGCGCTTCGCCCGCCTGCGCCTCGGCCGATTCGAGGAGCTCCACGACGGGCGTCAAAGCGGAATCGTTTTCCGAAAGGGCCTTCAGGCGGCCGGCAACCGCGGCGAGCTGCGCCAGCGCCGCGCCCTCCGCCTCGTCGAGCGCCTCGAGCGCCGACTGCGCGCCGGCGAGCAGGCTCGAGCCGTGCGACAGACGCCTGTGCTCGGCCGAGACGCGCTGCCATTCGCCGTCTTGCACGTGCAGCTTCCTCAGTTCAAGGGCTTTGTCTTTCAGGTCCTGCTGCTCCGCCTGCCGCGCGGCAAAGTTCTTCTGCGCCTCCAGCGCCACTGCTTCCAGCCGCTTCCACGCCCGGTAGGTTTCGGAAGTTTCCTTGACCAGGGATTCGCTGCCGGCATGCGCGTCGAGGAGCTCGCGCTGCCCGACGGCGCGCAGCAGCGACTGGTGCGCGTGCTGGCCGTGGATGTCGACCAGGCGCTCGCCCGCCTCCCGGAGCTGCGCCGCGGTGGCGGCGTGGCCGTTGATGAACGAGCGCGAGCGGCCGGCGCGGTCGATGGTGCGCCTGAGGATCAGCTGGCCGGGGTCGCCGGCAAGGTCGTTCTCCTCCAGCCAGGAGGCAACGGAGCCATCCACTTCAAACTCCGCCGACAGCTCGGCCTTCTCCGCGCCTTCGCGCACTACCGCCGCGTCGGCGCGGCCGCCAACGAGCAGCTCGATGGCGTCGACCAGGATCGACTTGCCGGCGCCGGTCTCGCCGGTGAGGACGTTGAAGCCCGCCGCCGGCTCGAGCGAGACGCGCTCGACGATGACGAAGTCGCTGATTTCAAGCGCGCGCAGCACGCCCTACTCCGCGCCGCGGCCCTTGCGCAGCGGCGCCTCGCTCCAGTGCAGCTTCTCGCGCAGGGTGGCGAAGTACTTGTAGCCCGGCGGATGCACGAAGCGCAGCACGTCGGCCGAGCGCTTGAGCGTCAGGCGGTCGCCCCCGGCGAGGTCGGCGTGCGCGACGCCGTCGAAGTAGGCCTGCGCGTCGAGCGCGCGCACCAGGCGGATCTCGATGAGGCTGCGGTCGGCGACGCTGACCGTGCGCGCCGAGAGCGTGTGCGGGTTGAGCGGCACCAGCGCGAGCGCCGGCACCGCCGGGTGCAGGATCGGCCCCTGCGCGGAGAGCGCGTAGGCGGTCGAGCCGGTGGGCGTGCAGACGATCATGCCGTCGGCGCGCAGCGTGTAGACGAACTCGCCGTCGAGCCAGAGCTCGAACTCGATCAAGCGGCCCTGCGAGCCCTTGCCGACCACGGCCTCGTTGAGCGCGATGGTGCGCAGCACCGTCTCGCTGCCGCGGCGGATCTCGGCGTCGAGCAGCGTGCGCTCCTCGACCGTGTAGTTGCCGTCGAGGATGGCGCCGATGCCGGCCTGCATGTCGTCGTGGCCGATGTCGGTCATGAAGCCGACGCGCCCGAGGTTGACGCCGACCAGCGGCACGCGGTGGCGCACCAGCTCGCGCGCCGCGGCGAGCATGCTGCCGTCGCCGCCGACGACGACCGCCAGGTCCGCCGAGGTGTCGCCTTCCGGGAGGACCTCGCAGTCGCGCTTCTGCAGGAACTCGCGCATCTCGCGCAGCAGGGCTTGGCTCTCGGCGCTGCGCAGTTTCCCGATGAGGGCAATTCTGCGGAGCGCGGAGGGCATGCGGTCGAGTGTACAATGAATCGATGCTCGACAAGCGCGCGCAAATCCTGCTTAAGACCCTGATCGAGCGCTACATTGCGGAAGGTCAGCCGGTCGGCTCGCGCACGCTCTCGCGCCACTCGGGGCTCGACCTCTCGCCGGCGACCATCCGCAACGTGATGGCCGACCTCGAGGAGCACGGCTTCATCGCCAGCCCGCACACTTCCGCCGGTCGCGTGCCGACGCCGCTGGGCTACCGGCTCTTCGTCGATACGCTGCTGGTCATCAAGCCGCTGCGCTCCGAGGCGGTGCAGCGCATGGAGGGCGAGCTGCACCCGGACAGCCC
The DNA here is from genome assembly GCA_052387375.1 of Betaproteobacteria bacterium. Taxonomy (GTDB): domain Bacteria; phylum Pseudomonadota; class Gammaproteobacteria; order Burkholderiales; family SG8-39; genus SCGC-AG-212-J23. The sequence continues at coordinate 12,740 of JBQTJF010000126.1, forward strand.
GCTGCGCGTCATCCAGGCCGCCTCGCAGCTGCTCTCGCAGCTCACGCAGTTCGCCGGCGTGGTGATGTCGCCGCGGCGGCGCGCCGTCACCTTCCGCCAGGTCGAGTTCCTGCGCCTCTCGGAGAAGCGCATCCTGCTCATCGTCGTCACCGCCGACGGCGACGTGCAGAACCGCATCCTCTTCACCGAGCGCGACTTCTCGGCCTCCGAGCTGGTCGAGGCGGCGAACTACATCAACCAGAACTACGCCGGGCGGAGCTTCGAGGACGTGCGCAAGCACCTCCAGAGCGAGCTGCGCGAGCTGCGCCGCGACATGATCCAGCTCATGACCTCCGCGGTCGAGGCCGGCAACCGCGCGCTCGCCGAGGGCGGCGAGCAGTACGTCATCTCCGGCGAGCACAACCTGCTCTCGGTGCAGGAGCTCTCGCAGGACATGAAGCGCCTGCGCCAGCTCTTCGAGCTGTTCGAGAAGAAGACCTCGCTCGTGCAGATCCTCGACCTCTCGCTGCGCGGCCAGGGCGTGCAGATCTTCATCGGCGGCGAGTCCGGCTTCAGCGCCCCCGACGAAGTGAGCGTGGTCACCTCGCCCTACAAGGTCGACGGCGAGGTGGTCGGCACGGTGGGGGTGATCGGGCCGACGCGCATGGCCTACGAGCGCGTCATCCCGATCGTCGACGTCACCGCGAAGCTGCTCTCGAGCGCGCTGTCGCAGCACTGAGCCGGGGAATTCTCCTAGTCAATCTCGGTACCCCGGCGGCACCGACGCCGGAGGCGGTCAAAGCCTATCTCGCCCAGTTCCTCTCCGATCCGCGCGTGGTCGCCCTGCCGCGCATCCTGTGGTTACCCGTTCTTCATGGCCTGGTTCTGCCGCGCCGGTCCGTCGCTTCAGCGGAAAAATACGCGCAGATCTGGACCGCTGAAGGCTCGCCGCTCGCCGTGCACACGAGAAAGCAGGCCGCGCTCCTCGGCGCCGACTATGCGATGCGCTATGGCGAGCCCTCTCTCGTTTCGGCATTGAAAAGCAGGCGTGAAGTCGTCATTCCGCTCTACCCGCAGTACTCCGACAGCGCGACGGGAAGCGTGATCGATCTTCTTCCGGGAGGGGCGAAGTTCGTGAGGGATTTTCACGCGCATCCCGCCTACATGGAAGCGCTGGCGGCGCAGGTCATGCGCCACCGCCGGCACGACCTGCTCATCATGAGCTTCCACGGCCTGCCGAAGCGCGGCGCGGCGGAGTATGAGATGCAGTGCCATAAGACTGCACGGCTCTTGGCTGCGCGACTGGAGCTCTCCGGCGAACAGTGGAAAGTCACCTTCCAGTCGCGCTTCGGTTTAGCGCCGTGGCTGCAGCCCTATACCGAGCCGACGCTGATCGGCCTCGCGAGGGGCGGTCGCAAGGGCGTGGACGTGTTCTGCCCCGGCTTCGTCTCCGACTGCCTGGAGACGCTGGAGGAGCTCGGCATCACGGCGCGAAGGCGGTTCCTCGAAGCCGGGGGAAAGGAGCTGAACCTCATTCCCTGCCTTAACGAGACACCGGAGTGGATCGCGGCGCTGCGCCAGATCGCGGCTAGCGCCTGAGCAGGCCCTTCAGGCGCTCCTTGATCTCCTCGCGCCGCTCGCCGACTTTTTCCTTCACCTTCTCGCCGGCGCGCGACCTGGCGAGGTCCGCCGCCACGGCGCCGTAGTTCACCTTGTAGGAGAGGTTGTCGAAGGTGCCGGTGAGGTGCACCGGCACGGTGAGGCCGCGCAGCTCGGCGAGCTCGGCGCCGCCCTGCCCCTGTGTCGTGGCGACCACCGCCGCCTTGGTGACGTAGTCGATGCGCGAGTTGCCGATGTCGATGTCGCCGCGCCCGGTGATGCGCACGAGCGGCGACTTCACGTCCAGGTCCTCGTTGTGCGCGACGCCGTTCTTGATGGCGAATGTCGCGGAGAGCTCGCTGAAGTCCGTCTTCTCGGCCTGGTTCGCCGCCTCGGACTGCTCGCCGCCCAGCTTGGACTTCGCCTTGCGCAGCACCTGGGCGATGTTGATGCCCTTGATGGCGCCGTCCTTCAGGTTGACGCTCGCGCTGCCGGCGAGCGCTTTCTTGATCGCCTCTACCGTCGGTCCGGCGGCGGCGACGTCGAGCGAGAGGTTGCCGCGCCCTTCCAGCCGGTCCTGCTGCGCGAAATCCCGCAGCAGCGGCCCGATCGAGACGCCGGTCAGCTTCTCCTTGACGGTGACGCGGTTCCCGTCGGCCTGGGCGGTGATGGCGCCGGCAACCGAGCCGCCGTAGAGGTCGGCCGAATGCGGGCCGAGCTCGGCGCGGCCGTTCGCCGCGCGCAGCTCGGTGCGCACCTTGGCCATCTTCAGCCCGCGCGCCTGCAGCGCGCCGACCTGCAGCTTGCCGTTCGCGTCCAGGCCCTTCAGCGCGGAGAGATCCACCGGCGTGTCCGCGCTTTTCCCGGAGGATTCCTTGGAAGGCCCGGCAGCCGCCGCCTTCTCCGCGGGCGGGAAGTAGCGGTCGAGGTTGAGCTGGTCGATGTTGACGTCGAACCGGTAGGCGGGCGGGCTGAACTTGGCGAGGCCGAGCCTGGCCTGCAGGTTCGACTCGTCGATCTTCGCCTTGATGTCGGCCTCGGCGGTCTGCTTGTCGAGATCGGCGCGCAGGCTGCCCGTCACCGGGATCTTCACGCTCTTCATCGGCAGCGCCGGGTCGGTCACGGCGAGATCGGCCGAGAACTGCGGCACGACCAGCGCTTTCGCGGAGCCCTGGACGCCGGCGAGCTTGAGCAGCGCCTCCACGGAGCGGCCCTCGCCTTTGAGGCGGAACTCGACGGTCACCGCCTCGCCCTTGGCGGCGTCGGGGGCGATCGCGATGCTCGGCGCGGCGATCCTCGCCTCGATCGCCTGGCCTGCGGCGTTGCCCGCCACCCTGGCGTCGAGCTTGGACAGCGCGTAGGACTTGGCGGGCAGGTCGAACTTGTAGCCGGAGGCGAGCTCGACCCGCGCATCGATCGCGGGACTCTTGCCTTTGATGTTGACCGACAAATCCAGCTTGCCGTCCGCGCGCTCGGCGATGCGGCCGACGCTGAGGTTGAGGTCCGAGATGGCGAATTCCTGGCCTGCCGCGAGGTCGCGGTAGGTGACCGAGGAGCGCTCGACCTTGACGCCGGCGATGTCGAACTTCACCGGCTCGCCGCCCGCGTCCTTCTTCCCCGCCTGCGGCTTGGGCTGCGCGGCGGGCTTGTCCTCGCCGAGCAGGTCCTGGAAGTTGAAGCGGCCGTCCTTGCCCTTGATGAGCTGCGCCTTGAGCCCGGAGACGCGGATCCCGTCGACGATCACCTCGCCGCGCAGGAGCGGCAGCAGGGCGACCGAGGCATGCGCGCCCTCGAGGGCGAGGAACTGCTCGTCGCGGCCCCGCTCGCTCAAGGTGACGCCTCCCACCTTGGCGCCGAGGCTCGGCCACACGGCGACCGCCAGGTCCCCGCTCAGCTTGAGAGTGCGGCCGGTCCGCTCCCCGACGATGCGCTCGATGTCGCCTTTGTAACGGTTGGGATCGAACGTCATGGCGAAGATCGCCCCACCGGCGATGGCGAGCGCCAGGAGGACCAGGACCGTGTAAATCGCGTATTTGATTGCTTTCAAAGACTTACTCGCTCTTCAACGTTCTCGAAACCAGCTTGAATATGCATGCCTCGCACCCCAAGTTCGACAAGATGCAAGAAGAGACCGTTCAGCCCCAGGACGCGGGCAACTCCGAACAGCCGGTAGAGCAGCAGCTTGCGGATGCCCTGGCCCGCATCGAGCAGCAGCGCGAGGCCATGCTGCGGGTGGCGGCCGATGCCGAGAACGCGCGCAAGCGCGCGCAGGCCGAGGCGTCCACGGCACAGAAGTATGCGCTGGAACGCTTCGCCGAATCCCTCCTGCCGGCGCTCGACAGCCTCGAAGCGGCGATCAAGACCGGCGACCTCTCGGGGGTCGAGCTGACGCGGCGCCAGCTCCAGGGCGCGCTGGAGAAGGTGCAGGTGCGCGAAGTGGCGCCGGTCCCCGGGGAGCGCTTCGACCCGCACCGCCACCAGGCCATGGCCGCGGTGGAGGCCCCGCCAGGTGAAATGCGCGAGCCGAACACCATC
>JBQTJF010000127.1:0-7695 GCA_052387375.1 Betaproteobacteria bacterium
GTCGTCGTTGCCGGTGAGCACGATGATCGGCACGGTGGGCGCGTGCGCGTAGACCTTGGCGAAGGTCTCCAGGCCGAAGCTGTCGGGCAGCGAGAGATCGAGCAGCACCAGCGCGGTCTCGCCCGCCGAGAGGTGCTCCAGGCCGAGCGCCAGGCGGTCGGCGCAATGCAGCGCGAACGGGCCGTCCTCCTCCTCTTCGATCATCTCCCGGATGAGGCGCGCGTCGCCGGGATTGTCTTCAATGAGGAGGACCTTGTTCATTCACTTCCGTTGGGGGGGAGCGTCACCACCGTCAGCCAGAACACGTCGATCGACTTCACCACGACGATGAACTTCTCGAGATCCACCGGCTTGGTGACGTAGCAGTTGGCGTGCAGGTTGTAGGTGCGCAGCACGTCCTCCTCGGCCTTGGAGGTGGTGAGCACCACCACCGGGATGCGCTTCAGGTCCTCGTCGGTCTTGATCTCCTGCAGCACCTCGCGCCCGTCCTTCTTCGGCAGGTTGAGGTCGAGCAGGATGATGTCGGGGCGCGGCGCGTCCTTGTGCCTGCCCTGGCGGCGCAGGAACTCCATCGCCTCCACCCCGTCCTTCACCCAGTGGAAGTTGTTGTAGACCTTGCCCTCCTTCAGCGCCTCGCGCGTCAGGCGCTCGTCGCCCGGGTTGTCCTCCACCAGCAGGATCTCGACCGGCCTTCCGCCTCTTGGCATTGCCCTTTCCTTATTTCGGTAGCGTGAAAATGAAGCTCGAGCCCTTGCCCGGCCCCGACTCGACCCAGATGCGCCCGCCGTGGCGCTCGACCACCTTCTTGCAGATGGCGAGGCCGATGCCCGTGCCGGGGTAGTCGCCCTTGGTGTGCAGGCGCTGGAAAAGCATGAAGATGCGCTCGAAGTACTGCGGCTCGATGCCGATGCCGTTGTCGACGACGGAAAATCGCCATTCCGAAGGTTTTTCTTCAGCTTTTATTCTTATTTTTGCTTTTTCAGGGCCCCTGAACTTCAGCGCATTGCCCATCAGGTTCTGGAAGAGCTGGGCGAGCTGCACCTCGTCGGCGTTCAGCGTCGGCAGCGGATCGTGCGCGATCTCGGCGCCCGACTCCTCGATCGCCGCGCGCAGGTTGGTGACGGCGCGCTTGAGCGCGCTCTCCACCGCCACGGGCTTGAAGTCCTTGCCCTTGGTGCCGACGCGCGAGTAGGCGAGCAGGTCCTCGATCAGCTGCTTCATGCGCGAGGCGCCGTCGACCACGTAGTTCATGAACTCCCGCGCGTCGCCGTCGAGGCGCTCGCCGTAGCGCTTCATGACGAGCTGCGTGTACGAGGAGACCATGCGCAGCGGCTCCTGCAGGTCGTGCGAGGCGACGTAGGCGAACTGCTCGAGCTCGCTGTTGGAGCGCTTCAGCTCCTCGTGCGCCGCGGCGAGCGCGCCTTCCGCGCTCTTGCGCTCGGTGATGTCGTCGAACATGGCGATCTCGTACTGCGGGTGGCCGTGCGGGTCGCGCGCCAGCGCCACCGCCAGCTCCACCCACACCACCCTGCCGTCCTTGCGCAGGTAGCGCTTCTCGAAGCGCACCGAGTCGAGCTCGCCCTCGTGCACACGCGCGCGCTGCGCGTCGGTGAGGTCCTTGTCTTCGGGGTGCGACACCTCCTTGACCGAGCGGCCGACCAGGTCGCCCTCCGTGTAGCCGAGGATGTCGCACAGGCTGCGGTTCACCTTGAGGAAGCGGCCGTCGAGGCCGACGTGGGCGATCCCCGAGGCGGCGAGCTGGAAGGTCTGGCGGTAGAGCTCCTCGCTCTCGCGCACGCGCGCCTGGGCCTCGCGCTGCGCGGTGATGTCGAGGAAGACGGCGATCTCGTGGGTCGGCCTGCCCGCCGCGTCGCGCTCGACGCTCATCGAGAACGACACCCACACCACCGAGCGGTCCTTGCGGATGTAGCGCTTCTCCACGCGCACCGCGTCGATCTCGCCGGCGTAGAGCGCCGGGCGCTGCGAGTTGATGACGTCGAGGTCGTCGGGGTGCGAGAGCTCGCGGCCGGTCTTGCCGAGCAGCTCCGCCTCCGGGTAGCCGAGGATCTCGCACAGGCGCCGGTTGACGCGGATGAACTTGCGGTCCATGGCGATGTGCGCGATGCCGGCGGCGGCGAGCTCGAAGGTGCGCCGGTAGCGCGCCTCGCTCTCGCGCAGGTGCAGCGCCGCGGACTTCTCGGCGGTGACCTCGGAGAGCGTCGAGACGACGCCGTACCAGTCCGACTCCTCGCGCCGGCGCAGGAACGCGGTATTGACCGAGAGCCAGGTCACCTTTCCTTCCCCGCGCTGGATGCCGACCACGTAGTTCGTCAACGGCCGGCCGCTGCGCACCGTGACGCGGGTCGGACGCTCGGTCTCGGGGTCGAGCGGCCGCCCGTCCTCGTGGATGCAGGGCAGCAGCGAGGTGAAGCCGGCGGCGCCGACGATCTCGGCGCGCGCCAGGCCGAGGATCCGCTCGGCGGCGCGGTTGGCGAAGACGACGTTCAGCGAGCGGTCGTAGACGAGGATGCCGTCGTTCGCCGAGTCGACGATCGAGCGCCAGCGCTCCTCGCTCTCGCGCAGCGCCGCCTCGGCCTTCTTGCGCCCGGTGATGTCGACGATGGCGCCGACCAGGCCCGCCACCTCGCCGGCGGCGTCGTTGAAGGTGGCCTTGTAGTAGATGGTGTCGCGCGAGACGCCGCCGCGCGTCACGATCGGGATCTCGTAGCTCTGCCCGCCGGGGCTCTCCCACAGCAGCCCGTCCATCGCCGCGTGCTTCTCGGCGATCGCCGGCACCTGCGGGTAGAGGTCGGCGACGCGCTTGCCGACGAACTCGCGGCGCGTGACGCCGAAGAAATCCTCCCAGGCCTTGTTGACGCCGAGGTAGCGGCCGTCGCGGGCCTTCATGAACACCGGCACCGGCAGCGCCTCGAGCAGCTCGAACGCCGCCTGCACCGGGTCGGCCGCCGCGTCTCTCGGCGCCTCCCCCGGGGCCTTTTTTACCTGTCTGGCCTTGGACATAGCGCGGCTTCGATTCTAATCCGAAGCTCGCGCTTCACCACTTTGCCGAGTAGGGCCGCCCGGCGGCGACCCGGTCCGGCGCACGCTCGGCGTGGGCGAAGAGGAACTGCTCAAGGCGCACTGGCGCTTCCCTCCATCATGGGATGGCGGCGATGATACTTTCGGGCGTCAATAATGGCATGGCCCTGCCCAAAGGGGAGGAGACGATGACGGCGCAGCCGCTGATCTTCAAGATCGCCACCGAGCCGCGCGAGTTCGCGCTGATCCACGACCTCAACTACCGCACCTTCGTCGAGGAGATTCCGCAGCACCCGGCCAACCGGCGCCGCGCGCTGGTGGACGCGCACCACCGCGAGAACACCTACATCATCTGCCTCGCCGGCGACACGCTCGCCGGCATGGTGGCGCTGCGCGGCCGCCGGCCGTTCTCGCTCGACCGCAAGCTCGCCGACCTCGACGCCCACCTGCCGCCGGGACGGCGTCCCTGCGAGATCCGGCTGCTGGCGGTCGAGCCGGCGTGGCGCAAGACGAGCGTCTTCCTCGGCCTGGTGCTGCGCCTGGCGGAGGTGGCGCGAGTGCGCGGCTACGACCTCGCGCTCATCTCCGGCACCACGCGCCAGCTCAGGCTCTACGGCCATCTCGGCTTCCGGCCGTTCGGGCCGCTGGTCGGCGCCGCGGGCGCGCAGTACCAGCCGATGCAGCTCACGCTCGAGGGCTTCGAGGAGCGCATGGGCGAGCTGCTCGCGGACCACGGGCCGGCGCAGCCGGCGGTGTCGTTCCTGCCCGGCCCGGTGCAGGTCGGCGCCGCCGCCGAGCGTGCTTTCCGCGATGCGGCGCTCTCGCACCGCGACGAGCGCTTCGGCGAGATGCTCGGCCGCGTCAAGTCGCGCCTGCGCGAGCTGACCCTGGCGCGGCACGTCTCGATCCTGCTCGGCTCCGGCACGCTCGCCAACGACGCGGTCGCCGCGCAGCTCGCGCAGCGCCCGGGCAAGGGCCTGGTGCTCGCGAACGGCGAGTTCGGCGAGCGCCTCATCGATCACGCCCGGCGCTGGCGCCTGGGCTTCGAGGCGGCGCGCGTGCCCTGGGGCGAGCCGCTGCCCCTCGAGCGCATCGCGGCGCAGCGGCCGCGCTGGCTGTGGATCGCGCACTGCGAGACCTCGACCGGCATGCTCAACGACCTGCCGGCGATCGTCGAGCGCTGCCGCGCGAGCGGCAGCGAGCTCTGCGTCGACGCGATCAGCAGCCTCGGCACCGTCCCGGTCGACCTCGCCGCGGTCGCGTTCGCCACCGCGGTGAGCGGCAAAGGCATCGGCGCGCATGCCGGCCTCGCCATCGTGCTGCACCGCGAGCCGGCGCGCGCGGGCGGCGTGCCGCGCTATCTCGACCTCGGCCTCTATGGCGCGGAACGCGAAGTGCCGTTCACCCTGCCCTCGAACCTGCTCGCCAGCCTGCAAGCCGCGCTCGGGGACATCGGCGCGGCGCGCTTCGAGCGCATCCGCCGCGCCGGCGCGCTGCTGCGCCGGCGGCTGGGCGAGGCGGGGTTCGCCTGCCTGAGCGCGGAGCGCCACGCCTCGCCCGCGGTGCTCACCATCGCGCTGCCGCGCGAGCTGCCCGCGGCGGAGCTCGCCGCGGGCATCGCCAAGTTCGGCTACGCCGTCGCTTGGGCGAGCGCCTATCTGCGCAGCCGCAACTGGGTCCAGGTGGCGCTGATGGGCGAGTTCTGCGACCACCACGTTACCGACCTCGCGGCGCTCTTCGCCGAGGCGGCGGCGGCTCGCTCGCCGCGCCGGCTAGCGGCCTGAGGCGTCGTAGAGGCCCTTCGCGGCGGCCTTGTGCGCGACCAGCGCGGCGGCCATGTCGAGCGTCGGCGTCGGCACGCCCTTCTGCCGCGCCAGCGCGAGCGGCGCCATGAGCTGCGAGTCGATCTCCATCGGCCGGCCGCGCTCGTAGTCCTGCAGCATCGAGGGCTTGTGCTGGATCAGGCCCGAGGTGTGCCCGCCGCCGGGCCGCTGCGGCGCGCGCTCGACCTCCACCCCGAGCGCCCTGGCGATCGCCTTGCCCTCGGCGGTGAGCCGCGCCGCGAGCTCCTTCAGCCGGGCGTCCGAGCGCAGCTCGGCGATGTTCGCGCCGGTGATCGTGCACAGCGACGAGGTGCCGAGGTTGATCGCGAGCTTGCCCCAGATCGCCTGGCGGATGTCCTCCACCGGCGGCGACGATATCCCGGCTTTTTCAAGCAATGAACGCAACGAGAAAGTTCTTTGCGACTCTTCCCTGTTGACTTCCCCTATGACGATCATGTTGCTGTCCGACACGTGGTTGAGGACGACGCCGGGCTCGACGACGTCGTTCGCCGAGTAGGCGACGCCGCCGAGGATGCGTCGGGGCGCGACGGCGCGCGCGAGCCTGCCGCCGGGATCGAGCCGCTCGATCTCGCGGCCGTACCACCAGGGGATGCCGTTCTGCACGAACGCGACCGCCGTGCCCGCGCCGAGGAGCGGCGCGCAGTTGTCGGCAAAGGCGCCCAGGACGGGCGCCTTCAGGGTGACGAGCACGAAGTCCTGAGGGCCGAGATCCGCCGTTTTTTCGGAAGCAGCAACCCGAGAAACGATCGTTTGGTCACCCCGTATTAGCTTGAGGCCGTTCTTCCTGATCGCCGCGAGGTGCTCGCCGCGCGCCACCACCGAGACCTCGTTGCCGGAAGCCGACAGGCGCGCGGCGATGTGGCCGCCGACCGCGCCGGCGCCGTAGACGCAGATCCTCATCCACGAATGATAAAGGCCGCGCGCCCTTGCGGACGCGCGGCCTTCGGAACTGCCGCGAAGAGCGGCGTTACTTGCCGGCCTTGTCCTTCTCCTGCTCGGTGCTGCTGGAGGACGAGGAGCTGGACGAGGGCTGGCTGGAGGAGCCCGACTGGCCGCTCGTCGCGCCCGCGCCCGCCGAGCCGCTGGTCGTGCCGCTCGCGCCGCCGGCGCTCTTCTTCTCTTCGGTCGTGCTGGAGCTCGAGGAAGCCGCGCCCGAGGGCGAGGACGGGGTGGTCGCGCCCGAGGGCGACGAGGTCGCGCCGGACGAGGACGCCGCGCCCGAGGGCGGGGTCGCCGTGTCCCGCGTGGTGCGGGTCGCGTCGTTGTCGCCGCAGGCCGCTAGGCCCAGGGCGAGGGATACAGCAGCAGCAAGAATCGAAAGTTTCATGTGTTCGCCTCCGTGGTTGGGGTAAGGGATAGTCAGCAAGCTTCGCGCCCGCGCGCAGTTTCGGCCGCCGCGGCGCCCCAAGGCTTGGGCCGGCCGGACTTGTCGCCGCCGGGTCACAGCGCTATCCCTGTCACACTCGATGAACCTGTCGCCCGGCTGACGCCGACGGCCTTTTTTTCAACCAGGGCGTATAAGATCGACCGCCGTGCACGAGCTCCTGCCCACCACCGTCGTCGGCAGCTATCCGCAGCCGCACTGGCTCATCGACCGCGAGCTGCTCGGCGGCAAAGTGCCGCGCGTGCGCGCGCCGGAGGTCTGGCGCGTGGCGGCCGAGTTCCTGGAGCAGGCGCAGGACGACGCGACGCTGCTCGCCATCCGCGACATGGAGCGCACCGGTATCGACATCATCACTATGGCGCAGCAGGCGCAGGACGACTACTACCGCGACGAGGAGGCCGTGGCGATGGCCTTCGCCGCGGCGGTGAACGCGGAGATCCGCGAGCTCAAGGCCGCGGGCGCCGACGTGATCCAGCTCGACGAGCCGTGGCTGCAGGCGCGCCACGAGCGCGCCGCGCGCTACGGCGTGAAGGCGATCAACCGCGCGTTCCTGCCGCAGCTCGCCGACACGCGCGCGACGCAGATCTCGATCGAGGCGGCGCAGCCGCAGCTCGACCTCGGCGTGCTGCGCGATCTGGCGCCGAAGGCGGTGATGCTCGGCGTGCTCGACCTCGGCGACCCGCGCGTGGAGAGGGCGGCGCTCGTCGCCGAGCGCATCCGCGCCGGCCTCGCGCACGTGGCCGCCGAGCGGCTGGTGGCCGCTCCCGACTGCGGGATGAAGTACCTGCCGCGCGAGGTCGCCTTCGGCAAGCTGCAGGCGCTCGCCGAGGGCGCGGCGCTGGTCAGGCGGCGGCTTTAGGCCGGGCGAGCGCCTGCGGCTCGTAGCCGCTCTCGCGCGCGGCCGAGACGCATTCGTAGAAGAGCTGGTACTCCTGCCTCGATTCGCTCACGCGCCCGTCGGGCGCGACGTAGCGCCACTTCCAGCGGAAAGAGCCCTTGTACGGACCGTGGAAGATCTCGCAGCTTTTCATGCGCCTATTTATACACGGCGCATGGCGGCGGAGGCGTCGCGATGGCCTGATATGGGGGTCGCTGCGGCCGCGACAGGCGGACCGGCGTCGGCGACGTCGCCGCGCAGCAACATCGCGCCAGCCGGCCCCGCGCAGGAGCGCGTCGGCGCCTTGGCGGGGCCGCGCGCCGATACTTGGGCGCACGAGCGGGGATAGCTTAAGGGGCTGAGCGCGATCCCTCCAAGGTCGAGGTGTGAGTCCGAAACTCACTCCCCGCTCCACGACGCTAATAGCCCCTCAATGCTTGCCCGTGCCGCGCAGCTTGCCGCGCCGCGGCGAGCCCATGCGCGCGCCGGAGCCGTAGTTGTGGCTGTTGTCGCCCATTGCCTTGGCCGCCTCGCGCATGCGCTTCTCCGCC
>JBQTJF010000128.1:0-3995 GCA_052387375.1 Betaproteobacteria bacterium
AAAGCGATGCAGCCGTAAGTAGTTGAAAGCTGGCGGAGAGAGAGGGATTCGAACCCCCGGTACCCGATGGGTACAACAGATTTCGAGTCTGCCGCATTCGACCACTCTGCCATCTCTCCGCGGTCGAGTGAGCGGCGGATTTTATCAGGGTCGGTCGATCTTCCCCTGTCCGCCCAGGTAGGGCCGCAGCGCCCCGGGTATGCTGACCGACCCGTCGGCCTCCTGAAAGTTCTCCAGGATCGCCACCAGCGTGCGGCCGACGGCGAGGCCCGAGCCGTTCAACGTATGCACGGGTTCCGGCTTCCCCTTCTCGTTCCGCCAGCGCGCCTGCATGCGCCGCGCCTGGAAGGCCTCGAAGTTCGAGCACGAGGAGATCTCGCGGTAGGCGTTCTGCGAGGGCAGCCACACCTCGAGGTCGTAGGTCTTGGCCGAGGAGAAGCCGATGTCGCCGGTGCACAGCGACACCACGCGGTAGGGCAGCTCGAGGCGCTGCAGCACCGCCTCGGCGTGCGCCGTCAGCTCTTCCAGCCCCCGGTAGGACTTCTCCGGATGGAGGACCTGCACCAGCTCCACCTTGTCGAACTGGTGGTTGCGGATCATGCCGCGCGTGTCCTTGCCGGCCGAGCCCGCCTCGGAGCGGAAGCAGGGCGAATGGCAGACGAACTTGAGCGGCAGCGCCTCGGCGGCGACGATGCTCTCGCGCACGAAGTTGGTGACGGGATACTCGGCGGTCGGGATGAGGAAGAGATCGCGCCCCTCGAGCTTGAAGAGGTCGTCCTTGAACTTGGCGAGGCTCGAGACGCCGTCGGCGCAGGCGCCGCTCACCATGTACGGCACGTACACCTCGGTGTAGCCGTGCTCGCGCGTGTGCAAGTCGAGCATGAACTGCGTGATCGCGCGGTGCAGGCGCGCCACCGCGCCCAGCATCACCACGAAGCGCGCCCCGGAGAGCTTCGCCGCGGTCTCGAAGTCGAGGCCGCCGAGCGCCGCGCCGACGTCGACATGGTCCCTGACGGCGAAGTCGAAGCGGCGCGGCTCGCCCCAGCGGCGCTCCTCGCGGTTGTCTTCCGGAGACGCCCCAACCGGCACCGACTCGTGCGGCAGGTTCGGCACGCGGCGCAGAAAGTCCTCGAATTCGGCCTGGAGCGAAGCCAGCTGCTGTTCGAGGGCTTGGATTTCACCCTTGCAGGCCTCGGCCTGCGCCAGCAGGTCCGCGGCGTCCTGTTTCTTCGCCTTCGCCTGGCCGATTTCCTTGTTGAGGCGGTTGCGCGCCGCCTGCGCCTGCTCCACGTGGGTTTGGAGCTGTTTTCTTCGGGCTTCAAGGTCGAGGTACTGGTTGATATCGAACGCGCCGGCGCCGCGCGCGGCGAGCCGGCCCGCCACCGCCTGCGGGTCCTTGCGCAATAGCTGGATGTCGATCACTTCTTGCTTTTCAGCTGTTCTAGCTTTTCGCGGATCTTCGCTTCCAGGCCGCGCTCGGTGGGCCGGTACCACGCCACCACCGGCATGCCTTCCGGAAAGTAGTTCTCCCCGGCAGCAAAGGCGTCGGGCTCGTCGTGCGCGTAGCGGTAGCCCTTGCCGTAGCCGAGCTTCTTCATCAGGCCGGTCGGCGCGTTTCTCAGGTGCATCGGCACCGGGCGCGTGCCGTCCGAGGCCACGAAGTCGCGCGCTGCATTATAGGCAACGTAGACCGCGTTCGATTTCGCCGCCATGGCGAGGTAGATCGCCGCCTCGGCGAGCGCCAGCTCGCCTTCGGGGCTGCCCAGGCGCTCGTAGGTCTCGCAGGCGTCGAGCGCGACGCGCAGCGCGCGCGGGTCGGCGAGCCCGATGTCCTCGACCGCCATGCGCACCAGCCGCCGCCCGAGGTAGGGCGGGTCGGCACCGCCATCGAGCATGCGCACCGCCCAGTAGAGCGCCGCGTCCGGATCGGAGCCGCGCACCGACTTGTGCAGCGCCGAGATCTGGTCGTAGAACTGCTCGCCGCCCTTGTCGAAGCGCCGCAGGTCCTGCGCCAGCGCGCGCTCGACGAGCTCGGCGTCGATCTTCTGCGCGCCGGTGTTCGCCAGGATCTCGACCGCGTTGAGCAGCCGCCGCGCATCGCCGTCGGCGAAGCCGATCAGCCGGTCCTGGGCCGCTTCATCCAGCTTCAGATGGGTTTTGGCCAGAACGGTCCTTAGATCGTCGGGCGAAAGGGGATGAAGAACGTAGACCGCGGCGCGCGAGAGCAGCGCGCTGTTCACCTCGAACGAGGGGTTCTCGGTGGTGGCGCCGACGAAGGTGAGGAGGCCGCGCTCGACATAGGGCAGGAAGGCGTCCTGCTGCGCCTTGTTGAAGCGGTGCACCTCGTCGACGAAGAGGATGGTGTGGCGACCGGAGCGCGCCAGCTCGGCCTCGGCGGCCTGCACCGCCTCGCGGATGTCCTTGACGCCCGAGAACACCGCCGAGAGCGCGATGAACTCGGCGTCGAAGGCCTTGGCCATGAGCCGCGCGATGGTGGTCTTGCCCGAGCCGGGCGGCCCCCAGAGGATCATCGAGTGCGGCTTGCCCGACTCGAAGGCAAGCCGCAGCGGCTTGCCCGGCCCGAGCAGGTGCTGCTGGCCGACCACGTCGTCGAGCGACTGCGGCCGCAACTGGTCCGCGAGCGGCGCGCGCGGCTGCGCCGCCTGGAAGAGGTCGCTCAAAGGGGATCTCTCAAAATGGGTCCGATCGAACCCATTTTGCCTTCCCGGGACCCTGTTTCCTCACTTTTCTCCCATGACGTCGGCGCCCTTCGGCGGGTCGAAGCGGAACTCCTTGGGATCGATCTTCGGATTGCGCACCACCTTGGAGAAGCGCAGCACGGTGGTCTGGCCGAAGTGGTCGACGAGCTCCATGGCCTCGAGCCGGCCCTCGGCGCCGAAGCCGATGCGCATCCTCTCGAAGCCGGCGTCGCGGTCGCGCGGCACCGCCTGCAGCCATTCCAGCCCGTCGCGCCTGCCGGCATCCGACATCTCGAAGGCCTTGCCGACGTCGGCCGAGCCGGAGAGCAGCGCCGCCGGCGTCGAGCCGAGCGCGGCGGAGAGCTTGCGCACGGTCACCTGGTTGAGCTCGCGGTCGTAGATCCAGACGCGCTCGCCGTCGCCGACGATCACCTGGTCGGCGGGCTTGTCGTAGACCCAGCGGAAGCGCCCCGGGCGCTGGAAGACGAAGCTGCCCTTCGCCTCCTGGGTGAGCTTGCCGCCCTTGTCGTAGACCTTCTGCTCGAAGGCCGCGCGCGCCGACTGCGTGCCGGCGACGAAGCCCTTGAAGTGCTCGAGGCTGGACGCCTGAGCGGGTACAACAAAGAATGCAATAAGGAAAAACAGGCTTTTCATCGCCGCAGCTTACTCTGCCTTGGCGGGGACCAATACCTCGCGGTTGCCGTTGGACTGCATCGGCGAGACCATGCCGGCGCGCTCCATGTCCTCGATCAGCCGCGCGGCGCGGTTGTAGCCGATGCGCAGGTGCCGCTGCACGAGCGAGATCGACGGCCGGCGCGTGCGCAGGACGATCTCCACCGCCTGGTCGTAGCGGGTCCTTCTCGCCGGTCGGCTCGCCGCCTTCGCCGGCGGCGCCATCCTCGGCCGGCTCGGGCTCGAGCACGGCGTCCAGGTATTCCGGCTTGGCCAGGGCCTTCAGGTGCGCCGCCACCGCGTGCACCTCGTGGTCGGCGACGAAGGCGCCGTGCACGCGCTGCGGCAGGCCGGTGCCCGGCGGCAGGTAGAGCATGTCGCCCGAACCGAGCAGCGCCTCGGCGCCCGACTGGTCGAGGATGGTGCGCGAATCGACCTTCGAGGACACCTGGAAGGCGATGCGCGCCGGGATGTTCGCCTTGATCAGGCCGGTGATGACGTCGACCGAGGGCCGCTGCGTGGCGAGCACGAGGTGGATGCCGGCGGCGCGGGCCTTCTGCGCCAGCCGCGCGATCAGCTCCTCGACCTTCTTGCCGACCACCATCATCAGGTCGGCGAGCTCGT
>JBQTJF010000129.1:0-19885 GCA_052387375.1 Betaproteobacteria bacterium
TTTCGCGGGACAAATCTCCAGCAGCTCCTCCCCGTCAAAGACCTCGTTATCGCGGGGATGATGACGCACTTGTGCGTCGACGCCAGCGTGCGCCAGGCCGCCGACCTCGGCTACAAGGTGACGCTGCTCGCGGACGCGTGCGCGACGCGCGCGCAAAGCTTCGGCGGCGAGACGGTGCCGGCGCGCCAGGTGCACGCCGCCTTTCTCGCCGCGCTCAACGGCTTCTACGCCAAGGTGATCAACGCCCATGAGCTATAAGTTCATCACGGTCGAGCAAAAGGAGCGCGTGGCGCTCGTGACGCTGAACCGCCCGAAGCAGCTGAACGCCCTCAACCCGGAGCTGATGCAGGAGCTCGGGGCGGCGCTCGCCGCCGCCGACGCCGACGCCGGCACCGGCGCCATCGTCATCACCGGCAGCGAGAAGGCCTTCGCCGCCGGCGCCGACATCGGCGCGATGAAAGATTTCAGCTACATGGACGCCTTCCTGGGCGACTACATCACGCGCGACTGGGAGCACATCCGCCGCGTGCGCAAGCCGGTGATCGCCGCGGTAGCCGGCTACGCGCTCGGCGGCGGCTGCGAGCTCGCCATGATGTGCGACATCGTCATCGCCGCCGAGACGGCGCGCTTCGGCCAGCCGGAGATCAACCTCGGCGTCATGCCCGGCGCCGGCGGCACGCAGCGCCTGCCGCGCGCGGTGGGGAAAGCGAAGGCGATGGACCTCTGCCTCACCGCGCGCATGATGGACGCGGCCGAGGCCGAGCGCGCCGGGCTCGTCTCGCGCGTCGTGCCGGCCGAGCGGCTCATGGAAGAGGCGCTCGGCGTGGCGGCGAAGATCGCCGGCTACTCGATGCCGGTGGTGATGATGCTCAAGGAGTCGATCAACCGCGCCTACGAGACCACGCTCTCCGAGGGCGTGCTCTTCGAGCGGCGGCTCTTCCACTCGCAGTTCGCGCTCGAGGACCAGAAAGAGGGCATGGCGGCGTTCCTCGAGAAGCGCAAGCCAGTCTTCAAGAACAAGTAATGGGGTCAGAGCACTTTACGTGAAACCACGGTGAAGCCTGCTGAATTGCTCTGACCCCTTTGGTTGGGTGCTGAAGAATAAGTAAGACTGCCCTAGTAATGCTCGTAGCCCACATCCTCTCGATGTTGGGCTCGCAGACCTACGCGGCGCTCTTGCCGGAGCTGCGCGACGAGTGGGGGATCAGCAATACGCGCGCGGGGGTGATCGGCGGCATGTTCTTCGCCGGTTACATCGCCACGGTGTCCTACTGGACCGCGCTCACCGACCGCGTCGACGCGCGCAAGGTGTATCTCGCCGGCAGCCTGCTCGCCGCCGCCGGCGGCGCAGGCTTCGGCCTTGCTGCTTCCGGCTTTTACAGCGCCATCTTCTTCATGGTCATGCTCGGCGTCGGCATTGCCGCGACCTACATGCCGGGCCTGCGCATCCTGTCCGACCGCGTCTCCGGGCCGCGGCAGAGCCGCACCATCGCCTTCTACACCTCGTTCTTCGGCATCGGCACCGCGCTCTCGCTCGCCATCGCCGGCGCGGTGGCGCCGCTCGCCGGCTGGCCGGCGGCGTTCGCGGTTTCCGCGATTGGTCCGCTGCTCTCGGGAGTGCTGGTAATAGGGATGGTGCCCAAGGGCTCGCCTCCCCAATCTGGCAAAGCATTCTCATGGAGGACCCTTTTCCCGGTCGCCGCCTGGCGCAAGGTGCTCGCCATCCGCGCCGCGGCGGGCTACACCGCGGGCTACTTCGTGCACTGCCTCGAGCTCTTCGGCTCGCGCGCGTGGATGGTGGCGTTCCTTGCCTTCTCGTCCGGCCTGCACGCCGGCGGCACGTTTCCCTGGCAGCTCCCGGCGATCGCCGCGGTCGTCAACCTTGCCTCCGTGCCAGCCTCGATCGTCGGCAACGAGATCGCGCTGCGCATCGGCCGGCGGCGCTGGATCACCGTCGCCATGGCCGCCTCGGGGGCAAGCGGCCTCCTGCTCGGCTTGTCGGCGCCCTGGTTCTGGGCGCTGGTGCTCGTCATCCTGGTGGTCTACTCGATGCTGGTGATGGCGGAGTCGGCGACGCTCACCGCCGGCCTGGTGGCGGCGGCGCCGGCGGAGCTGCGCGGCGCGGCGATGGGCCTGTACTCGCTGGTCGGCTTCGCCGGCGGCATGCTCGGGCCGATGCTCTACGGGGTGGCGCTCGACGCCGCCGGCGGCGCCGCGAGCCGCGGCGCCTGGATCGCCGGCTACGCGGCCATCGGCCTGGGATGTCTCGCGGCGCCGCTCGTGGTTAGAATCGCCAGATCGCCCAGGTAGGAGGAGACATGGAGCGCATCTGGCTGAAAAGCTATCCCGCCGGCGTGCCCGCCGACATCGATCCCAACCAGCACCGCTCGCTGATCGAGCTCTTCGACGCCAGCATCAAGCAGTACGTCGAGCGCCCGGCCTACCACAGCATGGGCAAGGGCATCAGCTTTGGCGAGCTGGAGAAGCTCTCGCGCGACTTCGGCGCCTGGCTGCAGGCGAAGGGCCTGCCCAAGGGCGCGCGCGTGGCGCTGATGATGCCCAACTGCCTGCAGTTTCCGATCGCCATGTTCGGCGCGCTGCGCTCGGGCTGCACCGTGGTGAACGTGAACCCGCTCTACACCGCGCGCGAGCTCGAGCACCAGCTCAAGGACTCGGGCGCCGAGGTGATCGTCATCCTCGAGAACTTCGCCAGCGTGCTGCAGCAGGTGCGCCAAAGCCCGCAGGGCGCTTCCGGCGGGGTCCCGGCGCTCAGGCACGTCGTCGTGACGTCGCTGGGCGAGATGCTCGGCGTCAAGGGCCTGATCGTGAACCTGGTGGTGCGCAAGGTGAAGAAGATGGTGCCGCCTTACGATCTCCCGGGGTCTGTCAGCTTCAAGGAAACCTTAAGTGAGGGAAATTCGAAGAAATTGACCACACCCCCGCTGGGGCACGACGACATCGCCTACCTGCAGTACACCGGCGGCACCACCGGCGTCTCCAAGGGCGCGGTGCTCACGCACCGCAACGTCATCGCCGCGCTCCTGCAGTACAAGGCGTGGCTCGGGCCGGCCACCGGCGGCGAGCGCCAGGTCATCATCACCGCGCTGCCGCTCTACCACATCTTCTCGCTCACGGTGAACTGCCTGAACATGATGGTGATCGGCGGCGAGAACGTGCTCATCACCAACCCGCGCGACATCCCGGGCTTCGTCAAGGAGCTCGCCAAGCACAAGTTCACCATCATCACCGGCGTCAACACGCTCTTCAACGCGCTGCTCAACAACCCGGACTTCGGCAAGCTCGACTTCTCCAGCATGAAGCTCTCCGTCGGCGGCGGCATGGCGGTGCAGAAGGCGGTGGCCGAGCGCTGGAAGCAGGTCACCGGGGTGACGCTGATCGAGGGCTACGGCCTCACCGAGACCGCGCCCTCGGCGACCGCCAATCCCCTGGATCTCAAGGAGTACTCGGGCGCGATCGGCGTGCCGATGCCCTCCACCGACGTGGTGCTGCGCGACGACGACGACCGCGACGTGGCGATGGGCCAGCCCGGCGAGATCTGCATCCGCGGCCCGCAGGTGATGCGCGGCTACTGGAACCGGCCCGACGAGACCGCCAAGGTGATCGGCAAGGACGGCTTCCTGCACACCGGCGACATCGGCATCATGGACGAGAAGGGCTTCATCCGCATCGTCGACCGCAAGAAGGACATGATCCTCGTCTCGGGCTTCAACGTGTACCCGAACGAGATCGAGCAGGTGGTGGCGATGCACCCGGGCGTGCTCGAGTGCGCGGCGATCGGCGTGCCCGACGAGCACTCGGGCGAGGTGCCCAAGGTGTTCGTGGTAAAGAAGGACCCGCAGCTCACCGAGCAGGACGTGCTCGAGCACTGCAAGAAGGAGCTCACCGGCTACAAGCGGCCGAAGTACGTCGAGTTCCGCGCCGAGCTGCCCAAGACCAACGTCGGCAAGATCCTGCGTCGCGCCCTGCGCGAGGAAAAGAAAGCTGCTTAACCCGACAGATCGGGGTCAGACCCTGAACTCCGGAGATCGGGGTCTGACCCCGAATTATTTTTGATTCGTGGGCTGGCGTGGGCGGGGCTCGCCATCGCGTGCTGGGTGCCGCTCTTCTCGGTGGCCAAGCGCACGCTGCCCTATCTCGACGCGTTCGCCCTCGGCACGGTGCGCTACGCGATCGGCGTGGCGCTCTTCGTCGCGCTGCTCGCCGCGGTCGAGGGGCGGCAGGCGCTGCTCTACGACGGGCGCCTGCCCGCGGCGGCGCTCTTCGGCCTGATCGGCATCACCGGCTTCAATCTCTTCGTCTGGATCGGGCTCGTCTACACGCTGCCCGAGCACGCCTCGGTGATCCTCGCGCTGCAGACGCCGATGACGGCGCTCGCGGTGTGGCTCGCCTGGGGGCAGCGGCCGGCGGCGTTCACCTTCGGCTGCATCGCCGCGGCGATCGCCGGGGTGCTGGTGGTGGTGACCAAGGGCGACCCGGCCCGCGCGCTAGCCGACATCGGCCGCGGCGGCGCGCTCGCCGGCGACGTGCTGGTGCTCGCGGGCGGCGTCGCCTGGACCATCTACACGCTCGGCGCGGCGCGCTTCCCGGGCTGGTCGCCGCTGCGCTACACCGTGCTCACCTGCATCCCCGGGCTCTTCGGCCTCGCCGCTGCCAACGCCATCGCCGTGGCCGTCGGCGCCGCGGCGGGGCCGAGCCTCGGCGCGCTCGGGCAGGTCGGCTGGCAGATCGCCTATTTCGCGATCTGCACGGTGGTGCTCGGCGTGCTCGCCTTCAATCAGGCGGCGCGCAGGCTCGGGCCCCTCAACACCATGCTCGCGCTCAACCTCATCCCGATCGGCGTCTTCGGCATCGAGGCGGCGCTCGGGCGCAGCTTCAGCGCCGTCGAGCTGGGCGGCGCGCTCACGGTGATCGCGGCGCTCGCGGCGAACAACCTCTACTTGCGCGGCGCCAGCACCAGGCGCTGAACGCCGAGCGCCTCGACGCGCGCGCGCTCGGTGAGCATCGGCGCGTACTCGCCGCGCGCCCAGGCGCCGCTGAAGGAGCGGTAGTGCGCGGAGAAGGGATTCCCGGACTGGCCGCCGGCGTGGATGAAGAGCGAGGACTGCGGGTCGGCGAGGTCGTAGATGGCGCGCAGGCTCGCGGCGTGGCGGTTCGCGTAAGGCGCGGCGTCGTCGTGGAAGTCCGGCCGCCCGGCGTTCACCGTGTAGGCGTCGCCGGGGCTCGGCACCGTGATGTCGAACCACCGCCGCAGCCAGCGGTCGCGCGTGAGCGGGCGGTGGCGCAGCCGCGCCTCGTGCGCCTCGCCCCAGCGCCAGCGGTTCATGTCGGCGCCGTAGCGCGTGCGCAGGTCGGCGAGCGCCGCCTGCAGCGATTCCTGCAGGATCTCGGCGCAGCTTTCGCGCCTCGCCGTGTGCACGTTGTCGCACCAGCGCGCCTGCCCGTCGCGGTTGGCGAGCACGTTGCCGACGAACTGCGCGCGCGTCGACCACGCGGCGCGGAAGGCCTCGCCCAGCTCGTCGGCGAAGATGGCGCGCGTCAGCTCGCGCCACCAGGCGACGAGGATGAGCGGCTCGGGGCGCTCCGCCGCCATGTTGCCGTCCCAGGCGGAGAGAAGATGGAGTGCGGTTTCGGTTTCTCTTGAATTGGCTCTTGTCGAAAGCAGCTTCGACAGCAGCTCCCTGGCGGCCTGCGAGTCGGTGTCGATCTGGATGCGCGCGAAGCTCGGCGCCGCGTGCCGGGGCAGGGCCCCGAGCAGGGCCTCGATGCGGCTGGCGCGGTAGGGCGGCTGCCACTCGAAGGTGATGTGGTGCGGGTAGCCGGGCGGGGTGATCTTGTGGTTGGCAGTGACGATGACGCCGTCGCCGGGGTTATAGAGCCGCGGCAGCTCGTCGAAGGGGATGTAGCCCGCCCAGTCGTAGCGCGAGTCCCAGCCCGGCGCCGGGACGAGCCCCATGCGGTCGTTGCCCGGCTTGCGCATCGGCACCCGGCCGGCGGCGACGAAGCCGATGTTGCCCTCGAGGTCGGCGTAGGTGACGTTCTGCTGCGGCGCGTGGAAGTCGTGCAGCGCGGCGAGGAACTGCGACCAGTTGCGCGCGCGCGGCAGCTTCGCGCCCGCCTGCACCGTGAGGTCGTCCTCGGCGAGCGCGGTCCACGCGAGCGCGAGCGCGTGGCCCTCGGGGATCGCCGCCTGCGCCTCGCGCAGCACGTCCGAGATCACCGGGCCGTGGCGCGACAGGCGGATGGCGAGCTTCTCGTCGGGCGCGCCGCGCACCTTGATCACGTCCTCGATCACCGTGAAGCGCGCGCCGGGCCGCTCGAGGTAGAGGTCCTGCACGTCCGGCCCGGTGTTGGTGAAGCCCCAGGCGATGCGCTCGTTGCGCCCGAGCAGGACCCCCGGCACGCCGGGCAGCGTGGCGCCGATCGCGTCCAGCCCCGGCGCGTGCAGGTGCGCGAAGTACCACACCGAGGGCGCGGTCAGGCCGAGGTGCGGGTCGTTGGCGAGCAGCGGCTTGCCGCTCGTGCTCTTCGAGCCGTCGACGACCCAGCTGTTGGAGGCGCCGCCGCCGGGAAAGAATTCGGGGTCAGACCCCGAACACCCATAGCGGGAGCGCGAGTACCGTATATCGGGGTCTGACCCCGAATTCACCAGCTCAGGAAGCCTGACCGCCGCCTCGCCCGGATACGGCGGGAAGAACTCGTCGACGCGCGCGCGCGACAGGCTCTTCAGCATGCGCAGCCGCAGGAGCTCGTTGCGCCAGTTGCCGCCGAGGTCCCAGGCCATCATCTTCGTCCACACCACCGAGTCGGCCGGCGTCCAGGGCTCGGGCGCCGGCGCGCGCAGCAGCCAGAACTCCGGCGGCAGCACCGGCCTGGTCTCGAGGAAGGCGTTGACCCCCGCGGCGTAGGCCTCGAGCAGGCGCAGCGTCTCCTTGTCGTAGCGGCGCAGGTTCGCCTCGGCGGCGCGGCGCACGCCGAGCGTGCGCAGGAAGCGGTCGGCCTCGAGCGCGCGCGGGCCGAGGATCTCCGCCAGGCGCCCGGAGCCGATGCGCCGGTTCATCTCCATCTGCCAGAGCCGGTCCTGCGCGTGCGCGAAGCCGAGGGCGAACTGCGCGTCCTCGACCGAAGCGGCGAAGATGTGCGGGATGCCGTAGGGGTCGCGCAGCACCTCGGCGGGGGCGGCGAGGCCGGCCACCGCGACCTCGCCCTCGACGAGGGGCAGCGAGCGGCGCAGGTGCAGCCAGGCCCCGGCCGCCATGAGGACGGCGAGAGCGAGCAGGATGGCGGCGATGCGAACCAGAAGGCGCACCGGGCGCAGCATACCGCCCGGCGTGACTTGCGCCGTATGCGGCAGCGCCGCAATTCTGCTATAAGTCCTTCAGTGCTCTACAGTCTTTACGAGGCGCAGCACACCGCGCTCGCACCGATGCGAGTGGTCGCTGACTTTTACCGCGGCTGGTTCGGCAATCCCTTCAGTCCCTTCGCCTACCTGCCGCTCGCGCGGCGCCTCGCCGCCACGAGCGACCTCTTCCTGCGGCTCACCGGGCGCTACGAGAAGCCGGCCTGGAACATCGCCGGCGCCGAGATGGAAGCGGCGCTCGACAAGCCGTTCTGCAAGCTGGTGCATTTCAAAAAACAAAAACCATCTGGCAAGAAAGTCCTGCTGGTGGCACCCCTCTCCGGCCACCACGCGACGCTGCTGCGCGACACGGTGCGCTCGCTGCTCCCCGGGCACGACGTGTGGGTCACCGACTGGGTCGACGCGCGCATGGTGCCGCTCACCGCCGGCGCCTTCCACTTCGCCGACTACGTCGACTACGTGCGCGAGTGGATCACCCTGCTTTCGCCGGACCTGCACGTCATCTCGGTGTGCCAGCCCACGGTGCCGGTGCTCGCCGCGGTGTCGCTGATGGCGGCGAAGGGCGAGCCCCAGCCCCTGACGATGGTCATGATGGGCGGGCCGATCAACGCGCGGCGCAGCCCGACCGCGGTGAACAACCTGGCGATGAAGAAGCCCTACTCGTGGTTCGAGCACAACGTCATCCACCGCGTGCCGCCGAAGTACCCGGGCTACAACCGCCTCGTCTACCCCGGCTTCCTGCAGCACCTGGGCTTCGTGGCGATGAACCCGCAGCGCCACCTCTTCGCGCACTGGGACTACTTCAACCACCTGATGCAGGGCGACGGCGAGTCCGCCGAGCAGCACCGGCGCTTCTACGACGAGTACAACGCGGTGCTCGACATGCCGGCCGAGTACTACCTCGACACGGTGAAGGCGGTGTTCCAGGAGTTCGCGCTGCCCAAGGGGCGCATGTATGTGCGCGAGGAGCTGGTGCGCCCGCAGGCGATCCGCGCCCCGGCGCTGCTCACCGTCGAGGGCGAGCTCGACGACATCTCCGGCAACGGCCAGACCGAGGCCGCGCACTTCCTCTGCCTCAACATCCCGCGCCACCGCCGCGCCCACTACGCCGCCCCCGGCGTCGGCCACTACGGCATCTTCAGCGGCCGGCGCTGGCGCGAGATGGTCTTCCCCAAGGTCAGGGACTTCATCGCCGCACACAGTTAAAGGGGGTCAGAGCAATTCGCGTGTTTCGCGTAAATTGCTCTGACCCCGTTAAAGTTGGTAGTCGATACCCTCGCGACCCATCACCGCGTCCTGCACCGCCTTCGGCGATAGCTGCGGCGCGACGAGCTCGATGAACTCGTAGGCGTAGCGGCGCAGGTAGGCGCCGCGCTTGATGCCCAGGCGCGTGGTGCTCGACTCGAAGAGGTGGCTCGCGTCGATGGCGCGCAGCTGCCGGTCGCGCTCCGCGTCGAAGGCCATCTGCGCGAGGATGCCCACGCCCAGGCCGAGCTCGACGTAGGTCTTGATGACGTCGGAGTCCTGTGCCGAGAGCACCACGTGCGGGTTCAGGCCGCGGCTCTCGAAGGCCTTCTGCACCAGCGAGCGGTTGGCGAAGGCGAAGTCGTAGGTGACGATCGGGTACTCGGCGAGCTTCTCCAGGGTGAGCGGCTTCTCCCTCAGCAGCGGGTGCTTCGGCGGCACCACCACGCAGCGGTTCCACTGCACCACCGGCAGCGACACGAGCTCCGCATAGGTGGAGATCATCTCGGTCGCCACGCCCATGTCGGCCTCGCCGGCGAGCACCTGCTCGCAGATCTGCGTCGGGTTGCCCTGGTGGATGACGAGCTCGACCTTCGGGTATTTGCGCTTGAAGGCCGCCACCGCCTTGGGCAGGAGATAGCGCGCCTGGGTATGGGTGGCGGCCACCGTAAGGGTGCCGAGCTGGTCGTTGGCGTACTCCTCGCCCGCGCGGCGCAGGTTCTGCGCCTCGGCGAGGATGCGCTCGGCGATGGCGATCACCGCCTTGCCCGGCTCGGTCACCGAGACCAGGCGCTTGCCGTGGCGGGCGAACACCTGCACCCCCAGCTCGTCCTCCAAGGCCTTGATCTGCTTGGAAACGCCGGGCTGCGAGGTATGCAGCGCCTCGGCCGCCTCGGAGACGTTCAGGCCCCGGCGGACTACCTCGGCCAGGTACTTCAGCTGCTGGATCTTCATATTAGGCATAAGAGACTAACACATCAGTCTTTGTGGGAATAAGCACGCCCCCTACGATTTCGGCTGGGCCTTGCCCCTTTCCCTATGTACCGCTACGACGAGATCGACCAGCGGCTGGTGGATGAGCGCGTCCGCCAGTTCCGCGACCAGACGCGGCGCTTCCTCGAGGGGAAGATCCCCGAGGACGAGTTCCGCGCCCTGCGCCTGCGCAACGGTCTCTACATCCAGCGCTATGCGCCGATGCTGCGCATCGCGATTCCCTACGGTCTTCTCACAAGTCATCAACTCCGGAAGTTGGCGGACATAAGCCGCCGCTACGACCGCGGCTACGGCCACTTCTCGACGCGCCAGAACCTGCAGCTCAACTGGCCCAGGCTGCACGATGTGCCCGAGATGCTCGCCGAGCTCGCCACGGTGCAGATGCACGCCATCCAGACCTCGGGCAACTGCATCCGCAACGTCACCACCGACCACTTCGCCGGCGTCGCCGCCGACGAGATCGTCGACTCCTTCGTCTGGTGCGAGCTGATCCGCCAGTGGTCGACCTTCAACCCCGAATTCAGCTACCTGCCGCGCAAGTTCAAGATCGCCGTCAACGGCGCCGTGCAGGACCGCGCCGCGGTGGGAATTCACGACATAGGAATCCACGCGATCCGGAGATCGGGGTCAGACCCCGAATTCCCCGAGCGGGAGCGGAAATTCCGGAACTCGGGGTCTGACCCCGATTTCCTTGACGGTGTCGGCTTTCGCATCCTCGCCGGCGGCGGGCTTGGCCGCACGCCGATGATCGGCCACGTGATGCGCGAGTTCCTGCCGTGGCGGCACCTGCTCACCTACCTCGAGGCGATCCTGCGCGTCTACAACCGCTACGGCCGCCGCGACAACATCCACAAGGCGCGCATCAAGATCCTGGTGAAGGAGCGCGGCCCGGAGCGCTTCCGCGAGGAGGTCGAGGCCGAGTGGGCGCACCTCAAGGACGGCCCCGGCACGCTCACCGAGGAGAAGGTGCGTGCCGCCGAGAGCCGCTTCACTCGTCCGCAGTACGAAAAAACAGGGACAGACCACGTTTTTCCCGAGAAAACGTGGTCTGTCCCTGGTTTTGCAGCTTGGCACAAGCGCAACGTCCACCCCCACAAAGTCCCCGGCTACGCCGCGGTGACGCTGTCGCTGAAGAAGACCGGCGTGCCGCCGGGCGACGTCACCGCCGAGCAGATGGACGCCATCGCCGGCCTCGCCGACCGCTACGCCTTCGGCGAGCTGCGCGTCACGCACGAGCAGAACCTGGTCCTCGCCGACGTGAGAAAGCGCGACCTGCCGCGCCTGTGGCACGAGGCGCGCGAGCTCGGCCTCGCCACGCCCAACATCGGCCTCCTCACCAATATCATCAGCTGCCCGGGCGGCGACTTCTGCGCGCTCGCCAACGCCAAGTCGATCCCGGTGGCGCAGGCGATCCAGGAGATGGTAGAGGAAATGAGGGACTCCCTCGACTTCCTCTTCGACGTCGGCGAGCTCGACCTCAACATCTCCGGCTGCATGAACGCCTGCGGCCACCACCACGTTGGCCACATCGGCATCCTCGGCGTCGACAAGAACGGCGAGGAGTGGTACCAGATCGAGGTCGGCGGCAACCAATCGCCGCCCTCGCTGGGCAAGATCATCGGGCCCTCGGTCGCGCGCGCCGAGGTGCCGCGCGTCATCGGCAAGCTCATCGAGTGCTACCTCGCGCACCGCGACAGCGACGCCGAGCGCTTCGTCGAGGTGGTGCACCGCATCGGCGTCGAACCCTTCAAGGAACATGTCTATGGCAACCCTGATCAAAGGCCGGCGCATCGTCGGCCAGAGCTCGCTGCCGCTTAACGGCTCGGTGGTACGGCTCGAGCCCACCGACGACCCGGCGGCGGTGGCCGAGCGCCTCGCGCACGCGGCGTGGGTGGAAGTGAACTTCCCGAAGTTCGGCGACGGCCGCGGCTACTCGATCGGGCGGCTGCTGCGCGAGCGCTACGGCTACCGCGGCGAGCTGCGCGCCGTCGGGCAGGTAGTGCGCGACAACCTGCACTTCCTCGAGCGCTGCGGCTTCGACGCCTTCCTGCTGCGCGACGGCGAGAACCCGCACGAGGCGCTGCGCGCCTTCGAAGACTTCAGCGTCGCCTACCAATGACCGGCACGGTCCATCTCGTCGGCGCCGGGCCGGGAGCGGCGGACCTCCTCACCCTGCGCGCGGCCCGGCTGCTCGGCGAGGCCGACGTGGTTTTCTACGATGCATTGGTTCCTCAAGAGATATTGAGCTTCGTGAAAGGCGAGAAGATTGCCGTCGGCAAACGCTGCGGCAAGCATTCCACCGCCCAGCGCTTCATCAACAAGCGCCTCGCCGACGCGGCGCGGCGCTACAAGACCGTGGTGCGCCTGAAGGGCGGCGACCCGATGCTCTTCGGACGCGCCGACGAGGAAATCCGGCATTTGATGGCTCTTGGCATCCCGGTTGAAGTTGTCCCTGGAGTAACGGCGGCATTTGCAGCGAGCGCAGAGCTGAAGACCTCGCTCACCCGCCGCGGCCTCTCGCGCAGCGTCGTCTTCGTCACGCCGCGCCACGGCGAGGGCGAGTCGCCCTCCGCGTGGGCGCGCGCCGCGGCGGCAGCCGACACGGCGGTGCTGTACATGGCCGCCGGCGACGCAGAGGCGGTGCGCAAGGCGCTGCTCGATGAAGGCCTCGAGGCCGGCACGCCGGTGGCGATCGTCGAGAACGCCTCGCGTCCCGACCAGAATATTTCCACCGGGGACCTTTCGGAACTTCCGATGTTGGCCGAGCGCTGCAACGGCGGCCCGGCGCTGCTGCTGATCGGCGAGGTACTGCGAGCGCTCGTGGAAGATCGGGGTCAGACCCCGATCTTCAAAATGCTGGGCCGCAAGACCGCCTGATGAATTCGGGGTCTGACCCCGATCTTCAGCGGTACTTGCCGTCGACCTCGGGAAAGGTGTAGTCGGGCGCTGAGCCCGATTTGCCGCGCCGCGCGGCGAGCCACACCGCGTAGAGGCAGAAGGCGACGAACCAGCCGAGGGACCACTCGGCGATGGAGAGGCCGAGGAAGGTCCAGTCCACCACCGCGCATTCGCCGGTGCCCTTGAAGAGCTTCTGCACCGCCTCCATGAGCGGGAAGTTCTCGAGCATGAAGAAGAGGTCGGGGCCGCAGGCCGGGACTCGCTCGGGCGGCAGGTGCTGCAGCCACACCTGGCGCCCTGCGGCCGCGGCGCCGCCGGCGGAAAAGACGAAGAGCAGCACCGCCCAGGCGACGGCGCCGGCGCGCCCCGGGCCGTGCAGCGCCGCGAGCAGCGATACGGCGATCACGGCGTAGAAGAAGCCGCGCTGCACGAGGCAGAGCGGGCAGGGCTCGAGGCCGCGCACGTACTGCAGGTAGTAGCCGAAGCCGAGCAGCGCCGCGCAGATGACGGCGGGCAGGACAAACGCGGCGCGCGTAGTTCCTCTGGATTGCATCCACCGGATTATCGCAGGAGGTCGGGGGCGCAACGCTCGCGTGCCAAGAATCATGTCCCTTGAGGCGCGCGCTCATTCCCCTTGCTCTGCTGCTGACCAGCGGCTGCACCACCGTCGGCCACGAAAGAGTGGAGGGCTGGCCCGAGCTGGCGATCGTCGAGCACCGCGTCTCCGCCTCGCAGATGTATTCGCGCTGCCGCAAGTACGTCGGCTTCGGCATGGTGCCGATGGCCTGCGCCGAGTTCAACCTGGCGACGAGGCGCTGCGACGTCTGGCTCGTCGATGGCTTCGCGCTGCCCACTATCGTCGAGCACGAGCGCCTGCACTGCCGCGGCTACGACCACGTCGGCGAGACTTCGATGAGGGATTTCCTTACACGCTACCAGGCGTACCAGGCCTCGGTCGGCGCCTCGACCGGGCCGGTCATCGCCCCCGAAGCGGCCGAGTAACGTTGACGCAAGGTGTAAGAATTACAGCGTAAGCCCTTGTGGACCTGCGGCAATACCCGTGGCGTGTCGACATACTGATACGCCGAAATTGGGGATGGCGTTCCGCGCGGCCCGTCTGTAGGATTGATCCTTACAACAAGCTGTTAGCTACGTCGTTCCACCAAGATCTTTGTTCGGGGGGTTCATGAAACACGCAATCGGCATCGCATTTCTCGTTTCGGCCGCTCTCGGATCGGGCGCCGTGCTCGCGCAGGACAAGGCTGCGGCCGCCAAGGCTGCCGCCAAGTCGACGCAAGTCGCGCAGGCCGGCGGCGCAGCGGTAACGACGACCGGCGGCGCATCCGCCGGCGCAGCGACCACCGCCGCGAGCGCGGCTTCGCTCGGCAGCGCGGTTGCGGCGAGCTTGCCGGCGATCGGCATCAGCGCCGGCATGGCCGCGGTCGGCAACTCCGCCGCCGGCGGCGCCGCCACGTCGCACTAAGCAGCGCAAGCTTCTCTAGAGTGGAAACGGCCCCGCCTGGGGCCGTTTCTTTTGGTTTTTCTGAACGTTTAGCGGGCCTTCGGCCCGCTTCAGGACGACTTCGACGGATAGACGCAGGCGACCTGGCGCATGCCCTGCGCGGTGAGGCCCTGCGCGATGGTGTCGCAGCCGAGCCTCGCCATCTCCGCGGGCCCCGAGATCGCGACGCGCAGCCCCGGCGCGTAGATGCGGTGGAAGGGCACGTCCTGCCCCTCGCTCAGCGCCAGCTCCAGGCCGTCGAGCTCGCGCTCGCAGCGCGCCAGCACCACGTTGCACTCCTTGCACATCGACTTGAACGGCGCGACGAAGCGGTCGTTCTTCGCGCCGCAGGCGCGCCGCTCGTCGGTGCGGTCGAACACCGCGGTGTACTTGAGGCCCTCCGGCGTCGTCACGTGCACGACCGGGTAATAGGTCTGCGCGACGACGTGCATGTGGGCGAGCACCGCGCCTGCCGCGATGAGCAGGGCGGCGATGACGAGCTTTTTCAACTGAACCCCCTGGCAGGAATTCTACGAAGCTACCAGCAGGGCGTCCATGCCATGGGCTCGTCCCAGGTGATCTCGCCCTTTCTCAGCTCGACCCTCCCGACCACGTGCGGCTGGATGCCCGGATCCTCGAGGCGCACCGCGACCTTGTCCTGCGTGAGCTCCACCACCACGCCGCGCACCCAGTCGCGCTCGCCGATGCCCACCGGCACCTCGCGGCAGACCTTCTGCCCGACCTTCGCCACCGCGGCCCGCGACTCCTGCTCGAACTTGGCGCGCGCCAGCATCATCGGCGTCGCCGGTCCGGCGATGGCGTCCCTGTCCCAGGGCCCCGAATAGACGTCGCCGCTCGGCCAGCGGTAGGTACCCTTGCCGTGGCGACGGTCGTCGACATACTCCCCCTCGTAGCGCTCGCCCGCCCACGGGCCTTTTCCCCAGGTGTAAGTGCCTGCTCCGTGCTTGCGATCCTCGGAGAAGTCCCCCTCGTAGCGATCGCCGTTCGCCCAGGTCTTCACCCCCCTGCCGTGCTTCATCCCCCGGCGGAACTCGCCCTCGTAGCGCGCCGTCCCGCGCGCGCTGCCGACCCCCTCGGCGAGCCCCTCCACGCACGGGCCGCTGTAGCTCTCCTGCAGCTCGGCGTCGAGCACGCGACAGGTTTGGGAGTGAAGGGGAAGCGAAACGGCGAGGAACAAGACAAAAACAGGGACAGACCACGTTTTTCTCATGGCGGAAATCGGGGTCAGAGCCCGATATCAACGAGGATGGCGCTTCGCACGCAATGCTTGCCGGATGTACTTGCGCCGGTTCTTGGCGAGATCGCGCGGACCGTCGATGCAGCCGATGACGCCGAGTCGCCGGGCGACCTCATAGCGTGACGTCGACCTACGCAGAGCGGAGTTGGGTCTCATGAGAGCTCGAATCCTAGCACTCGAGGTTCGGCTTCCATTTGCGAAGGCCTTGCGTGCCGCTGGCCTTTCGTGCTTCCCGTTACAATGCAAGGATCCAAGGAGAACGCCGTGGCGACCGTAACCATCCGTATTCCCGAATCGCTGCTCAAGCGGGCCCAGGCGACCACGGGGCAGCGCGATGCCGCGTCCGCGGTGCGCCGCGCGATCGAGCTCGCCACACACGACTATGACTTGAAGGCAGCGGCGCGGCGTGCACTGGAACTGTCGCGACGCGAAGAGCGGGAAGGCAAGGTTCGTCGTTTCACAACTGCGAGGGAAGCCGTCGCGCACCTTAAGCGCTTGTGAAGCAGATCGTCTTCACGCGGCGCTTCGAGCGCGATTTTCGCCGCCTGAAGAAACGACTCTCTCCCCAGGTTCTCGATTACGAGACTCTCGAATACCTGTTCGAGCTGCTTCAGCGGGGAAAACCGCTGCCGGAGGCCTTCAGGGAGCACGGCCTCCAAGGCGAGTACGCCGGGTTCTCCGAGTGCCATGTCGATGCCGATTGGCTGCTGGTCTACCGCGTGACGCCACGTCGAATCGTGTTCCACCGCACTGGAACGCATCGCGACCTCTTCAGATCACGGCACGGCAAACGCTAAAATGCCGGCGTCATGAAAGCCTATACCGCCGTCATCGAGCATTGCCCCGATACCGGGCTCTACGTGGGCCACGTCCCCGGCTTCCCCGGCGCCCACAGCCAGGGGGCGACGCTGGATGAGCTGCACGCCAACCTTCGCGAGGTGATCGCGATGCTGCTCGAGGACGGCGAACCCAAGCTCCAGACCGAATTCGTCGGCACGCAGACCGTCGTCGTTCGCGGTTCGGAGGACCGATCATGAGGCTGACCGCCGTTCTGATGCCCGCGGCCGAAGGCGGCTACACAGCCTTGAATCCCGAGACCGGCACGACGACGCAAGGCGAAACGGTCGAAGAGGCGATCGCGAATCTGCGCGAAGCGACCGAGTTCTACCTGGAGGAGTTCCCGCTTCCCGACGCCGGACAGCCGCTCATCACGACCTTCGAAATCACAGAGCGTGCCTAAGCTGCCCCGCGTGTCCGGCGCCCTGTAAAGAATGGGTACGATCGTACCCATTTTGCTCCTGCGCCCGCCGGTTTCCAGCCCTCAGTTGTGGCGGCAATGGCAGAAAGTCGGGCTCTGACCTAGTCTGAGGAGCAAGAGCGCCTCTCTAAGCTCCTCTTCCAGTGCCTCAGGAGCAAGGGGCCGATTCTTCTTCCACCAATCGGCGGCTTGATCGATGTGCGCCTGAGCTCGCCTCGTGATCCGGACCCGCACGCGACTCGCTCAGCCGCGGCGGCGTGCAAGCTTCTCGAGCACCTCTTCGGCGGGAACCATGTCTCCCCGATCGGCTTCGGCAATGGAAAGGAGCAGTTCCGCTTCCTCTTCGGGAGACAGCGTGAATCCGCGTTCGTCATCTCTGGCGAGAACCGTGACCGACGTGCCCTCCTCAAGGGGTGCGCCATCGACCACTACCTTGCCGCCGATCACCTTTCCCGTCGCTATCTTCATGGGGGGAAGGATACTCCGATGCCGGCGAGAGAAAATAGGGTACGTCCCCAATTTCTCAGTCGAGCGTCCACGACACCCCCACCGTCCCCGGCCCGATGGCCAGCGCCGGCCCGCTCTTGTTGAGCCGCGAGCTGCGCCGCGCTTCCCAGGCGATGTGGCCGAGCGCGTAGCCGAGCAGCGATCCCGCCACGGTGTCCGACACCCAGTGCTCGCGGCTGCCGACGCGCGCGGCGTTGGTGAGCGCGGCGACGCCGTAGAGCCAGGGCATGTCGAACTCCTTCGCGTAGGGCGTCACCGCCGCCCACATCACCGCGGTGTGGCGCGAGGGGAAGGCGTGGTACCTGTCCTCCGACGTTCCCGGGTCGAAGTCGCTGCGGCCTTCGCCCGACGTGGGTCTGGATCTGCCGAATCCATATTTCAGTAGGGAACTTCCAACCAGCGCAACCCCTCCCGCTTCCAGCGCCGCCACACCGGCATCGGAGAGCTGCGGCCGCGACTCGTCGAAGGCGAAGATGCCCGAAAGGCCCATGGCCGCGATCGGCAGCGCGTTGCCGAACCTCACGCCGTCTTTCATCCAACCCCTGTCCTTGCGCTTGTCTGCTTCCTCGAACCCCTTCCTGTCGAGCAGCGCCGAGCCGGCGAGGATGCCGCCGGTGGCGAGCATGCTCGGCAGCCACTCGATGCGCCCGGCGGCGCCGCGCGCGCTTCGGGAGTCGTCGGCGAGGAAGTCCGGCCACTGCCGGTCGGCGCCCAGGCGCGGCAGCGCGTAGTCGTCGGCGCGGTCGCCGAAGCGCTGCAGGCCGTCCAGCTCGTGCATCTGCACCACCGGGCGCTCGAGCAGGCGGTAGAGGTCGCCGGGGGACACCACCATCTGGCCGACGTCGCGCGTCCAGGGTGAAAGCGACATGGTCGCCGTCTGCTGCGTGTCGTAGGCGAGCATCCAGTCGAGCGCCCAGGCGACGAAGATGCCCTTGTCGTAGTACGGGCTGTCGGGGGTGCCGGGCGAGGTGATGTCGTTGCCGTTGGTGAGCGTGTACCAGGCGCCGGCCTCGAAGCCCGAGGCGAAGCGGCGCTTCACCTCGAAGCGCACGCCCTCGTCGCGCGCGAGGAAGCGCCCGGCGCGCACGGTGCCGGTCACGCGCTGCGCCATGCGGTAGTTGAGCGAAGCGATGGCGGTGACGGTCGAGTAGTCGCGGTGGCCGAACCAGCCCTGGAAGTCGCGCTGCTTCACCCAGTCTACCGCGAGGTCGGCCGCCCAGCGCCCGCTCGCGGGCATGTACAGCGCCTGCCCGCCGACGCCCGAGAACATCTCCTCGTAGATGCCGGCCGAGGCGCGCGCGTACACGCGCTCGCCGGGGTGGAAGAACTGGTTGACGAGCAGCCGCTGCAGCTTGAAGTCGTTGCCGCGCTTGTACTCGGCGACGTCGGTGCGCACGTGCGGCAGCGTGCTGTTGGAGGGCTGCGTCACGTCGCTTACGTTCTCGAGGAGCGAGAGCTTGAGCGTGGACTGCAGGAAGCGCCGATGGCCGATCGGCCGCTGGTAGGCGGCGATCGCCGAGAGGTCGTACTTGAAGGCGCCGCTCGGGTCGTTGAAGAAGCTGGAGAACCCGGGCGCCAGGCGGAAGCGCCCGCCAGCCAGATTTTCCCCGTGAACAGCTACTAAATCTGCATCTTGCCGTCCTACCACGAGCTCTTCTGGGAGCGGCTCCTCGAAGGCGATGAGCGTCTCGGCGCGGTCCTTCTCCTCCCGCGCCTCCCCGGGCTTCGCGTACTCGATGGCGACGTAAGGCGCCAGCACCTCGCGCGAGGCCATGCCGTTGAAGTAGCGCTGCAGGAGCGGGACGTGGATGAAGCTGTAGGTCGCCACCGGAAGCGTGCCGTGCTTGTAGGTGACGCGGATCTCGCGCGTCTCGAGCGGCGCGAAGGAGAGCATGGTGCGCGCCGCGCGCCCCACCGCGCGCGGCATGGAGGAGATCCTGGTGTTCGTCAGCGACGCTTCCAGCCGGCCGTGGAAATAGCCGAGGCGGATGTCGCGGAAGTCCTGCGCCTGCAGCGCGCGCGCGAGGCGCAGGCGGTGCTCCTCGTCCTCGCGCCACTGCGCCTCGGTCGGGCGCGGGTTGATCTTCGTGTAGGGCGGCGGCTCCTGGAACTTGGGAATGATCTCCGGCCGCTCCAGCGGCAGCACCAGGTAGGCGTTCAGCCCCACCTCGCCGTGCGCGGCGAAGGTCTTCGCGCCCCAGAAGTCGCTCTTGTACTCGATGCCGACCGCGCCGCCCTTGTCGTACTGCGCCGCGCCGGACTGGGCGGCGCACGGGTCGTTCTTGTAGTCGTTAGCGTCGTACTCGGCGACGAGGCCCCACTTGGGGAAGGACGTCGGCGACCAGCGCACGCCGCCGAACGCTCCGTCGATACGCTCCTTGCCGTACCCCAAGGTGAAATCGAATTCATGGATTCTTTTCGAACCCACGACGTACTGCGAGCGGAACAACCCAGTGCCGCCGCCGACGTCCTGCGCTCCCGCGGCGATCGCCGGCCACCAGCCGCGCTCGGGCAGCAGACGCAGCTTCACGTCGAAGGCCTTGTCGCGGTAGTCGCCGTAGTCCGTCACCGGGAACCCGCTCGAGGTGAAGCCGCTCGGGAACGCCGGCACGTAGAAGATGCGCGTGAAGCGGAACGAGGCCTCGAGCCAGGGGAACGCGGTGAGGCTCGACCAGATCGGCGCGTAGGGCTTCAGGTAGCCGATGCCGACGCGCCAGCTCCCTTCCTCGGCGAAGCGCGCGTCGGGCATGCTGACCAGGCCCGCCTGGCCGCCGAGGGTCGGTTCGCTCGCCGCGGCACTGGACGCGAAAAGCGCCAGCGCCAGTGAGGAAAATAAGCGTCGCCCCC
>JBQTJF010000130.1:0-10792 GCA_052387375.1 Betaproteobacteria bacterium
TTGGCCATGCCCGAGACCCACAGGCCGATGCCGAAGAGGAAGCCCGAGCCGAGCGCCGAGAGATGCTTCATGCGAGGACGTGGCGCATCAGGTAGGTGGCCGCCATGCCGGCGGCCATGAAGGTGCCGACCGCGGCGAAGGAGCGCTTGGAAAGCCGGCCGATGCCGCACACGCCGTGGCCGCTGGTGCAGCCGCCGCCCAGCCGCGTGCCGAAGCCGACCAGCAGGCCGGCGGCCGCCGCCCAGCCCAGGCCGAAGCCCTGCCGCACGGGGGCGTCGGCGATGCCGTGCCAGGCGAAGCCGGCGAGCACCAGCCCGAGGACGAAGAGCGCGCGCCAGGGCCGCTCGCCCGGCGGGTCGGCGAAGACGCCGTGCAGGATGCCGCTGACGCCGGCGATGCGCCCGGTCGCCCAGAGCAGCCACACCGCGGCGAGGCCGATGAGCACGCCGCCTGCGAGCGCGCTCAGAGGTGTAAAGTTCTCCATATGATCTTTCGCCAGCTGTTCGATCCGCAGTCGTCAACATACACGTATCTTCTCGGCGATGCCGGGTCGCGCGAGGCGGTGCTGATCGATCCGGTATTCGAGCAGGCGCGCCGCGACGCGGCGCTGGTAAAGGAGCTGGGCCTCCGGCTCGCCTGGACGCTCGAGACGCACGTGCACGCCGACCACGTCACCGGCGCGTGGCTGCTCAAGCAGAAGCTCGGCAGCCGCATCGCGCTCTCCCGCGCTTCCGGCGCCGAGGGTGCCGACAAGTACCTGTCTCCTGGAGAGACCGTCAACTTCGGCCCACGGCACCTCGAAGCCCGCGCTACCCCGGGGCACACCAACGGCTGCATGACCTACGTGCTCGACGAGCGCGGCATGGCGTTCACCGGCGACGCGCTGCTCATCCGCGGCTGCGGGCGCACCGACTTCCAGCAGGGCGACGCGCGCACGCTGTTCCGCTCGGTGCGCGAGCAGGTGTTTTCGCTCCCGGACGCCTGCCTCCTCTATCCCGGCCACGACTACCGCGGCCTGACCGCCTCGAGCGTCGGCGAGGAGAAGCTCTACAACCCGCGCCTCGCCGAGTCGGTCGGCGAGGGCGACTTCGCCGGCTACATGGCGCACCTCGGCCTGCCGCATCCCAAGCTGATGGACATCGCCGTGCCGGCGAACCTGAAATGCGGGAAGCCGGAGAACCCGTCGGCGAGCGACCCCGACTGGGCTCCGCTCACTTATACCTTCGGCGGCATCTGGGAGGTCGAGCCGCACTGGCTGGAGGAGCACCTGCGCGAGGTGCAGGTGCTCGACGTGCGCGAGCCCGACGAGTTCAGCGGCCCCCTGGGCCACGTGCCGGGCGCCAAGCTGGTGCCACTCGGAAAACTGCTGGAGAGGAGCGGGGAAATTTCAAGAAGCAAACCTGTCGTCACCGTCTGCCGCTCCGGCGCGCGCTCGGCGCAGGCCACGGTGATGCTCGGCAAGGCCGGCTTCGAGCGCGTCGCCAACCTCGCCGGCGGCATGCTGCGCTGGCGCAGCCAGCGCTTCGGCGTCGAGGGCGGCACCGACTAGCGGCCTGGTTTGCCGCCCCCCTGACAAGGGGGTCGTGAGCCGAAGGCGAACGGGGGGTTTGAAATGGGTACGATCGTACCCATTTTGTGCTCCGCGCCCTCTGTGCCCCGGCCCTCCCCAAACCCCCCCGCCCCCCCCGCGGAGGCGGGGGGCGCCCCCCCCGGGTCTGGGGGGCGGCAAACCGGCGCCTATCTCATGAACTTCGGCAGGTAAGTCGCGATCTCGGGGAAGCCCACCAGGACGGCGAGCAGGACGCACTGCGCGGCGGTGAAGGCCCAGACGCCGCGGAACACGGTGGCGATGGCGATGTGCCGCAGCAGGGTGCGCACGACGAAGATGTTCATCCCCACCGGCGGCGAGATGAGGCCGATCTGCACCACCACCACGACGACGACGCCGAACCAGAGCGGGTCGTAGCCCAGGCCGACCACCACCGGGAAGAACAGCGGCACGGTGAGCAGGATCATGGAGAGCTCCTCCATCGCCGAGCCGAGCACCACGTAGACGGCGCACATCGCCGCCACCACCATCCACGGCCGCGCGTCGAACTGCGTGATGAAGGTCTTCAGGTCCGCCGGCATGGTGGTGTAGTTGATGAAGTTGGCGAAGAGCAGCGCGCCGATCAGGATCATGAAGATCATGCTGGTGGTGCTGGCGCTCTCGACCAGCACGTCGACGAGCGTGCGGAAGGTGAGGGCGCGCCGCGCCAGCGCGAAGAGGAAGGCGCCGCCGGCGCCGATGCCGGCGCCCTCGGTGGCGGTGAAGACGCCGCCGTAGATGCCGCCGATCACGGCGACGAAGAGCACGATCACCGGCCAGACGTGCTTCAGCGCTTCCAGCCGCTCGGGCCAGCCGGCGCGCACCGCCGGCGGTCCGGCGGCCGGGTCGCGCCAGGTGATCCACGCCACCGCGAGGCAGAGCAGCAGCACGCACAGCGCGCCGGGCAGCACGCCGGCGATGAACAGCTTGCCGATGTTGGTCTCCGTCATGATGCCGTAGATGACCATGATCACCGAGGGCGGGATGAGGATGCCGAGCGTGCCGCCGGAGGCGATGGCGCCCGCGGCGAGCGAGTCCTTGTAGCCGTACTTGCGCATCGAGGGGTACGCCACCTTGCTGAAGGTGGCGGCGGTGGCGATCGAGGAGCCGCAGATGGCGCCGAAGCCGCCGCAGGCGACGATGGTCGACATGGCGAGGCCGCCGCGCTTGTGGCCGAGGAAGGTGTAAGCCGCGTGGTAGAGCTCCTCCGACATGCGCGCCCGCACCACGAAGTTGCCCATCAGGATGAACAGCGGGATCACCGACAGCGTGTAGGCGAGCCCGGTCTCGTAGGTGATCTGCGCCAGCATCGAGGCGGCGGCGTTGAAGTTGACCTTGTAGGCGAAGCCGGCGAAGCCGACGATGCCCATGGCGAACGCCATCGGCACGCGCAGGAAGGCGAGGGCGAGGAAGCCGGCGAAGCCGATCAGCGCTTCGGTCACCGGCTTGACCCCCTGACAAGGGGGTCGCGAGCCGCAGGCGAGCGGGGGGTTTTATAGGGGCTGGATCGAGAGCGCTGCAAGCCAGAAATCGGTACGATCGTACCGATTTCGTAGAACCCCCCGCTCGCGAAAGACCCGCTCGCTTTGCCTTTCCCCCCTCTGGGGGGCGTCAGGGGGGCAAAAGCGCGCCTCATACCACCGTCTCCTCGACGTGGTGGCGCTTGGGCCGGCGCAGCGCGAGGATGACGAGCGACAGCGCCGAGAGCGCCATCAGCACCGCCATGCCGTAGGCGAGCCAGGCCATGGCGAGCTTGAGCTGCGCCGTGGTCTCGCCGGCGGCGAGCAGGTTGCCGGCGCGGATCCACAGCCGCCAGGCGAGGTAGGCCATGCAGGCGAAGCCGACGGCGCAGGCGGCCACGTGCTGCACGCGCAGCAGCCAGTCGGGCGTCACCGGGTCGAAGAGGTCGACCGTGACGTGCTCGTTCCTCAGCGAGACGAGCGGCAGCGCGGCGAAGATCAGCGCCGCGAGCATCATCTCGGTGAGCTCGAAGGCGCCCCATACCGGGCTGTTGAAGAGGTAGCGGCCGCCGACGTCGACGCAGGTGAGCAGCATCAGCGCCATCAGCACCGCGGCGGCGAACCAGCCCAGGACCGGCGCGACCCGGCGGTCGAACCAGTCCATGGGCTGCCTGCTGCCAGGGATAGGCGCGGCTTACTTCTTCGAGAGCTTGGCGATCTCGGCGCGCAGCGCCTTCAGCACCGCCGCGCCGTCGACGCCCTTCTGCTTCGCCTTGCCCTCGATCCAGGCCTTCTCCAGGCCGTCGGTGCGCTGCTTGATCTCCTTGATCAGCTGCGGCCCGGCGACGACGATCGGGATGTTGGCGGCGCGCACCGCGGCCTCGCCCTTCGCGTCGGCCTCGTCCCACATCCTGCCGGAGCGGCGCGCCAGCGCCTCGCCGAGCAGCGGCTGGATCAGCTTCATGTCCGCCGCCGGGATGGTGTTCCACTTCGCCGGGTTGGCCATCCAGACGAAGCTGACGTTGTAGAGCCCGCCCGGCACGTAGGTGACGTGCTTGATGAGCGGCACCAGCTTGAACGACGCCGGCGACTCCTTGGGGAAGAACACGCCGTCGGCAACGCCGCTCGAGAGCAGCTCGTAGGACTCGGGGGCGGGCTTGAGCATCGGCACCGTGCCGAGCGCCTTGGCCACGTCGTTCACCACGCCGCCGCCGACACGGATCTTCAGGCCCTCGAGGTCCTTCAGCGACTTGACCGCGCGCTTGGTGTTGTAGATCTGCCCCGGGCCGTGCGTGAACACGCCGAGCACCACCACGCCCTTGTGCTCGTCGGACTTGGCGAGCATGCGCTCGTAGATGCGCTGGTAGGCGACCGCGGTGATGGTCGCGGTGTCGCCCATGAACGGGAACTCGGGCGCGTCGCCGAGCGCGAAGCGCCCGGGCGTGTAGCCGTGCACGGTGTAGGAGAGGTCCATCAGCCCGTCGCGCACGCCGTCGAAGGTCTGCGGCGGGCCGACCGGCGCCTTGGGCAGCATGTTGCACTTGACGCGGCCGCTGGTCGCCTTCTCGATGTCGGCGCACAGCGGCATCAGCGCGTGCTGCGTGATCGGGTGCGTCATCGGCACCCAGGTGCTGGCGTTGAGCGTGACTTGCGCCGCGGCGGGCAGGCTTACCGCGAACGCTGCGACGCCGAGCGTACGGATGATTCTCATGAACTGCCTCCTTCTCTAGGGGTAGCTCGCGCCGAGTTTATCGCGTCCCGCAACGCCTCGTAATCCCCCAGCCGCTCGGCGAGCGCCACGGCGAGGCGGGCCAGCACCCGCTCGCGCTCCGGCGGCGCGGTCGCGTCGACCAGGGCGGCCAGCTCATCGTAGAGCCGGTCCTTCTGGACTTGGGTCATTCCACCAGTTTCAGGGCTCATGGGTCCTGGGGCTCCTTTCGCTCCCGTCCTGTAGTTCAACACCGCTTCGATCGCCTGCCTGGCGAACGCCGCATCGATGCCGGTGCAGCGCGCGAGCACGTGCCCGTCGGGGCGGAAGACGTAGGTCGCGGTGCCCTCCACGCCGTAGCGGGTGAGCAGGGGCCTTTCAATCACATGAAAACTCTGCCACTGCAACGACGGCCCATCCCCGCCGAAATAGACCACGCAGAAGTCGCCGCCCAGGCGCTCGACGAAGTAGCCCTCGCCGAGCCGCCCGTCGGGTGCCGCCGCCCCGGGCATCGCGAGATCCGAGCTGAACTTGCCACGCTGGCGATTCAATCTTGATGTTTCGTACACCGACGCGACCGAGAGCCTGCCGGTATTCACCCAGGCGCGCGCCCAGGGCTCGCGCTGCGCGAGGTCGAGGATGGCGTCGCGCACCAGGCGCTGCCCGGGGCTCTCCGGGCCGATGAAGACGGCGGCGCGCGTCGAGTGCTCGACGTGCGCGACCGTGGCCGGGTGGCGCTCGTCGTGATAGGTGTCGAGGAGGTCCGGGTGCGCGCGGCCGGCGAGCACCAGCGCGAGCTTCCAGGCGAGGTTGTTCGCGTCCTGCACCGCGCGGTTGCCGCCGCGCGCGCCGAAAGGCGAGTGCTGCGCGGCCGCGTCGCCGAGGAAGAACGTGCGCCCCATGCGCAGGCGCTCGAGATAGCGGCGGCGGAAGCGGTACGGCCCCACCCAGACGAGCTCGAAGGGCTTGTCCGCGCCGAGCAGCTTCTGCAAGCGCTCGGCGGCGCGCGCCGGCGTCGCCTCCGCGTCGCGGTCGGGGTAGTGCGTGATCAGCCAGTCGGTGCGCCACACCCCGTCGGCCATCTGGTGATACCAGATCGCGCCGCCGGCGTTGAGCGGGTTGTCGAGATAGGACTTGCGCACCACGTCGGTCTCGCCCGCCATGCGCACGTCGGCGATGCACCACACGCTCTCGAGCAGCTCCGACTCCGCGTCCTTCGCGCCGAGCTGCTCGCGCACCACGCTGTGCGCGCCGTCGGCTGCCAGCAGATATTCGGTTTGAAGTTCATAAGCGCCATCCTGGGTTTCAACCCGGAGATGGACCGCACGGTCCTTCTCTGAGACCTTGACGACCTTGTTCTTCCACCTCAGGTCCACCTCCGGCATCTGCTGCAGCCGCTCGACCAGGTACTGCTCGACGTAGAACTGCTGCAGGTTGACGAAGGCGGGGAACTTCTGGCCGGCCTCGGGCTGGAGGTTGAAGCGGTAGAGGCGCTTGCTGCCGCGGTACACCTCGCCCTCGTTCCAGGTCACGCCCTTGGCGCGGATGCGCGCGGCGACGCCCGAGCGGTCGAGGATCTCGAGCGAGCGCTTGGCGTGGCAGATGCCGCGCGAAGAGAGGCCGGCGGCGCCGACGGTGTTGTCGTCGTCGAGCAGCACCGTGCGCACGCCGCGCGAGCCGAGCTCGAGCGCGGCGGTGAGCCCGGCCATGCCGGCGCCAACGACGATGACGGGGTATGCGAAAGATGTTCGCTTTTCTAGTTCGGGAGGCTTCCGGTACGGATAGACCGGCAAGACGTAGCTCATGGGAAAATCCTAGCACCCATGCAGGTACGCACCCGCTTCGCGCCCAGCCCCACCGGCTTCCTCCACATCGGCGGCGCGCGCACCGCGCTCTTCTCGTGGGCGTACGCGCGGCGCCACGGCGGCAAGTTCATCCTGAGGATCGAGGACACGGACCTCGAGCGCTCGACGCGGGAATCGGTGAACGCCATCCTCGAGGGCATGAAGTGGCTCGGCATCGACTGGGACGAGGGCCCTTTCTTCCAGATGCAGCGGCTCGCGCGCTACAAGGAGGTCGCCGAGCAGCTCATCGCCGCGGGACGCGCCTACTACGACTACATGCCGCGAGAGGAACTCGAAATCCTGCGTCAGGAGCAGCTAAGACGTGGAGAAAAACCGCGTTATGACGGCCGCTGGCGGCCGGAGCGCGCCAAGGGCAAGCAGCCGCCCGAAGGCGTGAAACCGGTGGTGCGCTTCAAGACGCCGGAGGCGGGCGAGGTCGGCTGGAACGACCTCGTCAAGGGCGGCATCAGCTTCCCCAACGCCGAGCTCGACGACCTGGTGCTCCTGCGCGCCGACGGCGTGCCGACCTACAACTTCGGCGTCGTGGTCGACGACCTCGACATGAGCATCACGCACGTCATCCGCGGCGACGACCACGTCAACAATACGCCGCGCCAGATCCATATCTTCAACGCGCTGCAGAAACCGCTGCCCGCGTTCGCCCATGTGCCGATGATCCTCGGCGCCGACGGCGAGCGGCTCTCCAAGCGCCACGGCGCGGTGAGCGTGACGCAGTACCGCGACGAGGGCACCCTGCCGGAGGCGCTGGTGAACTACCTGGCGCGCTTGGGCTGGTCTCACGGAAACGAAGAAATCTTTGCAAAAGAAAAATTCGTTGAATGGTTCGACCTCGTCCACGTCTCGCGCTCGCCGGCGCAGTTCGACCCGGCGAAGCTCGCCTGGATCAACCAGCAGCACCTGAAGAACGCGCCGGACGCGCGCCTCGCCCGGCTCCTCGAGCCCGAGCTGCGCCAGCGCGGCGCGCAGCCCGGCGGCGGCCCGCCGCTCGAGAAGGTCGCGGCGCTCCTCAAGGAGCGCGCGCAGTCGATCGCGCAGCTTGCCGACGAGGCGATGCTGTTCTATCAGGTGGCCGTGGAAAGATCTCCGGAGGAGATCGATGAAGAAACCCTCAAGGCGTTGCGCATGCTGAAGGCGAAGCTCCTCGGCGTCGCCTGGGAGCGCGGCGCCATCAACGCCGCCATCAAGGACGTCGTGAAGGCGAGCGGCCTGAAGATGCCGCAGCTCGCCATGCCGCTGCGCCGCCTGGTCACCGGCCGCACCCAGACCCCTTCGATCGACGCGGTGCTCGAGCTGCTCGGGCGCGACACCGTGCTGCTGCGCCTCGCCAACCACCTGGAGAGCGATTGATGAAGAAGGTGGTGATGTTGGTGAGCTTCGCCTGGCCCATCCTCACCTATTCCCAGGTACAGCCGGGCAACTGGGAGCTCACCGTCACCTCGCAGCTGCAGGGCATGGACAAGCCGATCGGCCCGCTCACGAAGACGCAGTGCTTCACCGAGGAGGACACGCGCGACCCGGGCCGCGTGCTCGGCACCGGCGGCAGCTGCCAGTTCAGCAACCGGCGCGAGAGCGGCGAGCTCTACAGCTTCGACGTGAGGTGCGGCGGCGCGCTGCCGATGAGCGGCACCGGGCGCATCCGCCAGGGCGCGAGCGCCTTCGAGGGCGACCTCGAGCTCGCCGTCGACACCGGCGGCGCCGGCGGCTCGAGCCTCGGCATGCGAACCAAGGTCAGCGGCCGCCGACTCGGCCCGTGCTAGAAGAAGCCTCGGCGCACGGGCTATAATTCGCCGCTTCGGTTGGGGGTATAGCTCA
The DNA here is from genome assembly GCA_052387375.1 of Betaproteobacteria bacterium. Lineage (GTDB taxonomy): Bacteria > Pseudomonadota > Gammaproteobacteria > Burkholderiales > SG8-39 > SCGC-AG-212-J23. The sequence continues at coordinate 8,434 of JBQTJF010000130.1, forward strand.
GCTGGGAGAGCGCTTGCATGGCATGCAAGAGGTCACCGGTTCGATCCCGGTTACCTCCACCAGCCCCGACTTGTCGCCAGCACAAGTCCCCATCGTCTAGAGGCCTAGGACATCGCCCTTTCACGGCGGTAACCGGGGTTCGAATCCCCGTGGGGACGCCAACAAAATCAGCATGTTGTAGATAAAGTGGGCCGGCTGACCAAACGCTTACCAAACGGGCCGGGACACGGTTCTCCGGTTGTCCCCGCTCGGTTCGCTAAGCTGCGAAGCCCGCATTTCCGCAAGTCCGCTCGCCGCGGCCGTCGCTCTCAACACTGCGATCTTCGTCGTCGGTTGCCGGAGTGCAATCGCGCAGCCTGAGTCTGCTCATGGACAGCGTGCACAACCGAGTGAGCTTCGCCCCCTTGAGCAGAAAAGCGCCCAACAACGTCGGATGAGCGTTCGCCGATAGATGTCTGGCGTTAGCACTGCTAACGCGCTTGCTTCGTTGGGCGAACTGCTAGCAGTGCTAGCGCGACTCGTCGACGATGGCATCGATCGACTGCAACAGATCCGTTGCCTAACTTAACTAGAGCGGATTGGTGAATACCAAACTCATGCAGTTCATCCCTTGCCCTTGCGCAACTTCATCCGGTACGTGTAGCGGTTCTCGGGATGAATGCTGACCGTAATTTCGAATGGCTGGCCGCTCTTGCCGATGTAGCGCCGCACGATGGTCAAGGCGGGGCTGCCCGGCTCGACTTCGAGAGCGCCCGCCATCTCGGCTGGAACGCGACTGAGGGAGATGTCGACTTCCGCGCTTTCCACCGCCTCACCAAACCGGCGCTCGATCTGCTCCACCACCGGCACGCGCTCCGCAAGGCGTGATTTCGCGACTGCGGCGTACTCGGGACGGATATGGATATCGACCCAACAGATTGGCTTGCCGTCGGCGGCGCTGCTGCGCAGCGCCCGGATCCGGTACCACGCGGTGCCCGGCTCGCAGCCCAGAGTGCGCGCGGCCGTCGCATCAGCGACCACGTGTCCGGCGATGAGGTGCCGCCGTACCACGCTCTCGGGATAGCTCAGCAGCTGGCCCAGGTTGCCCAGCGACAATGTGAACAGCGCGCGCGCGTCGGTATTGATCACCGTCGTGCCGCTGCCTGCACGCCTGACAATCAAGCCGTTGCCGGCGAGGAGGCGAAGCGCTTCGCGCACGGTCTGGCGGCTCGCGTCGAAGCGCGCCGCGAGGTCGTGCTCGACCGGAAGCTGGGCGCCGAGCGGGTATTGACCTTCGCGGATCTCCGCGGCGAGCTCCTCCGCGATGCTGCGATACCGAGGAGCGCGTGGGCTATCGTTCATATGTACGTACAGAATAGCACTCGTCTCGCTAAGTATGCTTGCATGGCCCGCTAGAATGTCCGTACAATTAGCCAACGGAGGCGTCCATGGTCAAGGTAACCAGAAGGCGATTCGCGGCACTCCTGCTTTCGATATTGGGCTTGGCGAGCGCTGCGCCGGGCGGGGCGCAGGAATATCCCTCCAGGAATGTGCACCTGCTCGTCGGCTTTTCGGCCGGCGGACCGACCGACACGCTGGCGAGGCTCGTCGGTCAGAAGCTCTCTGAGAACTGGAAACGGCCCGTGGTAGTCGAGAACAAGACGGGCGCGAGCGGCACGATCGCCCTTGACGCGCTCGCCAGGTCTGCGGCCGACGGGCATACGCTCGGCATCCTCAACCTGAACCACGTCATAGCCGGCGAGATGCTCAAGAATCTTTCCTTCAGCGTCGAGAAGGATTTCGCGCCCATCATCGCCCTCGCACGCCAAGGCAACGTGCTGGTCGTGCATCCTTCGGTTCCCGCCAAGAACGCGGCCGAGCTCATCGCCTATCTCAAGAGCCGGCCGGGCGCGGTCAACTTCGCCTCCGGCGGCAACGGCTCGCCGGCGCACGTCGCGGGCGAGCTGTTTAAGCTTATGGCCGGGGTGGACATGGTTCATATCCCTTACAAGGGCGCGGCGCCGGCGCTCCAGGACGTGATCGCGGGCCGCGTTTCAGTCATGTTCGCCGCGGCGCCGCCGGCGCTTCCCCTGGTCAAGGACGGCAGGCTGCGCGCCCTTGCGGTCACGAGCAATACGCGCACACCGAGCATGCCGGATCTTCCAACCCTGGCCGAGAGCGGAATCAACTACGATGTGCGCGACTGGCAAGGCCTGGTGGCGCCGGCGGCCACGCCGAAGGACCTCGTCGCCCGGATCAACGCAGACGTGCGCGAGGTCCTGGCAATGCCCGAGGTCAAGGAGCGCATCGCCGGCATGGGCGCGGAGCTGGTCGGCGGTACGCCGGCCGAGTTCGCCGCCTATATTCGGCGCGAAACCGA
>JBQTJF010000131.1:0-31985 GCA_052387375.1 Betaproteobacteria bacterium
TCCAACTGACATACGGGTTCAAGGCACCAAGTACGAACCGACCTCTGTGCCGGACGCCGCCAGCGTATTACACCAGCGTTTCATGCGTCGCGGGTCGCGCAATGCGCGGTGGAGCAACTGACATGAACATGAGACTCGGCGCACGCGGGCGCGTCGCGAAATGGAGCCGCGAGCAGATCGACCGGCTCACCACCCCCGAGCTGCGGGCGCTGCTCGAGAACGCCGAGCGCCTGAAGGAAGACGAGGTCGCCGCGCTGTGCGCCGACATCCTCGACGCGCGCCCGCACGGGCGCCCGCCGGCGCGCTACAAGCGCGCCGGCCCGGCGCGGATGCTCGTCAGCCGCAACAAGGCGTTCGCGGCGCACGTCGCGCCGCCCGCCAACCGCGTCTGGAGCTGCGGCGCGGCGCGCGCCGACGGCAGCGTGCTGCTGCTGCTCGCCGCCGACAAGGCGCACAAGGCCGACGGGGCCGAGAGCTACCTGCTCTGGGCGCCCGACGCGGAAGGCTCGCATCCCTGGTCGGAGAGCCCGGCCGGGAGGGAACGCCTGCAGCATTGCCGTGCCGCGCTCGAGCGGGGCGGCGCGGGAGGGTTGCGGTTGTAAGGCCAGCGCGCAGCGGGTGCGCCGCCGAGGAACGCCGGCGCAGCGCGGATGCTCGTCGACGCCGGCACCGTACTCACGCTGCGCGTGGAGAAGCGCGGCGAGGAGTACTGGGGCATCCGCGCCTAGCGCGGCGTCCCCCGCAGCTCGATCACCACGCGCCGGTTGGGCGCGAGGCAGGCGATGAGCGCGGCGCGGTTCTTCTCCTCGCGGCAGGACTTCACCGGCAGCGTCTTGCCGTGGCCGAACACCTCGATCTTGTCCGCATCGACGCCCTGCGCCACCAGGTAATCGCGCACCGCCTCGGCGCGCTTCTCCGACAGGCGCTGGTTGTACTCGAGCGGACCGAGCGGGTCGGTATGGCCGTTGACGTTGACGTAGCGTAGCTCGGCCAGCCCCCTCAGCTTCGGGATCACCTCGCGCTCGAGCTCGGCCGGCGCCTGCGGCGTGAGCGCCGCGCCGTTGTAGGGGAAGACGCCCGTCCAGACGAGGCTGACGGGCGCCTTCTTGGGCGCGAGCGGCGCGGGCGGCTCGGCGCGCGCGAGCCGCGGCGGCGGGTCGGGGTCGGGCACGCCGAGCTGGCCGGCGAAGACGATGTGGTTCGCCTTCAGGTCGTACTGCACGTGCAGCCGCAGCTCGCCCGCCTCCACGGTGTAGTGACGCGCTCGCTGACGATGGCGTGCGCCGCGTGCGTGAGGAAGGCGCCGTAGATGTATATCCGGGCCTCGGCCTCGGTGGCGGCGCGGCGCTGCGCAAGAGCGCCGCCGGCGCCGAGCGCGCCCGCCAGCGCGATGCCGGCGATGCAAAGCGAAATGGCACGAGTACGCATGAGGACCTCCTCCCGCGCACCAGCCGCCGAGTATAGGACGAGCCCCGGCGCCGATCTACCTCGCCGTCATGAAATCAGCCCTGCGCGCGGGCGCGGTTGCGCGCGGATGACGATTGAGAGGCCCGCCGCCGCCCCACTACGTGGGAGATCCGGTTTTACTGCTCGAGGCTTTTGATGATCTGCGGGATCGTCTGAGAAAACGCGAGCGCGTTGTTGTGCTTGACGTCGCCGACCGGATGACCGAGCCACGGGTAGATCTTCGTCGTCGACCAGTAAGGCAGGCGCAGCATGCCGGGGCGCATTTCGCTCAACAGCGTTCCGAACTTGCCGTCCGGGGTCACATAGGCCTTCGCGAAAGCGAGGGCGCCTGGCGCGCCGCCGTGTTCGTGCTGACCGCCAAGGACGTGGCCGAGCTCGTGCACTAGGCCGTGCTGTAGGTTCGATATGCAATTCCAGCCCACGACCGCAACGGCGAGCGAGGGGTCTTTCCAGTCACCGCCCTCGTGGCCCGCCATGCCGCAGCCGCCGCTCTTGTTGCGCACGAGGATGGTGGCGTGCACCGCGTGCTGCAGCATGGACCTGCACTCGGGCTCCGCCTTCGCGAGGCAGACCACATCGCCCTCGATCGAGTCCTTTTCCGCGTAGTCCGTGCGCGCACCGTCGTTTGACGGCAGGATCTTGACTTCAGCCCCTATGCCTGCGTCGTAGAAGGAGCGGCGCAGCGCGGCGACTTCGCTGGCAATCACGGAATGTATGTTCTGCCCATTCCCCGGGAGCATCAGCAGCTCGTTCTCGGCGGCCCGGGTGAAATGGATGGCGATGCGCAGCGCGAGCGTACCAGCCGCGCTCTTCGGTACCTTGTGCGCCCTTTTGGCGCCGCCGAGCCGGATTGCTTTCGCTTCCAAGCGGAACTGCCCGGCGTCGGCCTCGCGCACCGCGATGAGGCTCTCGCTCAATCCGACGATGACGAACGGACCGCCTCCCCCTACGTACGCCGATCCGCTCCTGATCAAGCCGTTCTTCGCGATGAGCACCGCGGGCCCGGAGCCCCCGGCTCGCTTCATGGTCTCTCCTGCCCGGTACAGCGTGGCATTCCCCATCCAAACGTCCAGGGTCCTCTCGCGTTTCTCGTAGCGCAGGCGCTGGAATACGAGGAACTGCTCGCCGTCGAGACTGAAAGGAAACGCGTCAGGCAAGCCCGCTACGCCTAGCGCCGGGACCCCAAGATTGAGCGCAGCGTCAAGGCTTGCCGTCGACGCCGGCCGAACATAGTACGTGCGGCGCGAGGAAGGCGCGACGGTGGCGAGATATCCCTCGACAGCGCTTGCGAAGGCGGCTTGTAGCAGCACCGGGCTCGCGAGCGCGCCGCTTCGGAGGGAAGCGACGGGAATTGACTGCGGCGCCTGGGCCGCGCAGAGCAGCGGCATGAGCGCGCCGGCCAGCACGGCAACACCGGAAGCGAACCGCAGCCGACCTCCGGACGTCATTTCTTTCGCGCCGCCGCCTTTTCGGCCTTGTCCTGCGCTTCGCGGATCGACTTCACCTGATCTAGCGTCGTTTTCAGCAACTCGAGAGACGAGGCGGTCTGGGCCTTGCCATGCGTCACGCTGACGCCGCATTGGTCGTGGAATGAGACTTTTCCAGTCTTCGGCAGTCCCACGGTCTGCACGAAGTTGGGATCGGAAATGCGGGTGGCGTAGATGTACGGCGTTCCCTTGTAGGACAACTCGAAAGTCGCATCGCGGCAGGCCGAATACACGAATACCGTCTGTCTTGAGCCGAACGGGTACTTGTCGCGCTCGAACGCATCAGCGCTGACTGCGGCGAGCTTGACCGAGACGACGTTCATCTGGTCCGGCGCCGACCCGATCTTTGTGCCTGCTAGCGAGCCTACCTCGCCCGCTTGGCGAGACGACTTGTGCGCGCGCAGCGCACCGGCAAGATCGACCACGCCGCGCCAGCCGAGCGGCGGGATCGCCCTGTCCGCCGCGGCCACGCCGATCGCCGATACGACAACGCCGCCGAGTTCCTTGATGAACTCGACGCGCTTATCCTCAATCTCCGTGGTGACTTCCTGGACGAGCATGGAGTTCGGCCGGGTCGCCACGCCGATGCGGCTCACGACCCACAGGGTGCTTCCCGGGACGATGGCGTAAGTCGGCCCGTCCGGCTCCTCGACGGCAATCGTCTTGAAAACCACATCAACGGCGCTCGTCTTCTCATTCTTGGCCGCTTCGACCAGGATCACCGGGCTCGCGAGTTTGAACTTCTGGTGTCCGTTCAGATCCGGGGCGACTGCACCGTCGGCTGGGTACACCACGTAAGAGAGGCAGGTCGCCGCCGCACATGCGCTTAGAAGAAGCGCTGCAGCGACTATGAGCGACCAATTCTGGATCGCAGGCATGTGCCTCCCCCAAAAGCGAATGCTCAGGACGCGAAGTCTAGCCTTTGCCCTTGCGGGATACTTTGCCGGCTGTCCGATTCTGCGGGAACAGAATGGGTACGATCGTACCCATTCTGCCCTTCTAGCTCCTGATTCCAGGGCCGACTCAGGTTAGGTGCTTCTTGAAGAGCGCCGTGGTGCACCCCCCAAGCGAGCTTCGCCACCGCCTCGTTGTCGTGCGGCATTAGCCCTGCGCGCGGGCGCGGTTGCGCGCCAGCATGCTTTGCGTGTTGGGTATGTACAGCAGGTGCGCGACCTTGCGCACGTAGTGGTCTTCGTAGAGGTTGAGCTGGCCGTCGGCGAAACTCACCCGCCACAGGTGCTCGAGCAGCCGGATGCGCTCCGCCATCGAGAGCTCGCGCTTGATGACGGTGAGCGGCGCGAACAGGCTGGCGAGCTCCTGCGCCCGCTCCCGGCCCTGCCGCAGCAGCTCGACGCACTCCTCGTGACCGAGGCCGAAGAGCTCGCGCAGCGCCCGCCCTGCCGCGGCTGACTCCTCGCCCCCCTCGTTGTAGTCGGCGCGGCGCGCCTCGTGCAGCAGCACCGCCACCGCGAGCTGGAGCTGGTGGCGTGGATGCGCCGCCGTCACGTGCTCGCCGTGCGCCGCGCCGCCAAGCGCGCGCCTGATCGCCCTCAGGACCACCGGGCGCTAGGCGAGATGCTTCTTGAAATGCGCCACCGTGCGTTCCCAGGCGAGCTTGGCCGCCGCCTCGACATGGCGCGGCGTCGAGCTGTTGTGGAAGCCGTGCTGCGTCCCCGGGTAGAGGTGGATCTGGTAGCGCACCCCCGCCTTCTTCAGCTCCTCCTCGAACGCGGGGTACGGCTCGTTGACGCGCGGGTCGTTCTCAGCGAGGTGCGCAAGCAGCGGCGCGCGGATCTTGGCCCCCTCGCCCGCCGCCGGCGGCGAGCCGTAGAACGGGACCGCCGCCTGCAGGTCCGCGCCCATCGCCACGGCGATGAAGTTCGTCACCGTGCCGCCCCAGCAGAAGCCCAGCGCGCCGAGCTTCTTGCTCGAGATCGGCAGCTTCTTCACCCACCACGCGCCGTTCAGCATGTCCATCCGCATCTTTGCTTGGTCGAGCCTTGTCCACATCGCCCGCCCGTCATCGTCGTTCCCCGGGTAGCCGCCCAAGGGCGACAGCCCGTCGGGCGCCAGCGCGATGAAGCCCTCCACCGCGGCGCGTCTCGCCACGTCCTCGACGTACGGGTTCAGGCCGCGGTTCTCGTGGATGACGATGAGCGCCGGCCACGGCCCCTGCCCCGCCGGCACCACCAGATACCCGCGGATCGTGTCCGCGTTCCCGCCCGGCGACGGGAAGCTCACGTACTGCGCCTTGATCCTGGGATCGGTGAACGAGATCGTCTGCGCGCGGGCGTAGTTCGGCATCAAGCCATAGGCGATCGCTAGCGCTCCCGCCCCCAGCCCGCCGGCCCGCTTCAGGAACTCCCGGCGGTCGATGCGCCCGTGGCAGTACTCGTCATACAGGTCGAAGACCTGTTGGTCGATTTCGATTTGGCTAATGCCAGTCATCGCTCCTCCGTTCATAACTCTCTAACAGTACCAAGACGCAGTTATTTCGGGCCCAGGGAGATGCCTCGCGCTGCAAAGAAAAGAAAGGGCAGTGACCAGAACGCCGACTCCGGCATTGTCGCCCTGCAGAAGGAGCTTTTCCAGGCGGCGATCGTGCTGCGTGGCTCCATCGAGCCAGCCGACTACAAGCGGTACGTGCTGCCGCTCATTATCCTGCGGTTCCTCTCGATCCGTTATGAGCAGCGCCGCAGCGAGCTCGAGAAGCTGATCGCCGATAAGAGGAGCGAATACTACAAGGACGAGAAGGCCCTCAACGATCCCGACGAATACGCTTCCGTCGGCGCGCTCATCCTGCCGCCCGATGCCCGCTGGGACCATATCTCCGGCGCGATCGCCCGCCTTGACGACGTTAAGCTCCGGATGGACGAGGTGCTGCGCCTGCTGACCGACCGCTATCCGGAAAGACTGCGCGACCTGCTGCCGCCCATCTACGCCGGCTCCAGCATGGACGCCGAAAATCTGCGCGGCCTGATCAACCTGTTCTCGAAAGACATCTTCCGTCCCGACCATGGTGGCGAGGATGTGATCGGTCGCGTGCATGAGTACTTCATCGGCGAGTTCGCCTCAAGCGAAGGCAAACGCGGCGGGGAGTATTTCACCCCGGCCTCGATCGTAAAGACACTGGTCGCAATGCTCGAGCCTACGGAAGGCACGGTCTTCGACCCCTGCTGCGGATCGGGCGGCATGTTCGTCCAATCGGATCTGTTTACCAAGCACAGTGGCAAGCTGTCCTTCAAAGGCCAGGAGAGCAAGGACTTCACCTATCGGCTGTGCCGCATGAATCTCATCATTCACGGCCTGGATGGCGACATCAAGCTCGGCGATTCGTACTTCGACGACAAGTTCGCGTCGCTCAAAGCGGACTACGTGCTCGCCAATCCGCCCTTCAACGACGGCTCGAAGGGTGAAAACGGCTGGGGCGCGAGCCGCATCAGCGATAAAGACCCGCGCCGCGATCTTGGGCTGAAGGACGCCGAAGGAAAGAAGCGTCCGCTTCCGCTCGCGCCGCGCAACGCGAACACGATGTGGATGATGCACTTCCTCCATCATCTGAAGGAAGGCGGCACGGCGGGGTTCGTCATGGCGACGGGCGAACTCTCGAACGGCGAGAACGCGCGCATCGAGGTCCGCGAGACGCTCGTCGACCTCGACTTCGTCGACTGCATTGTGCAGCTTTCCGGCCAGCTCTTCGCCCAGACGCAGATTCCCTGCACGCTGTGGCTGATGTCCAGGAACCGCGCCGACAGCAAGGGCTACCGCGCGCGCAAGGGCGAGATCCTCTTCATCGACGCCCGCAAGCTGGGCGCATTGATTCCCGGTTCACGCAAGCAGAAGCAGCTTTCCGCCGGAGAGATCGAGCGCATTGCTACGTGCTGACGCCGGGCCGCTACGTCGGCTCTGCAAATGGGGATGAGGAGGACACGCCGTTCGAGGAGCGCTTTCCCAAGCTCGTCGCGGAACTCGAGGCGCAGTTCGCCGAGTCCGATCGGCTGCAGGCCGAAATCCGGGCGCAACTCGCGCGCGTCGGCGCTGCGAAGAACGGCAGGGCTTGAGTAAAGCGGGATTGACGCAAGCAATGCTTGAGTAAAGCATTGCTGTGGTCGCTTTACCCAAAGTCGCCTTGCCGCTACACTGCATTACTCAATGACGCTTCTTCGGCCCTACGACGCCCGGCCCCTGCCCCGAGACGGCATCGATTGGCAAGCCCTGGTGCCGGCGATCGGCCGGGCAACTCGAGCAATCGCCCATTACGACGGGATCCTGCTCGGCCTGCCCGATCCGGCGGTGCTTCTTTCGCCACTGACCACCCAGGAGGCAGTGCTCTCCTCAAAGATCGAGGGCACCCAGGCGACGCTCGGCGACGTACTGCGGTTCGAGGCGGGCGAGGCCCCGGCGAGCGCGGAGCGGCGCGAGGACATCCACGAAGTTCTTAACTACCGCAAGGCGTTGCGCGAGGCGGAAAGCCAATTGAAGAAGCACCCGTTCAGCCTCGCGCTGCTCAAGCGGTTGCATTGGGTGCTGCTGCAAAGCGTGCGCGGACGGGACCGGGCGCCGGGAGATTTCCGTAGTACCCAGGTATGGATCGGTGCGCCGGGCACCCCGATCGAGGCCGCGCGGTTCATTCCTCCCGAGCCCGCAAAGGTTCTGAAGCTGCTTGGAAACCTGGAAACGTATTGGCGGCGGGATGAGCTTGATCCGCTCGTTCAACTCGCCCTAATCCACGCGCAGTTCGAGATCATCCACCCCTTCAGGGACGGCAACGGTCGGATCGGGCGCATGCTCGTGCCCGTGTTCCTGTTCGAGAAGCGCCTCCTCGGCTGCCCGATGTTCTATCTGTCGGCGTACTTCGAGGCGCATCGTGACGAGTACATCGCGCGGCTGCGCGATCTGAACGGCGCGCAATCATGGAACACCTGGGTCGCGTTTTTCCTACGCGCGCTTGCGGCGCAAGCCGAGGTAAACGCCACGAAGGCGCGCGGCATCCTAGCGCTGTACGAGCGGCTGAAAGCGCAGGCGATCGCGCTCACGCGCTCTGAGTACGCCATTCCGCTTCTCGACCGTTTCTTCGCTCAGCCTGTGTTCGCTTCGAATGCCCTCTTCGGCCAGGCCGGCTTACCCACCAAGCCGGCTGTCACCAAGCTCCTAAATCAACTGCGCGAGGCTGGCATTCTTAAGCAACTCCGGCCAGCAAGCGGGAGGCGGGCTCAGGTACTGGCACTGGCGGAATTGGTGAATTTGTGCGAGGGGAAGCGAGCAGTCTAATGAAGAATCGCCGCAATTCTCCGTGGCTGGACATTCGGCTTGGCGATGTCATCCCGATCACGCATGGATTCGCATTCAAGGGAGAGTACTTCCGCGACCAACCAAGCGAGCACGTGCTTGTCACTCCGGGAAATTTCGCTCTTGGCGGCGGCTTTCAACTCGGACAACCAAAGTACTACGTAGGTCCGGTACCAGAAGGTTATGTTCTCGATCCAGGAGATCTGGTCGTCACAATGACTGACTTGAGCAAGGAGTCAGCGACGCTAGGGTATGCAGGTCGCATACCAGATGAGCCCGGCATTCGCTTCTTGCATAACCAACGGCTCGGGCGAGTACGGATTAAGGATCGTCGCCGCATTGACAAAGAGTATCTCCATTACCTGATGCGTTCGTCAGAATACCGCGCCGAGATACTGGCGAGCTCGTCTGGTACGGCGGTCAAACATACATCCCCGTCTCGCATCGAGGCTTTCAGACCTCGGGTTCCGGCCAACGTCGGGCTTCAGCGCAAGATCGCCCGTGTGCTAAGTGCTCTGGACGAGAAGATCGAATCGAACCGCCGCATGAACCGCGCGCCCGAAAGCACGGCAAGCGCACTCTTCAAGTCCCTGTTTATCGACTTCGATCCAGTCGTCGCCCGCGCGGCCGGCCGTGAACCAATCGGAATAAACAGTGCGACGGCAGAGCTTTTCCCTCGATCCTTCAAAGATAGCGAGCTCGGAAGAACTCCGGTCGGCTGGCGGGTATGGTCTTTGGACGAGATCGGTGAGTTCAGAAATGGTCTGGCCTTACAAAGATACCCAGCTAAGTCCGGCGAAGATTCGTTACCGGTCATCAAGATTGCGCAGATGACATCCGGTAACGTGCTCGGCGCCCCGGCGGCCGCCGCGAGAGCCGCCCAGCGGGATTTCTTGGCCTCCAAGTTGCCGAGCTCCTCGGCGCTGTAGCCCTCGGTCAATCCAGACGACCCGCTCAAGATTGCGATCGTCTGCGACATGTGGCTCACCGGGACGGACATCCCGTGCCTCCACACGCTGTATGTCGACAAGCCGATGCGCGGGCACAACGTGATCCAGGCGATCTCGCGGGTCAATCGAGTCTTCCGCGACAAGCCGCACGGATTAATCGTCGACTACATAGGAATCGGCGACGAGCTGCGCGACGCGACCAGCAAGTATGCGCAAGGCGGCGGACAAGGCGAGCCGGCCCCCGACGTCGAAAAGGAGGCATGGCCGGTGTTCGAGCGGGCGGTTGCGGCGGTGCGCGACGCGCTCCCCAAAGGCAGGGACTGGGCCGGCTGGCGGCAGCTCTCAGCGATCGCCTTCGAGGACCTCCACATGGAGGTTTTCGGCTGGTTGACGGAAGAGGACGTGCGTCGAGATGAATTCCTCGACGCGGAGATGAGGCTGACACATGCCTACCTGCTCGTGAAGCATCTCTCTCGGGCCTCACCCTACGCGGACGAAGTGATCTTCTGTCAGAGGGTACGCAGGCAGATCGCAAAGACGCTTCCCGGGAAGAGGCCGCCCAAAGATCTCGCGCAGGCGGTGCGCGATCTAGTCGACGATCATGTTGAAGCCGAGGGCGTGTTCGACATCTTCAAACTCTCAGGCATTGAGACGCCAGACGTCTCGATCCTCGACGACCGGTTCCTCCAAACGTTCAGGGAGCGCAAGCATGAAAACCTCAGACTCAAGCTCCTCGCGAAGCCAATCGCCGACGAGCTTACGCGGCGCGCGGGACGTAACCCGGCGAAGACCAGAAGTTTCCGCGAGCTGCTCGAGCAAACTTTGGAGCGTTGTCACAAACGCATCATCGACGCCGCGGCCGTCGTCAAAGCAATGGTTCAGATCGCAAAGGAAATGCGGGCGGACGATAAGCGGGCGAAGGAGCTAAATCTCTCCGAGGAGGAGCTCGCTTTCTACGACACAGTGCGCGCGCGTTACAAGGATGTTCACGACGAGCCGTTTCTTCGAGATCTGGTTCACGACGTCGTACTGACCATCAAGGCCAACCTGAAGGTGGATTGGACCGAACCTCACCGGGAAAACGTAACGGCGGCGGTGCGGGCAGCAGTGCGCCGAGTACTGTGGAAACGCGACATCAAAGCTCAGGACTTCGATGTCCTCCTCGCGGAGGTGATGCGGCAAGCCGAAGCCCTTTGGGCAGAGTGGCCGTTGGCGGCGTGAAAGACAGCGTTTCCGCTAAAATCTGCAATTGAGCGCAGGAATGAGCGGCGACAAGCCGCAGAAGTTGAAAGACAACTGAAACTCTTCCAATCGAGTATCAAAGGGACTGCCAGTCCCGGCGCGGGTTCGCCTCCGGCGGGCCTGGCCGCCTTCTATTGGCACTTCGTCAGGCAGACGAAGGGCTGGTACGCGGCGATGTTCGCGGCGAGCCTGGGGGTGGCGCTGCTCGACACGGTGATCCCGCTCTTCATCGGGCGCCTCGTGTCGCTGATGGAGGCGGCGGACCGCAACGCGGCGCTGGCCGAGCAGTGGCCGCTGCTGCTCGGGATGGTGGGACTAGTGCTCTTCGTGCGGCCGCTGGTGCTGCTCGTCGACATCGCCATCCGGCACAACGCGCTGGTTCCCGGCGTCACCAATCTCATCCGCTGGCAGAGCCACTGGCACGTGGTGCGGCAGAGCTGGCCGTTCTTCCAGAACGACTTCGCCGGGCGCATCGCCAACCGCGTCATGCAGACCGCGCACGCGCTGCGCGAGAGCGTCATGGCGAGCATCCGCGCCATCTGGTACATCGGCTCGTTCGGGCTGATGGCGCTCGCGCTGATGGCGGTGTCGGACTGGCGCCTGGCGGTGCCCACGGCGCTGTGGTTCGCCGGCTATTTCGTCTTCCTGCGCCGCTTCGTGCCGAAGATGCGCGACCTGGCGCGCGCCAGCTCGGAGGCGCGCTCGCTCGTCATGGCGCGCGTGGTCGACAGCTACACCAACATCCTCACGGTGAAGCTCTTCGCGCGGCTGCGCGACGAGGACGCGTGGGTGCGCGAGACGGTCGACGCGCACCAGGGCGCGATGGCGCGCCACATGCGGCTCATCACGCAGTTCATGTTCTCGCTCACGGCGATGAACGCGGCGCTGCTCGTCTCGACCGCGGCGATCGGCATCTGGCTGTGGAGCGCGGGCGCGGTGAGCGCCGGCGTGGTGGCGACGGCGCTGCCGCTCGCCTGGCAGATCACCAACGTCGCCGGCTGGGTGAGCTGGGAGGTGGCGGGCATCTTCGAGAACATCGGCGTGGTGCAGGAAGGCATGCAGACCATCGCCGTGCCGCACTCGGGCGTCGACCGGCCGGGCGCGCGGCCGCTGGAAGTCTCGCGCGGCGAAGTGCGCTTCGAGGACGTCACCTTCTGCTATGGCCGCAAGGATGCCCCGCCGGTCCTGGACAGGTTGACCCTGACGATGAAGCCGGGAGAGCGGGTGGGCCTGGTCGGCCGCTCCGGCGCCGGCAAGTCGACGCTGGTGAATCTGCTGTTGCGGTTCTACGAAGTCGAATCCGGAAAGATATTGATCGACGAGCAGGACATCGCCTTCGTCACCCAGGAGAGCCTGCGCGCGGCGATCGGCATGGTGACGCAGGACACCTCGCTCCTGCACCGCTCGATCGCCGCCAACATCCGCTACGGCCGGCCGGGCGCGAGCGACGCGCAGATCGAGGCGGCGGCGCGGCAGGCGCAGGCCGATGAATTCATCAGAACCCTCAAGGACTGGAAAGGCAACACCGGGTATGACGCCCATGTCGGCGAACGCGGCGTCAAGCTCTCCGGCGGGCAGCGGCAGCGGGTCGCTTTGGCGCGGGTCATCCTCAAGGACGCGCCCATCCTCGTCCTCGACGAGGCGACCTCCGCGCTCGACAGCGAGGTCGAGCTCGCCATCCAGGAGCAGCTCCTCGACCTGATGGAAGGCAAGACCGTGATCGCCATCGCCCACCGGCTCTCCACCATCGCGCGCATGGACCGGCTGATCGTGCTCGAGAAAGGCGCCATCGTGGAGACCGGCACGCACGGCGAGCTGCTGCGCCTCGGCGGCCACTACGAGAAGCTGTGGCGGCACCAGTCCGGCGGCTTCCTCGCCGCCGACGTGGCCGAGGCGGTGGAAAATGTCCTCGAAGAAGGCGAACCCGGGCATAGAAACGCGGCCTGAAGACGGCAAAATGGGTCCGATCGGACCCATTTCATGAATCTAGCCCTGCCAGACGCCGAAGCCCTGCTCGCGCAGGTAGATGGCGAGCTCGACCTCCATGTCGCGCGCCGCGTCGTAGGGCATGGGGTTGTAGGCCTGGTAGAGCGCCGGCAGGAGGCGCACGCCGTACTTCAGCACGTACCTGTTCGACTGGATGCCGGCTTTGTGCTTGTCGAAGCGGACGTCGGGATCTAGCCCGGTCATGCCGACGTAGACGCAGGGCTTCTCGGGGTTGTAGTTGAGGTTCGCCCTCTGGAACCTGCGCTCGTAGAGCACGCCGCGCGCCAGCTCGACGACGTAGACGCTGTAATGGGGCCGTCGCTTTGCGAGTCTGATTTAGAAAGTACCCCGGAACGCGTCGTGCCCGGGCACGTAGCCCGTGTTGCTGATCGCGTGGTTGCGGTTGACGAGCGGCCGGTTGAAGAGCGGGTGCTTCATGCTGCGCACCTCGTGCTCGATCTGGAAGAGCCGGCGCGCGTCCTGCGGGTCGACGATCCACTGGAAGCGCCACTCGTTGGCGTCGGCCTCCATGCTGACCAGGCCGCGCGCCTTCAGCCACTCGTAGGGCCTGGCGAAGTCGGCGATGTAGACCTGGATGTGGTGGCCGTCGTATTCGGGAACGGGATTGCTGGTTTCACTGAAGAATAATTTTTGGTTGCGCCCCACGCTGACCACGGCCCTTTCTCCTTCGAGCTTTGAGGGAGCGAGCATCACTTCCCGGTAGAAGCGCGCGATGCCGTCGGCGGCGCCCGGCGCCACGTCGAAGTCGACGTAGGCGATGCCGAGCTCGATCGGCCCGAGCTCCGGCGCGGGCGCGTGGCAGCGGAAGCGGTTGCCCCACGGGCAGCTCGCCTCCACCGCGCCGTTCTTCTCCCGCCAGCCGAACTTCGTCTGCTTGTCGGGCACGACGCGCTTCATTTCGGCGCCCGCGCGTTCCAGGGAAGCTTTCACCCGGTTCAGATCGGGCACGACGAGGCCGATCGTGCCCCGCAGCACCTCGGGTTTCGGCTTCGCATCGCGGCTGGGCAGGTGCGCCTGCGTGCGGCCGAAGTTGACCCACATGTTCTCCAGGCCGGGGAAGAGGTACGGGTCGCGCGTGCCGCCGAGCCCCACGACGTAGAAGAGGGTCGCGAGGCGCTGGTCGTCGTGGATGACGTTGAAGTGCTCGAGGTGGACGATGTTGCCGACTGAGCTGGCGGCGCGGTCGTACTCCTTCATTTTTCTATGATAGACCCCAGACCCGCCTGGCGAACTCGGGATAGTCCCGGGCGACCTGCTGCGCCACCGGGCCGCGCAGCAGCGCGAGCTCCTCGGCGCTGGGGGCGGGCGTCTCCTTCGCGTCCGGAGAAACGTCGTATCGGAAGCCGGTCTGCGCGGCGATTTCTTCAAGGGAAGAATCGTGAAAGCTCTCGAGGCGGAACTTCCCCTCCTGCTTCTGCCAGGAGAAAAGCGCCTTGCCGGTGAGGAGCGCGCGCGGGCTGCCGCGCGCCGAGACGAACTCGACCTTCGGCACCAGCGTGCGCCGCGAATGCTCCTCGCGGAAGAGGATCGTGCCGGGCACCATCGGGTACATGAACGCCGAGCCGAACGAGCCGGGGAAGCGCCGGCCGTCGGCGCGCACCAGGTTGATCGCCGCCGTGCCGTCGATCTGCGCGCCGCCGAGGAAGAAGGTGTCGATGCGCCCCTGCCCGGCGAGGTCGAAGAGCTCGCGCGAGCCCTCGGTGAAGGGATTGGCCGCACGCCGCTGCTGCAGAGAAACCCGCAGTTGCGGGTTCTTGATTCTCGATAAGAAGCAACCAGAGGCAGGGACAGGGGAAGAAGCTCCCACCGCAGCATGGCGCGCGCCGTCCAGCAGGCGCGCGATCACGCAGGCGAGAAGCTCTTCCTTGGCGTAAGCACCCATTCGTCGAGGTAGCGCTGGAAGCCTTCGCGCGTCTTGGCGGCCTTGGCGTACTGCGAGAGGTGCGTGTCGTCGGGGCCGTAGAGCCCCGGCACGCCGAGCGGCCACGCGCCCTTCGGCGCGTGCGCCGTGCCGGTGACGTAGATCGAGGAGATCACACCGGGGGCGAGTATCTCGTCTTCCAGCATGTCACCCTGTCGAAGTTCTTCAAAGGTAACGAAACAACTCTTCGATGCGTGAGCGACCGTCGCCAGCTCGCGGCGGCGGCCGATCCAGACGTTGCCCGCCTCGTCGGCCCAGCGCGCGTGGAAGAGCGCGATGTCGGGACGCAGGGCCGGAACGACAAGAAGGTTGTCTACGACCTTCCAGTCCGGTCTCCCAGCAATCAAGTCGCTCCCTATGACACCTCCTATCGGCATATAGGGAACGCCCTTCTCGGCGGCCTGTAGCGCGGTATGGATCGCCGGGCAGGTGGCGTCGCGCACCTTGAGCTCGTCCTTTTCCACCGCCTCGGTGAAGCGCGGCGCGAGGCCGGCCTCGCCGAGCGACACCGCGCTCGTCTCGACTTCCGCGACGCAGCCTGCGCCGATGAGCAGGTCCGCCGACATGCCGAGAATAGGTACTCCCAATAGTTTGAGGCTCCGGGCCTTGCGCCTGATCAGGGCCCGGACGACCTCCATCGAAACCAGGGAATAGTCCGGCGGCAGCGCGAGCAGCGCGCCGTCGGGGATCGCCGCGGCGATCTCGGCGGCGCTCTTCATCCGTAGTGCGGGAAGCCGGCCGCGTCGTGCACGCGCGCGACCGCGTGCGAGGTATGGCTGCGGATGCTGTCGTGGGAGCGCGCGAGCTCCTTGCCGCACCCCGTGCACTTGTAGAGCGGGACCTCCATCTCGGCCTTGAACGCGGGCAGCCCCTCGTAGGCGAGGTCGAAGGGAAAGGCCTGCGAGCGCTCGGGCTTCGCCGCGAGCTCCTTGCCGCAGTCGCAGCGGTACTTCTTGAAGACGAGCATGCCGCTCTCGGCGCCCGCCGGCAGCCCGGCCGCGCGCTCCTTCAGCTCGCGCATCAGCCAGAGCATGAACTCATCCTCGGCCGGCTCGGCGTGGCCGCGCGGGCACTTGCCCGCCGGCATGCCGCGCACCGAGACCTTCACCGTGCCGTCGGTGCCGCTCGCGTCGATGGTCTCCAGGGCCATCGCGCCGCCGCAGATCCTGCAGGTCTTCCTCATGCGCTCCTCCGATCATCGGTCGTGCATGGTTTGCAGCAGAATCCTCCAGTTGCCGCCTTGCCGATACAGGTTATAGGAGAAGGTGGATTCCCACAGCGTCTCGCCCGCGCCGTCGCGGTAGGCCCAGCGGATCGTGGCCACGGCACTGTTCACGCCCAGGGATTGCTCCGCGAACGACAGCATGGCGCCCTGCCGGAAGCCGCGGTCGCGGTAGTTCGCATCCACGCCGGCGAAGAAGGACTCGGTGTCCTTGCGCGTGGTATTCAGGCGCACGGTGCCGGCGCGCGCGGTGATGCAGGGCTCGCCGTAGAAAGCGGCGATCGCCGCCGCCCCCTTCGCGAACGAACCGCCATACGCCTCGAAGAAGTCGCGGATCTCGCTCATCCGGAAAACGTGGTCTGTCCCTGTTTTTATGCGGTTCCGCCGACGGTGAGGCCCTCGATCTTGAGCGTCGGCTGGCCCACGCCCACCGGCACGCTCTGGCCTTCCTTGCCGCAGGTGCCGATGCCCCAGTCGAGCTCGAGGTCGTTGCCGATCATGCTGACGCGCGTCAGCGCGTCGGGGCCGTTGCCGATGAGGGTCGCGCCCTTCACCGGCTGCGTGATCCTGCCGTCCGCGATGAGGTAGGCCTCCGCCGCCGAGAAGACGAACTTGCCGTTGGTGATGTCGACCTGGCCGCCGCCGAAGTTCGAGGCGTAGATGCCCTTCTTCACGCTCTTCAGGATCTCCTGCGGGTCGTGGCGCCCGGCGAGCAGGTAGGTGTTGGTCATCCTCGGCATGGTGAGGTGCGCGAAGGACTCGCGCCGCGCATTTCCTGTCAGCGGCAGTTTCATCAGGCGCGCGTTGAGGCTGTCCTGCATGTAGCCGCGCAGCACGCCGTCCTCGATGAGCACGGTGCGCTGCGAGGGCGTGCCCTCGTCGTCGACGGTGAGCGAGCCGCGCCGGCCGGGCAGCGTGCCGTCGTCGATCACCGTGACGCCGCGCGAGGCGACGCGCTGGCCGAGGCGCCCGGAGAAGGCCGAGCTGCCCTTGCGGTTGAAGTCGCCCTCCAGCCCGTGGCCGACCGCCTCGTGCAAGAGCACGCCGGGCCAGCCCGGCCCGAGCACGACCGTCATGGTGCCCGCCGGGGCCGGCCGCGCCTCCAGGTTGGTGAGCGCCTGCGACACCGCGGCACGCGCATAGCGCTCGAGCACCTCGCCGGTGAAGTGCGCGTAGTCGGTGCGGCCGCCGCCGCCCGAGGTGCCGCTCTCGCGCCGGCCGCCCTGCTCGGCGATCACCTGCAGCGACCGGCGCACCAGCGGCCGCACGTCGGCGGCGATGCTGCCGTCGGCCTTGGCGATCAGCACCACCTCGTACTCGCCGCCCAGGCTCGCCATCACCTGCGTGATGCGCGGGTCGAGCGCGCGGCACATCTTCTCGAGCTTCTCCAGCAGCTTCACCTTCGCGTCTGAGGGAAGGGAAGCGATGGGGTCCACGGCCGGGTAGAGGGGGGCGGGAAGATTTCGTTTCGCCACCTTGAATTTCTTGATCTGACCGGCAGAGGCAATGGCGCGGGTCGCCTTGGCCGCGTCCTGCAGCGCGTCGTAGCTGATCTCGTCGGAGTAGGCGAAGGCGGTCTTGTCGCCGCTCACCGCGCGCACGCCGACGCCCTGCTCGATGTTGAAGCTCGCGGTCTTGACGATGCCTTCTTCCAGGCTCCAGCCCTCGGAGCGGGTGTACTGGAAGTACAGGTCCGCGTAGTCGATGCGCCGCGCGCCGAGCGCGCCGAAGACGCGCTCGAGCTTCGCCGCCTCGAGGTCGTAGGGCGCGAGCAGCGTCTGCCGCGCCGTGTCCAGTGTCACCAACCCAGCCTCCTTCGCATCTCGTGCATCCGCTCCGTGTCGATCTCCGCAAGAACCACGCCTTCGCCGTCCTCGGCGCGGGCGGCGAGCACCTCGCCCCAGGGATCGACGATCATGGTATGGCCAGACGTGCGCCGGCCGCTAGCGTGCGTGCCGCCCTGCGCCGGCGCCACCACGTAAGCCATGTTCTCCACCGCCCGCGCCCGCAGCAGCACCTCCCAGTGCGCGCGTCCGGTCGGCACGGTGAAGGCCGACGGCACGAAGATCACGTCCAGCGGCCCGGCGCTGCGGTAATGCTCGGGGAAGCGCACGTCGTAGCACACCGAGAGCCCCAGCCGGCCGAAGGGGCTCTCCAGCGCCACCGGTCCCGAGCCCGGGTCGAGCGTGCGCGACTCGTCGTGGCGCTCTTCCGGAGACTCGAAACGGAAGAGGTGCGTCTTGTCGTAGCGCGCCGCGCGTCGGCCCTGATTGTCGTAGACGAGGCAAGCGCTTCTGATCTTGTCTTCACTACTGGAAACAATGGGGGCGGTGCCGCCGACAATCCAGAGGGAATGCCTGCGGGAGAGCTGGGAGAGAAAATCCTGGATCGGCCCCTTGCCATCAGGCTCGCGCAGCTTGACCTTGTCCGCCGGGTCGCGGCCGATGAGGTAGAAGTTCTCGGGAAGCGCGGCGAGCTTCGCGCCCGCCGCCGCGGCGGCGGCGACCAGGCGCTCGGCGGCGGCGAGGTTGGGCGCCAGCTCCGGCGCCGACATCATCTGTATCGCCGCAATCCGGGTTTTCAAAGCGGCGCCTTCACGGCTGCACGATCGGCTGCGGCTTGTTGAGCTTCTCCACCTTCGGCTCGCTCCAGCCGCCGGTGACGCCGTAGTCGAAGGCGAAGATGCGCCCGAGCGGGTCCTTGAGCACGCGCTGCGCGAGCAGCGCCGCGGCGCCCGCCACCGGGTTGACGATCGCCACCGCGGTCGAGGCGGTGTCGCCGAGGCTCGGGATGACGCGCACCTTCAGGTCCTGCGTTTCGCGCACCAGGTCGGCGCTGCCCGACATCTGCACGTCGGCCGCCGAGCCGCGCATGCGGAACTCCTGGATGCCCATGACGCCGTGGTCGAGGTGCGCGCGGGCGCCGATGCGGTCGAACTGGAAGCCCTTGGAGAAGACGTCGCGGAAGTCGAGCGCGATGCGCCGCGGCAGCGCCTGCAGGCTCATCAGCGAGATCAGCTTGCCGATGCCGGGCTCGACCTCGAGGAACTGCCCGTCCTGCGCGTGCAGCTCGAGGTTGCCGGCCATGCTCGGGATGTCGAGGCCGAGCAGCGGCCCCTGCCAGGCGATGGCGCCGGTGAGCCTGGCCTTGCCGCCCTTCACGTGGTCGGGGTAGCCCAGGCGCGCCAGGAGCTGCCCGGTGTCGGCGGACTCGAGCTCGAAGGCGAGCGTGCTCTCCGCCGGCGTGCCGCTCTTCCACAGGCCCTTGGCGTTGAGCGTGCCGTCGGGGTTGGCGACGCGCAGCTTGTCGAAGCGCCAGGCGCCGGCCTCGCGCTGCGCGAGGAACTCGACGTGCCCGAGCTCCTTGCCGCGGAAGGAGAAGCGCTCGATCACCGCGTCGACCGCCGGCACGTCGGCGGGCTGGCGCGGCGCCTGTTGCGCCGCCCCGGGCGAGTCCTCGGGCAGGTTGAAATGCGAAAGGCGTGCGAAGAGGGCCCCGCCTTTCTCGCTGCGGAAGGTGACGTCGCCGGCGAGCTCGTCGGCCTGCACCGCCGCCGACCAGCCCTTCGCGTCGCCGCCGGCGCGCAGCTGCAGGTTGCGCACGCGCTTGCCGTACGCGTCGAGCGTGCCGATCTTCATGTCGATCGAAAGAGGCTGGGCATCAGGAGTCGACGTAGATTCTGTCTTGAGAAGATCCAACCATCGGTCGGCATCCAGGGCGGCGAGCGAGCCGTAGATGAGGGTGCCGGGCCGCTCGGGCAGGCGGATCGCCTCGCCCGCCGACGGCGTCAGCCACAGCGACGCCCTTCTCACCTCGGCCTCGCCGCCTTCGCGCCGGCGCTGCAGCTGCGCCTGCGCCACGCTGCCGAGGCTCACGGTGACGAGCTCGCGCGTGCCGCCGCGCGAAGGCGCGAGCTCGACGCGCAGCGGCAGCGGCTCGTCGGCGGCCTTGCCGAAGGGCGGCGGCAGCGCGATCGTCACGCCGCGCAGCGGCGAGTCGATGCGCACGCGCGTCGCGCCGTCGCGCACGCCGAAGCTCGCCACGTAGTCGGCCTTGCCGCTCGCGTAGCGCGCCAGCGGATGCTCGGCGAGCTCGCGCAACGCCTCGATCGTCGCCTCGCCGCGCGCCGTCACCTCGACCGAGCCGTCGGCGCGGGTGCCGCCGCGCACCGTCACCGCGGCGCCGAGCGCGTGGGCGCGCACCTCGTGCAGCGTGAAGCCCGACTCGCTGAAGCTCAGCCTGCCGCCGGCGCGCTCGAGGCGCGGGACGTCCTCGTGCACCGTGACGTCGTTGCCGGCGAAGCTGAACTCGCCGGCGACCTTGGCGCTCTCCATCTCGGCGAGCGGCAGGTCGAGGCCGAGCTTGAGGCGTCCCTGTCCCGCGGCGCGCATGCCCTCCGTGAAGGCGCCGGTCTTCTTCGCCACCGGCGAAGAGGCGACGTACTTGAGGAACTCGCTGGTCGGCCCCTCGGCGTTGCCGCTCACGAGCAGGTGGCTTGCTTTTCCTATTCTCGGAATGGAGACCCGGACGCCGGAGAGCTTCGTGCCGAGGATGGCGCCGCTGCGGCCGGTGATCTCCATGCGGTCGGCCTCGAAGCGCAGGTTCGCTTCGATCGCCTCGATGCGCGGCCAGCCCGGCGCGTAGTCGAGCACGCCGTCGGCGACGCGCGCGGTGACGAGGAACTGGCCGCTCTCCGGGTCGCGGAACGGGAACTCGCGCAGGTTGCCGCGCAGGCGCAGTTGCGCGTCGCTCGCCTGCCCGGCGACGATGGCCGCGGCGAGCCAGGCGCGCGTCGCTTCGCCCATGATGCTGCCGTGCGGCAGGTAGCGCGCGGCCTTGGTGCCGTCGGCGCGCGAGAGCTGCGCGCTCAGGTCGATCCTGCCGAGGTCGCCGGCGCGCGCGTACGAGCCGCACGCGCCGCCGGCGAGGTCGGGGTTGGCGAAGGCGAGCGACACCAGGCGCACCGCCAGCGCCGTGCCGTGGCGCTCCCAGTCGACCTGGCCCGAGAGCGTGTCGAGCGCGAGACGCGGCTCGGGGAAGAGCCGCGGCAGCTCGAGCTCGGCGTTGCGCGAGGCGAGCGTCAGGCGCCCGCGCGACTCGCTCGCGTCGATGCTGCCCGAAAGCCCGGCGAAGCCCGGCACGCCCTGCACCGGCCGCAGCGCCAGGTCGGCGAAGCGCGAGCGCGCGACGAAACGCTGCGGCTCGGGCAGCTCGCCCTGCCACTCGAAGCGCGCCTCCTCGAGGCGCCCGCGCGGCGCCGCCTCGGCGAGGCGCTCGCGCAGCCCCGCCGGCATCGGGAACATGGGCGTGAGCTCGGGCAGCGTGGCGAGGTCGATCACCCTGGCCCCGAAGCTGCCCGCCCCCGGCCGCCAGGCGAGCTGGAAATCGCTCGGCGCGATCGGCGCGCCGCGCGCCGGCGCCAGCGCCAGGTTGCGCCCGGTGAGCTCGTAGCCGGCGCCGCGCGCGCGCCCCTGCAGGCGCCCGCGCAGCGAGGCGAGCTCGAGCAGCGCCGGCGCGTCGCCGAGCTGCGCCACCACGCCCGAGAGCGCGACGTCGGCGGTGGCCTGCGTCGCCTTGCCGGCGGCGAGCGTCAGCCACAGGCGCAGCGCGCCGTAGCCCTCGCGCAGGTCGAGCGGGTAGTCGAGCCAGGCGCGCCAGGCGGCGAGGTCGGTGGTGCCGAGCTCGGCGTAGACGCGCCCGTTCCACGCCTTCGGGTCCATGACGCTGCGGCCCTCGAGTTGCGCGCGCACGTCGAGCGTGGCGCCCAGCGCCGCCGGCGGGCGCGCGGTCATGCCGAAGGCATGCTCGTCGCCCGAGTTGCGCAGCCTGAGCTCGAGCGCCGAGAGCGCGAGCGGCGGCGCGCCGCGCTTCTCGTCGCGCCACTCGATCTCGGCGTTGCGCACCAGGATCTCCTCCTGGCCGAGCACCCAGTCGCCGAAGCCGCCGCCGCCGTTCGCCGGCCCCTCGAGGCGGATGCCGGCGACGGTGAGCACGCCGGCGGGGTCGCGGCGCACGGTGAGCCGCGGGCCGTCGATGACCAGCGAGTGCAGGCGCAGGTCCCAGTGCAGCAGCGAGCGGTACGCCACCACGTGGCGCACGGCCGGCAGCACCAGCGCCTCGCGCCCCTCGCGGTCGTAGATGCGCACGTCGGAGATCTGGATGTCGGGGCGCAGGCCGGTCCAGCTGGCGCGGATCGCGCCGACCTTCACCGGCAGCCCGACGGCGCTCGAGATTGCGGCGACAATATCGGGGCGGTAGCGCTCGATGTCGGGCAGCACCCAGTAGCGCAGCGCAAGCACCAGCGCGGCAAACGCGAAGATCGCGAACCAGGCGAGAACTTCGAGCGCTCGCAGCCACCGCTTCATCAGAGACCGCATTCTAATCGCTAAATGCCCGAAGCCATTAAGAAAATCGCCCTTTCCCGCTATGCCGCCCGCGTGCTCGCCGCACAGCCGGAGCTGCTCGCAGAGCTCTCGGACCCCCAGCCTTTCATGCGCAATGAAATGGTTGAGGCACTGGTGGATGCGAGCAGTGAACCCCAACTCATGCAGGCACTGCGCCGGCTGCGCGCCAGGGTCCTGCTGCGCGTCATGGCGCGAGACCTGTCCGACCGCGCCGGCCTCGAGGAAGTTTGCGCGACGCTGTCGGATCTCGCGGAGATTTGTGTAACGAAATGTTTGGCCTGGCTGGGCGAGCCCGGGCTGGTGGTGGTCGGCATGGGCAAGCTCGGCGGGCGCGAGCTGAACGTGTCCTCGGACGTCGACCTGGTGTTCGTCTTCCCCGGCGCGATGGAGGCGCAGGAGCGCTACGAGCGCGCCGGGCGGCGGCTGATCCGCCTCCTCTCGCAGCCCACCGAGGACGGCTTCGTCTTCCGCGTCGACATGCGCCTGCGCCCCTACGGCGAGGCCGGGCCGCTCGCCTGCAGCTTCGACTTCCTCGACCGGTACTTCGTCACGCAGGGCCGCGAGTGGGAGCGCTACGCCTGGATCAAGGCGCGCGCCTTGACGGGAAATGCGGCGACGGAGCTGGAGGCGATCGTGCGGCCCTTCGTGTTCCGCAAGTACCTCGACTACGCCACGCTCGCGGCGATGCGCGGCCTGCACGCCGAGGTGCGCCGCGAGGTGGCGCGGCGCGAGCTCGCCGAGCACGTCAAGCTCGGGCCCGGCGGCATCCGCGAGGTCGAGTTCATCGCGCAGGCGCTGCAGCTCGTCCGCGGCGGGCGCGATGCGGAGCTGCGCATCAGGCCGACGCGCGAAGTGCTTTTTCGCCTTTCCGAGAAGGCCCTTCTCCCCGAGATTGCCGCGAAAGAGCTTGCCGCCGCGTATGTCTTCCTGCGCAAGGTCGAGCACCGCCTGCAGTACCTCGACGACGCGCAGCGCCACGATCTGCCGCAGGACGCCACGGACCAGCAGCGCATCGCGGAAATGTCCGGGGTCGCTTCCTGGAGTGCGTTTCTCGAAACGCTGAACGCGCACCGCGCCGCCGTCACGCGCCATTTCGAGGGCATTTTTTCGGAGAAGGAAAGCGCCGACGAGCCCTGGCCGCCGCACCCGCGCCTGGAGGCGCTGCGCGCAAGCCAGCGCTACGCGCTGCTGCCGGCGGACTCCAGGCGCCGCCTCGAGCGCCTGATTCCGGCGCTCGCGCGCGCCGCCGCGGCGACGCCCGACCGCGAGGCGACGCTGGCGCGCGGCGTCGAGCTCGTCGAGGCGATCGCCAGCCGCGCCGCCTACCTCGCGCTCCTCGCCGAGCACCCGCAGGCGCTCGAGCGCGTGGCGCGCATCCTCGGCGCCTCGAGCTGGGCGGCGGGCTTCGTCACGCGCCACCCGCTGCTCCTGGACGAGCTGCTGGACGATCGGCTGCTCACGGCGGCACCCGATTTGGGGAATTTTTCAAGGACCTTAAAGGACCAGCTCGATGCCGCCGCCGGCGATACCGAGCGGCAGATGGACATCCTGCGCGAGGCGCACCAGGCGCAGGTGTTCCGCCTGCTCGCCCAGGACCTCGCCGGCCTGCTCACCGTGGAGCGCCTCGCCGACCACTTGTCCGCGCTGGCGGACCTGATCCTCGAGGAGACCCTGAGGGTGACATGGAACGGCCTTTCCCGCCGTCATGCCGAGCAACCTCGCTTCGCGGTCATCGGCTACGGCAAGCTCGGCGGCAAGGAGCTCGGCTACGCCTCCGACCTCGACCTCATCTTTCTCTACGACGACGCGCACGAGCAGGCGCAGGAGACCTACTCGCGGCTCGCGCAGCGCATCAACAGCTGGCTCTCCAGCCGCACCTCCTCGGGCGTGCTCTTCGACACCGACCTGCGCCTGCGCCCGAGCGGCGCCTCGGGGCTGCTCGTCTCGCCCGTCGCCGCCTTCGCCCAGTACCAGGAGAAGGACGCCTGGGTGTGGGAGCACCAGGCGCTCACGCGCGCGCGCCATTGCGCCGGAGACAAGGCGGTCGGCGCCGCCTTCGAGGCAATACGCGAGAGCATCCTGAAGAGGAAAAGAGAGCTTCCTGCCCTGAAAACCGAAATCCTCGCCATGCGCGAGAAGATGCACGCCGCGCACCCGAACCGGAGCGGCCTCTTCGACGTGAAGCACGACCGCGGCGGCATGATCGACATCGAGTTCGCCGTGCAGTACCTGGTGCTCGGGTTCTCGCATCGGTTCGCGGACCTCACGGGCAACCTCGGCAACATCGCCCTGCTCGCGATGAGCGCCGGCCACGGCCTGCTGCCGGCGGCGCTGGCGGAGCGCTGCCGCAATGCCTACCGGGAGTTCCGTCGCCTCCAGCACGCCCTGCGCCTGGAAGGCGCGCAGTACGCGCGCGTGCCGAAGGAGCGGGTCGCCGGCGAGTCCGCCGCCGTGCTGGAGCTCTGGCAGGCGGTCTTCAGCGCGCCGGCCTGACTTCGGGCGAGCCGGTGTCGCGCCGCCCGTTGGCCAGGCGGTGCCGCGCCGCGGCGGCGAGCTGCTCGTAGCGCTGATCAGCTCGTCGAGCTTGATCTGGATCGCCACCGTGTCGCGGTTCTGCGTGTTCTGGATCACGAACACCATCAGGAAGGTGACGATGGTGGTGGTGGTGCGATGCTGCCGAAGCGCCAGCGCTGCAGCGCGCCCGCCTCGATGTCCCGGATCGGGATGCTGACCATGGCAAACCTCCGCGAAAAGACTGCCAGGCAGGCAGCAATTTCGGTGCCCGAGGCGAAATCAGGGACGGACCACGTTTTTCGGGGAAGCGATAGGGCCTGGAAAGCGAGCCCGACAGCTGCAAAATGGGTACGATCGGACCCATTCTGGCCTCAGGCTTTCGCCGGCCGCGGCGGGTGCTGCTCGAAGGTTTCCGAAACGTGGTAGATCGTGGTGCCGCATTTCGGGCAGAAGCTCATGCGTAGCCAGCGCCCGCTCTCGTCGGAGCGATGCGTGCACTCGGCGAGCTGGCCCTGAGTGACCTCCACCGCCTGCTCCGGGAACGTCGCGAGCAGCGCGAACCCGCTCGCCAGCCGGCGCCGGCAGAACTTGCAGTGGCACACCGTGCCGAGCATCGGCTTCCCGTGCACGCGGTAGCGCACGGCGCCGCAGGCGCAACCTCCGGCATGCATTTCGTCCACGGCTTTCTCCTCTGTAAGGGTCAAATCGCCTCGCGCGGCGGCGCCGGCCGCAGCGGGCCGTCGACCTCGGCGGCGAGACGCGAGAGCGCGTTCAGCAAGGCATCGCGCTTCAGGCGGTAGAGGACGCGCTGGCCGAGGCGCTCGCTCTCGACCAGGCCGGCCTCGAGCAGCACCGAGAGGTGCCGCGACACCGCCGGCGCGCTCATCGGGAAGCGCGCCGCCAGCTCGCTGGTGCTGAGCGCGGTCTGCGCCAGCAGCGCCAGCATCTGGCGGCGCGGGCGCGAGGCGAGCGCGGCGAAGGCGAGGTCGAGATCCATTAACGAAAGTGTTAATAGTCTAGCCGATTCTTTGGCTAGAATAGCTCCACCTCATCCGGGAGACGCGAATGGCGAAGGCAGCAGCGGCGCCGCTGTCGATGGCGGACCGCGACGGTCACATCTGGTACGACGGCAGGCTGGTGCCGTGGCGCAGCGCCACCACCCACGTCCTCACGCACTCGCTGCACTACGGCCTCGCCGTGTTCGAGGGCGTGCGCGCCTACAAGACCGAGATCGGCACCGCCATCTTCCGCCTCAAGGAGCACACCGAGCGATTGTTCAACTCGGCGCACATCTACCTGATGAAGGTCCCGTACACGCGCGAGAAGCTGCTGCAGGCGCAGGTCGACGTGGTGCGCGCCAACGGCCACGAGGCCTGCTACATCCGCCCGATCGCCTTCTACGGCTCGGAGAAGATGGGCGTCTCGCCGGTCGGCGCCAAGGTGCACGTGGCGATCGCCGCCTGGCCCTGGGGCGCCTACCTCGGGCCCGAGGCGCTCGCCAAGGGCATCCGCGTCAAGACCTCCTCCTACGCGCGCCACCACATCAACGTCACGCTGGCGCGCGCCAAGATGTCGGGCACCTATCCGAACTCGGTGCTGGCGACGCTGGAGGCGACGCAGCACGGCTACGACGAGGGGCTGCTCCTCGACGTGAACGGCTACGTCGCCGAGGGCGCGGGCGAGAACATCTTCATCGTCAAGGACGGCAAGCTCTACGAGCCGGTGCTCACCTCCGCCCTGACCGGCATCACCCGCGCCTCGGTGATCGAGCTCGCCGGCGAGCTCGGCTACGAGGTGATCTCGCGCCCGCTGACGCGCGACGACATCTACATCGCCGACGAGGCCTTCTTCACCGGCACCGCGGCCGAGGTGACGCCGATCCGCGAGCTCGACGGGCGCCTGATCGGCCAGGGCAAGGCCGGCCCGGTGACGAAGAGCATCCAGAAGGCCTTCTTCGACGTCGTCACCGGCAAGGACAAGAAGCGGCGCAAATGGCTGACACCAGTAAAGAAGTCGAAGTAACGGAGAAGGACCTGCCGCTGCACTGCCCGATGCCGGGCGCGCCGCTGTGGGCGCGGCATCCGCGCGTGTTCCTCGACGTGGCGCACGAGGGCAAGTCGCGCTGCCCGTACTGCGGCACGCTTTACATCTACAAAGGCGAACCCGTAAAAGGGCATTAGTGCCCCGCATACTGGTCGTCGCGCCCAACTGGATCGGCGACGCGCTCATGGCGCAGCCGCTGCTCGCGCGCCTCAAGGCGAAGCGGCCCAACGTGCCGATCGACGTGCTGGCGCCGGAATGGGTGGCGCCGGTGGCGCGGCGCATGCCGGAAGTGAGCGAGGCGATCGTCGCGCCCTTCCGCCACGGGCCGCTGCAGTTGCGCGAGCGCTGGCGGCTCGGCCGCAAGCTGCGCCGCGGCGCCTACGCCCAGGCGATCGTGCTGCCCAACACCTGGAAGTCCGCGCTCGTCCCCTTCTTCGCCGACATCCCGCTGCGCAGCGGCTACATCGGCGAGTCGCGCTTCGGGCTGCTCAACTTACTCTACCGCCGCAACAAGGCCGATTCGATGGCGCTGCACTACGCGCGGTTATCGGAGCCGCCGGGGACCGAGCTGCCGGGGCCGCTGGCGAATCCGCGGCTCTCGGTTTCACGGCAGGAGATCGAAAGGACGAGAGAAAAATTCGCCCTGCCGGAGCGCTACGCCGTGCTCGCCCCCGGCGCGGAATACGGGCCGGCCAAGCGCTGGCCGTACTTTGCCGATCTTTCCAGAAAGCTTCCCTTGGAAAGCGTCATTCTTGGCTCCGGAAAGGACGTCGAAGCGGCGCAGGGCATGGCCGGCACGAACCTCGCCGGCAGGACTTCGCTCGACGAGGCGATCGTGCTCATCGCCGGCGCCGCCCTGACCGTGAGCAACGATTCGGGCCTGATGCACGTCGCCGCCGCGCTCGGCCGTCCGCAGGTGGCGCTGTTCGGCTCCTCCAGCCCCGAGCGCACGCCGCCGCTGTCGGCGGCGGCGCGCGTGCTGTGGCTGCGCCTGGAGTGCAGCCCCTGCTTGCAGCGCGAATGCCCCCTTGGCCATTTCCGCTGCATGAGGGATATTCCGGTGGAGATGGTTCTCAGGGAAGCACAGGACATTCTCAGGTGAGCGGCAAGATCTTCCCGACCGCGCAGGACGCCGAGAACGCCTTTTACGAGGCGCTCGAGCGCTGCGACCTCGACGGCATGATGGCGGTGTGGGCGGAGGACGAGGACGTCGTCTGCGTGCACCCGGGCGGGCCGCGCCTCACCGGCCAGGACCAGGTGCGCGAGAGCTGGGCGAAGATCTTCGCCGCCGGCGGCCGCGCGCGCGTGCACATCTCCAGCCAGGTGGCGATCAGCGCCATGATGCTCTCGGTGCACAGCGTGCCCGAGAACTTCACCGTCGAGGGCGAGGCGCAGCCGCGCCCGCCGATCGTCGCCACCAACGTCTACCTGCGCACCGCCGCGGGCTGGCGCATGCTCGTGCACCACGCCTCGCCCGGCGTCGCGCCGCCGGCGCCGGCGCCGCGCGAGCGCGCGCCGAAGTTCCTGCACTGAAGAAAATTGCCCTGACCCCTTTTGCCGCGCCGTGGTGGCTGCCGGGCGGGCACCTGCAGACCGTCTGGCCGGTGCTGCGCCCGCCGCGCCGCACGCCGCTCGCGCGCGTGCGCTGGGAGACGCCCGACGGCGACTTCATCGATGTGGACAGCGCCGGGCCGCAAGACGCGCGGCGGCTGCTCGTGCTCTTCCACGGCCTCGAAGGGGGCTCCGACAGCCACTACGCCCGCGGCCTCGTCGCCGGCGCCGTGGCGGCCGGCTGGCGCATCGCCCTGCCGCATTTCCGGGGATGCTCGGGGGAGCCCAACCGCCTGAAGCGCGCCTATCACTCGGGCGACAGCGAGGAAGTGGACTGGGTTCTCAAGAAAATTAACCATCCTGTTCTCTATGCCGTAGGCGTCTCCCTGGGAGGAAACGCGCTTCTCAAATGGCTCGGCGAGCGCGGCGACGCAGCGGCGAAGGTGGTGCGCCGCGCCGCCGCCGTGTCGGCGCCGCTCGATCTGGCGGCCTCGGGGCGCGCGCTCGACCGCGGCCTGAACCGGCTCGTCTACACGCGCCACTTCCTGGCGAGCCTGAAGCCCAAGTCGCGCGCCAAGCTCGAGGTCTTCCCCGGCATCTACGAGCGCGCGGCGCTGCTCGCGGCGGGCACCTTCCGCGAGTGCGACGACACGGTGACGGCGCCGCTGCACGGCTTTCGCGATGCCGACGACTACTGGAGCGCGTCTTCGAGCGGGCCCTATCTGGAGCGCATCGGCGTGCCGACGCTGGTGCTCAACGCGCGCAACGACCCCTTCCTCCCGGCGCAGGCCCTGCTCGCGGCGTCGCGAAAGGCCTCGCCGAGCGTGCTGCTAGAATTCCCCGCGACCGGCGGCCATGCCGGCTTCCGCCATCCCTGGCTCGCCGAGCGCCTGCTGCGATTCTTCGACGCATGAACGTCCCCGCCGAGATCTTCCGCACCTACGACATCCGCGGCGTGGTCGGCCGCACGCTCACCGCGCCGCTGGTGCGCGACGTCGGCCGCGCGCTCGGCACGCTCGGGCGCGAGCGCGGCGCCGCCACCTTTGCCGTGTGCCGCGACGGGCGGCTTTCCGGCCCCGAGCTGGCGGGCGCGCTGATGGAGGGGCTGGCCGCGGCAGGCGCCGACGTCGTCGGCATCGGCATGGGCCCGACGCCCCTCGCCTACTTCGCCGCGCACCACCTCGGCACCGGCAGCTGCGTCGCGGTGAGCGGCAGCCACAACCCGCCCGACTACAACGGCCTGAAGATGGTGGTCGGCGGCGACACGCTGTACGGCGAGGAAATCCAGGACCTGCGCAAGCGGATCTTGAATGGCAGCTTTTCTTCGGGAACCGGCAAGCGCAGCACGGCCCAGGTCGCCGACGCCTATGTCGAGCGCATCGCCGGCGACGTGAAGCTGGCGCGGGCCTTCCACGTCGCCGTCGACTGCGGCAACGGCGTCGCCGGCATGCTGGCGCCGCGCCTGTACCGGGCGCTCGGCTGCGAGGTCACCGAGCTTTTCTGCGAGGTGGACGGCACCTTCCCCAACCACCACCCCGATCCGGCGCAGCCGAAGAACCTGCAGGACTTGATGAGGGAACTGAAGACCGGAAAAGCAGAACTAGGTCTGGCCTTCGACGGCGACGGCGATCGGCTCGGCGTCGTCACCAAGGACGGCGAGAGCATCTTTGCCGACCGCCAGCTGATGCTGCTGGCGAAGGACGTGCTCTCGCGCAACCCCGGCGCCGAGATCATCTACGACGTGAAGTCGACGCGGCTGCTCGCGCCCTGGATCGAGCGCCACGGCGGCAGGCCGACCATCTGGAAGACCGGGCACTCGCTCATCAAGGCGAAGCTGAAGGAATCGGGAGCGCTGCTCGCCGGCGAGATGTCCGGGCACACCTTCTTCAAGGAGCGCTGGTACGGCTTCGACGACGCGCTCTACGGCGGGGCCAGGCTGCTCGAGATCCTCTCGAAAGAGAAGGATGCGAACCAGGCCTTGAAGAGCCTGCCCAATCTGCCCTCGACGCCGGAGCTGCACTGGGCGCTCGAGGAGGGCGAGCCGCATGCGCTGGTGGCGAAGCTGCAGTCGGCGCAGCCCTTTCCCGGCGCCCAGCGCGTGCTGACGATCGACGGCGTGCGCGTCGAGTACGCCGACGGCTTCGGCCTGGCGCGCGCTTCCAACACCACCCCGGTGATCGTCATCCGCTTCGAGGCCGAGTCGGGCGCCGCGCTGGAGCGCATCAAGGGCGAGTTCCGCCGCGCCCTGCAACCGCTGAAGCCGGGCACGCCTCTTCCCTACTAGAGGGAAGGGTCTGAAGAAGTCGCCCCCGCGAAGGCGGGGGCCCGGTTACTACGGGCGATACCTGGCCTTGAGCCGCACGTAGAGCGTCTTGCGCACGCGCGCGACGAGCGCGCCCGCGGCGTCGCGCACCTCGACGTCGAATTCCGGCAGCACCTTCTCGCCCCAGACGAGGTAGCCGTCGCCCAGCAGCTCGACCTGCACCTCGCTCCAGTCGGCCGCGATGCGGCGCACGCGGATGCCGGCGCCGAGGAACGGCGGCCACAGGTTGATGCCCAGGCGCACGAGCGCGAGGTTCATCGCGCTATATTAGTGCCCGCAAGTGGCCGAGATTCACGACCTGACCGCGGCGCAGCTTTCGCAGGGCTACGCGCGCGGCGAGCTCTCCCCGGTGCAGGCGGCCGCCGCCGCTCTCGAGCGCATCGCGCGCTGGGAGCCGCGCCTGAACGCCATGTACCGCGTCGACCGCGAGGGTGCCGCCGCGCAGGCGCGCGCCGCCAGCGCGCGCTGGCAGGCGGGCAGGCCGCTCTCGCCGCTCGACGGCGTGCCGGTGACGATCAAGGAGAACGTCTACACCCGGGGCGACCCGGCGCCGATCGGCACGCGCGCCAACGAGGACGCGCCGCCGCAGCGCGCCGACGCGCCGCCGGCGGCGCGGCTGCGCGAGGCGGGCTGCGTCATCCTCGGCAAGACCACCAAGCCCGACGACGGCATGCTCTCCTCGGGCGTCTCGAGCCTGCACGGCGTGACGCGCAATCCCTGGCGCCTCGAGCGCAACACCTCCGGCTCGAGCTCCGGCGCCGGCGCCGCGGCGGTCGCGGGCTACGCGCCGCTGCACCTGGGCACCGACATCGGCGGTTCGGTGCGCCTGCCCGCCACGCACTGCGGCATCTTCGCCCTCAAGCCCTCGCTCGGCCGCGTGCCGATCAGCCCGCCCTACATGGGCCGCGTCGCCGGGCCGATGACGCGCACCGTGGCGGATGCGGCCATGATGATGGCAGTGCTCTCGAAGCCGGACGCGCGCGATTTCATGTCTTTGCCCGTTCAGGACATCGACTGGTCCATCCATCCAATCGACACAAGAGGTTTACGCATTGGACTGCTTGCGGACATGCACGTCGGCTTGCCGGTCGACCCGCAGGTGAAGGCCGCGGCGGCGGCGGCGGCGAAGGCGCTGGAGCAGGCGGGCGCCGAGGTGCGCGAGATGAAGAGCTTCCTCACCCCGGAGATGATGGACGGCATGTGCCGCTTCTTCGAGGCGCGCTCGTACAGCGACTATACGCAGCTGCCGAGAGAGCGCCAGGCCAAGGTGCTGCCCTTCGTCGCCGAGTGGTGCAGCTGGCGCGCGCGCGCCTTCAGCGGCCGCGACGTGATGCAGGCGTACGGCCAGGTGATGGCGATGCGCGAGGCGGCGGTGGCGGCCTGCGCGCCGTTCGACTTCGTCCTCTCGCCCACCTCGCCCATCCTCGCCTACGCGGCGGAGCTGCCCTCGCCCAACAACGACCCGCGCGACGCCCTGCCACACATCGCCTTCACCGTGCCCTGGAACATGTCCGAGCAGCCCGCCGCCTCCCTCAACTGGTGCGCCAGCGAGGAGGGGCTGCCCA
>JBQTJF010000132.1:0-6117 GCA_052387375.1 Betaproteobacteria bacterium
GCGCGGCGTTGCGGGCGGGGGTGCCCGCCCCCGCCCCGTGGTCGACCCCGTTATCCCCCCGCCGGACGTGGCGGGCGCGGAACGGGCCGCCGCCGCCGGCGAACGACTCGAGGGCAAGCGGCGGCAGCCCCTCGAGCAGGCGCTCCGGGTAACCCACCGCGAGGCAGGCCTCGCGGCCGACCGGGAAGTGGAATCCGCGGCGCGGCGCGGTGGCCACGGCGGTGTACATGTCCTTCACCGCGGCGATCACCTTGTCGCGCGAAAAGCCGAAGATGGCGGCCATCAGAACTTGTCGACGATGTCCTTGATCCGCGCCCGCAGGCTGGCCGGCGCGCGCTCTTCCCCGGCGGCCTGGAGATGCGCCTTCAGATTGCGCTCGAACTCGGCGCGGCTGAAGCAGCCGCGGCAGGCTTCCAGGTGCCGGTCGATCTGCGCCGCGGTCTGCGCGTCGACCTCGCGGTCGAGGTAAGCGAGAAGGTGCGCCAGCACGTCTTCACATTTCATGGTTTCCCCCAGCGACCAGCCCTGCTTCCTGAGCGTGCCGCCACAGCGCGCGCTGCAGCTGCGCGCGCGCGCGGCTGAGGCGGGAGCGCACCGTCCCCACCGGAACGCCCAGCGCCTGCGCCGCCTCCGGGTAGGAATAACCCTCGACATCGACCATCACCACCACCACGCGCTGGGCGTCGGCCAGGGCGTCGAGCGCCTTGTCCATGTCCTCGCGCAGAACGTTGGCGATCGCCGTCTCCTCCGGATTGGTCCACCAGAGGAGGAAAGGCTGGTGCAGCTTTTCGAAGAGCGAGAACGAGCCGTCCTCACCTCCCTCGCAGGCGTCGTGCGCCACCTCCGGACTGGCGCGGCGCCGGCGCCACTCGCTCACGAAGGTGTTGGTCAGGATGCGCTTGATCCAGGCATCGAACGCCTGCCGGTCGCGCAGCTCCGCGAGCCTCGCCCATGCCTTGACGACGGTTTCGGCCACCAGGTCCTCGGCCTCGTCGGCGTCCCGGGTGAGGCGCAGCGCCGTGCCGTAGAGCCGGTCGGTCAAGCGCTCGACCTGCTGCCCGAACCATCTGCGTCGCTCCTCATCCATTCCACCTCCGCCCCTCAGGACGCGCGAGCCGCCGGTTTGGTTCCATCCCCGCCTCCGATAACATAGTCCGTCCATGCAGGCCATCGTGCAATCGCTTGCCGACGACGCGGACCTCGTCGAGTGGTACTACGAGCAGGGCTTCAGCGACGGGCTGCCGGTGGTGCCGCCCACGCCGGCGGCGATCGAGGCCGCGGTGCAGGCGCTCGGCGGCGAGCCGGAATTCCTGGAATGCCGCGTGCCGCCGCGCTGGGGCGGGCTGACCCGCCGCGTTCTGGCGATCAACCTGGTGATGGCCGGCTGCAAGCCGCAGTACGCGCCGGTCGCGCGCGCGGCGCTGCTCGCGCTTACCGAGCCGGCGTTCAACCTGAACGGCGTGCAGGCCACCACGCACATGGCGAGCCCGCTGCTCGTGGTGAACGGGCCGATCGCGCGCGAGAGCGGCATGAACGGCGGCTGCAACGCCTTCGGCTCGGGCAACCGCGCCAACGCCACCATCGGGCGGGCGATCCGGCTGGTGCTGCTGAACGTCGGCGGCGGCTGGCCGGGCGAGCTCGACAAGAGTACCCTCGGCCATCCCGGCAAGTACACCTACGCCGTGGCGGAGAACGAGGCGGAGAGCCCGTTCGCGCCCTACCACGTGGAAAAAGGCTTCCAGCCCGGCGACTCCACCGCGTTCGTGCTGGCGGCCGAGGCGCCGCACAGCGTGACGAACCATGTCGCCACCGACCCCGAGGGCATCCTCGACAGCGTGTGCTCGGCGATGAGCACCATCGCCCACAACAACGCCGTGTCGAGCGGGCACTGCGCGGTGGTGCTCGGCCTGGAGCACGCGCGCACCATCGCCAGCGCCGGCTGGAAGCGCAGCGACATCCGCTCCTACCTGTGGATGTACTCGGGCAACCCCTTCCGCAAGCTCGCCTTCGATCACCGCTACGGCAAGGTCTACAACCGCAACCTGCCCGCCTGGTACAAGCGCGAGCCCGACTCGCGCATCCCGGTCGTGCCGAGCGCCGAGCACATCCACCTCTTCGTCATCGGCGGCTCGGCGGGGCGCTTCTCCGCCTTCATCCCGGGCTGGGGGCACATGAGCTCTCCCGTGCTGCGGCAGGTCGATGGATCCACAAAGGAAAGTGCCAAATGCGTCGACGGAACCTGTTTTCTCTGAGGAGGCTCGCATGAGCAAGCCCGTTTACGACCCGCGCGGCGTCGTCGCCGCCGAGGAAAAGCCCATCGCCCCGCGCCTCGGCGCGCTCGACGGCATCCGCCTCGGCTTCCTCGACAACACCAAGTGGAACGCCAACAAGCTCCTGCGGGCGCTGCAGGACGGCCTCGGCAAACAGTTTGAATTTGCCAGGGTCAGTTACTACCGGAAGGAAAGCTTCTCCAAGTTCGCCGACCCGGCGCTGCTGCGCGAGATCGCGGCGCAAAACGACGCGGTGGTCACCGCGATCGGCGACTGAGGGTCGTGCACGTCGTGCTGTATGCATGACGGCATCAGCCTCGAGTCGCTGGGAACTCCTACCGCGGTGATCGTCACTTCGGAATTCGTGCGGGAAGCGGAGCTGCAGCGCGCGGCGCTGGGCATGAACGCGCTCGCTCCCGTGGTCATCGAGCACCCGCTGTCCACGCTGAGCGAGGAGGAGATCCGCTCGCGCGCCGCGCAGGCGCTGCCCGCGCTTGCCGCGGTGCTGCTCGGCCGCTGACCCCCATGCATGCGGACCTGCAAGCGCTGCCCTCGGTCGACCGCCTGCTGCAGCGCAGCCAGGCCCTGATCGAGGCGCACGGGCGCGCCGCGGTCACCGACGCCATCCGCGGCGCGCTCGCGCTGCTGCGCAAGAACCGCCTGGTCGAAGATGAAGAGGCGCTCATTTCCCGCGTTGCCGAGTCTCTCCGCGAAAGAGCGCAGCCTACCCTGCGCCCGATCTTCAACCTGACCGGCACGGTGCTGCACACCAACCTCGGCCGCGCGCTGCTGCCCGCAGAGGCCGTCGAGGCAATCGCTTCCGTCGCGCAACACCCCGCGAACCTCGAGTACGACCTGGAGCGCGGCGCGCGCGGCGAGCGCGACGCGCACGTCGAGCCGCTCGTGTGCCGGCTCACCGGCGCCCAGGCGGCCACCGTGGTGAACAACAACGCCGCGGCGGTCCTGATCGCGCTCAACACCCTCGCCGCGCGCAAGGAGGTGCCGGTGTCGCGCGGCGAGCTGATCGAGATCGGCGGCTCCTTCCGCCTGCCGGAGATCATGGCCCGCGCCGGCTGTCGCCTGCGCGAGGTCGGCACCACCAACCGCACGCACCTGCGCGATTACGCCGAGGCCATCGGCACGAAGACGGGCCTGGTCCTCAAGGTCCACACCAGCAACTACCGGATCGAAGGTTTCACCGCCGCCGTTCCCGAGAAGGAGCTGGCCCGCCTTTGCAAAGAGAAGGACGTCCCCTTTGTGATCGATCTCGGCAGCGGCACGCTGGTGGATCTGCGCCGCTACGGCCTGCCGCACGAGCCGACGCCCGCCGAGGCCCTGCGCCAAGGCGCGGACCTCGTGACCTTCAGCGGCGACAAGCTGCTCGGTGGCCCGCAGGCGGGCTTGATTGCCGGCCGGAAAGACTTGATTGCGAGGATCGCCAGGAATCCCCTGAAGCGCGCCCTGCGCGTGGACAAGCTCACCCTCGCCGCGCTTGCCGCGGTGCTCAGGCTCCACGAAGACCCGGATCGCCTCGCCGCGCGCCTGCCGACGCTCCGGCTCCTGGCGCGACCGGTCGAGGAAATTCGTGCCATGGCCCTACGCATCAGGCCGATCCTCGAAAAGCACTTCAGCGTCGAAGTCATCGAGTGCGAAAGCGAAGTGGGCAGCGGCGCGGCGCCGGCGCAGCGCCTCCCGAGCGCCGGCCTCGCACTACGTCCGGGAAACGCGGCGCTCGCGGCGCGCTTCCGCGGCCTTCCGGTGCCGGTAATCGGCAGGCTACAGGACGGCGCGTTGCTGCTCGATCTTCGCTGCCTGGAAAGCGAAGAGGAGTTCGTGAAGAACCTCTCCTTCCTATGATCGTCGCGACCGCCGGCCACGTCGACCACGGCAAGACGAGCCTCGTGCGCGCGCTCACGGGCGTGGACACCGACCGGCTGCCCGAGGAGAAGCGCCGCGGCATGACCATCGACCTCGGCTTCGCGTACCTGGGCCCGCTCGGCTTCGTCGACGTGCCCGGCCCCGAGCGCTTCGTGCACAACATGCTCGCCGGCGTGGGCGGCATCGACTACGCGCTGCTCGTGGTGGCCGCCGACGACGGGCCGATGCCGCAGACGCGCGAGCACCTCGCCATCCTGGGGCTCCTGGGCGTGCGGCGCGCCGCCGTGGGCCTCACCAAGATCGACCGCGTGCCCCCCGAGCGCATAAACGGCGTCCGCAGGGAGATCGAAGGACTCCTTTCAGCCAGAGTTTTTCCTCTGTCGAGCGTGACCGGCCAGGGGGTGCAGGAGCTGAAAGCGCATCTTCTCGAAGAAGCGAAAGCGACGGCGCCGCGGGCGGCGCAAGGCAATTTCCGCCTGAGCGTCGACCGATGCTTCACCGTGGCCGGCGCCGGGCTGGTAGTCACCGGCACCGCGATCGCCGGCGAGGTGGCGGTGGGCGACGAGGTGCGCGTGCTGCTCGCCGGCTCGCCGGCGCGCGTGCGCTCGATCCACGCCCAGAACGCGCCGGCGAGCCGCGGGCGCGCGGGCGAGCGCCTCGCCCTGAACCTCACAGGTGTCGACAAAGCGGCAATCGCGCGCGGCGACTGGATCGTGAAGGGCAATGTGCCGGCGGCGGCGGCGAAAATCGACGCCACGCTGGAGTGCATCGGCGAGCCGATCAAGCACTGGACGCCGGTGCACGTGCATCTCGGCGCGGCAGAGGCGATGGGCAGGATCGCAGTACTGGATCTTCCTCTCGTTCAGCTGGTTCTCGAAGAGCCCATCGGCGCGGTGCGCGGCGACCGCTTCATCGTGCGCGACCAGTCGGCGCGCCGCACCCTGGGCGGCGGCACGGTGATCGACCTCTTCCCGCCGCCGCGCGGGCGGGCGAAGCCCGAGCGCCTCGCCTGGCTGCGCGCAATGGCGATCGAGGACCACGAGGCGGCGCTCGCCGCGCTCCTCGAGGCCTCGCCCGCCGGCGTGGACATGGCGCGCTTCAGCGCGAACCGCAACCTCCCCGCGCAGAAGGGCTGGCGCTTCTCCCCGGGCCACTGGCGCGCGCTGCGCGAGAAGGCGCTCGCCTCGCTCGCCGCCTGGCACGCGCGCGCCCCGGAAAGCGTCGGCCCGGCGGAGGACCGCATCCTCGAGGGCGCGGGTCCGCGCCTCGCGCGCGAGGCGGTGCTCGGCCTCGCCGAGGAGCTCGCGCGCGAAGGCGCGATCGTGCGCGAGGGCACCGGGGTGCGGCTGCCGTCGCATCGGCCGCGCCTCGCCCCCGCCGACGCGGCGCTCTGGCAGCGCATCGCGCCGCGCCTCGAGGAGGCGGCGCTGCGCCCGCCGACCGTCGGCGAGCTCGCCCTCGCCCTGGGCGGCGACGCGCAGCGCCTCGAATCGGCGCTCTCGCGCCTCGCGCGCCACGGTCTCGTGGTGCGCGTGTCGAAGAACCGCTTCTTCCCGCCCGCGGCGCTGCGCCGCCTGGCCGAGGCCGCCGAGGCCGAAGCCGCCGAGCGCGGCGCCATCACCGCGGCGGCGTTCCGCGACCGCACGCGCATCGGCCGCAACCTGACGATCGAGGTGCTCGAGTACTTCGATCGCGTAAAGTTCACCCGGCGCACCGGCGATGCGCACATCCTGCAAAATCGGGGTCAGACCCCGATCTCCGGCGACGCCAAGCTTTAAGAAATCGGGCTCTGACCCAGGGTCTGACCCTGGGTCTGACCCCGACTTCAGTGGAAGAGATTCGCACCCCGGTGGGGCGCACGGACTTCAAAATCTAGTAAGCACCCCGCCCGATCAATGACTTGCGCAGCAACCCCCTGATTTCCCTGCGCTCTCTTTTCCGCTTGTAATCCCTGTTAGCCGGATTTATC
>JBQTJF010000133.1:0-14157 GCA_052387375.1 Betaproteobacteria bacterium
AGACGCACGAGTACACCGACATGTACCCGGGCATGGCCAAGCAGGCGCGCGACGAGGGCTTCGGCGAGATCGCCGACTGGTTCGAGACCCTGGCCAAGGCCGAGCGCAGCCACGCCAACCGCTTCCAGAAGGCGCTGGACGGGCTGAGTGATTAAGCGCGAGAGCCTGCTCTCGCTCGAGGCCTACGCCCGGGAGCGCAACGCCTTCCGGGCGAGGGTCATCGAGCACAAGAAAAAGCGCACCGTGCGCCTGGGCGAGCACCTCACCCTGCAGTTCGAGGACGAGCTCACCATCCGCTACCAGGTGCAGGAGATGCTGCGCATCGAGCGCATCTTCGAGGAGGACGGCATCCGCCACGAGCTCGACGCCTACAACCCGCTGGTGCCCGACGGCGCCAACTGGAAGGCGACGATGCTCATCGAGTACCCCGATGCCGACGAGCGCCGGCGCATGCTGGCGAAGCTCAAGGGCATCGAGCGCAGCACCTGGGTGCAGGTGGCGGGCTGCGCGCGCGTGCTCGCCGTCGCCGACGAGGACCTGGAGCGCGAGAACGAGGAGAAGACCTCCTCGGTGCACTTCCTGCGCTTCGAGCTCGGCGAAAAGATGCGCGGGCAGCTGCGCGCCGGCGCCGCGCTCGCGATCGGCGTCGAGCACCCGCAGTACCGCGCCAGCCTGAACGTGCCGGAGGAGGTCCGCGCCTCCCTGGTGGCCGATCTACAAAAGCACTAAGTTGTCCCTGTGGATGAGCTCCGGCTCGTCCACGTAGCCGAGGATCGATTCGATCTCGCTCGAAGGCCGGCGCATGATGCGCCGCGTCTCTTCCGCGGAATAGTTGGCGAGCCCGCGCGCCACCTCGCGGCCGTCGGGGTCGACGCAGACCACCACCTCGCCGCGCTGGAACTCCCCCGCCGCCTCGGTCACGCCGACCGGCAGCAGGCTCTTGCCGTCGCGCACCAGCGCCTTCACCGCGCCGGCGTCGAGGCGCAGCTGGCCGCTCACCGTCAGGTGGTCGGCGAGCCACTGCTTGCGCGCCGCGAGCGGCACCGTCTGCGCGGTGAGCAGCGTGCCGATGCGCTCGCCCTGCGCGAGGCGCACCAGCACCTCGGGCTCGCGGCCCGAGGCGATCCCGGTATGCGCGCCGCTGCGCGCGGCGCGCCGCGCGGCGAGCACCTTGGTCAGCATGCCGCCGCGCGCGAAGGCGGTGCCGGTGCCGCCGGCCATCGCCTCGAGCTTCGCGTCGGCGGCCTCGGCCTGCTCGACGAGCTTCGCGCCGGCGTGCCGGCGCGGGTCGAGCTCGTAGAGGCCGGCCTGGTCGGTGAGGATGACCAGCGCGTCGGCCTCGACCAGGTTGGTCACCAGCGCCGCCAGCGTGTCGTTGTCGCCGAACTTGATCTCGTCGGTGACCACGGTGTCGTTCTCGTTGATCACCGGGATGACGCCGAGCGCGAGCAGCGTGCGCAGCGTCGAGCGGGCGTTCAGGTAGCGCTGCCGGTCGGCCATGTCGGCGTGGGTGAGCAGCACCTGCGCGGTGTGCAGGCCGTGCTCGCGGAAGCAGCTCTCGTAGCACTGCACCAGGCCCATCTGGCCGACCGCGGCGGCGGCCTGCAGCTCGTGCATGGCGTGCGGCCGCTTCGTCCAGCGCAGCCGCTGCATGCCCTCGGCGATGGCGCCGCTCGAAACGAGGATGATGCGCCGGCCCGTCGCGCGCAGCCGCGCCACCTGCGCCGCCCAGCGCGCGATGGCGGCGGCGTCGAGGCCGCGCCCCTGGTCGGTGACGAGCGAGGAGCCGACCTTCACCACCAGCGTCTTGGCCGAGGCGATCATGCGCGCGAGAGCTCCCGCGCCGCCGCCTTGCACACCTCGGCGCAACCCTCGCCGGTGAGCGCCGAGATCCTGAACCACGGCCGCTGCCAGCGCAGCCGGCCGACGATCTTGCGGATGCGCGCCGGGGCGTCGTCGACGGCGTCGATCTTGTTGAAGAGCAGCCAGCGCGGCTTGCGATAGAGTGCCGCCGAATACTTCTTCAGCTCCGCGGCGATGGCGCGCGCGCCGCGCGCCGGGTCGGCTTCGGTGATGTCGACGACGTGCAGGAGCAGCCGCGTGCGCGACAGGTGGCGCAGGAACTGGTGGCCCAGGCCCGCGCCCTCGGCGGCGCCCCCGATCAGCCCCGGAATGTCCGCGACGACGAAGCTCGCCTCGCCCACGCGCACCATGCCGAGCGAGGGATTGAGCGTGGTGAACGGGTAGTCGGCGACCTTCGGCCGCGCGCTCGAGACGGCGCGGATGAAGCTCGACTTGCCGGCGTTGGGCAGGCCGAGCAGGCCGGCGTCGGCGAGCACGCGCAGCTCGAGCTCCAGGCGCCGGCTCTCGCCCGGCCCGCCGCGCGTGAACTGGCGCGGCGCGCGGTTGGTGCTCGACTTGAAGTGGGTGTTGCCCAGCCCGCCCTGGCCGCCGCGCGCGAGCAGCGCGCGGCTGCCGTCCTTCGCCAGGTCGGCGATCACCTCGCCGGTCGCCTCGTCGCGCACCACGGTGCCCGCCGGCACGCGCAGCTCGACGTCTCGCCCGGCGCGGCCGTTGCAGTCGGCGCTGCCGCCGCGCACGCCGTCCTCGGCGCGGTGGATGCGCGCGTAGCGGTAGTCGATGAGGGTGTTGACGTTGCGGTCGGCGCGCGCCCAGACGCTGCCGCCGCGGCCGCCGTCGCCGCCGTTCGGGCCGCCGTAGCGGATGTACTTCTCGCGGCGGAAGGTCGCCGCGCCGTCGCCGCCCTTGCCGGCATGCACCTCGATCCTCGCCTCGTCGATGAACTTCATGGATGGAGAAAAAAAAAAGCCCTACCGGCTGCGATAGGGCTTTCATGATGTCTGGGCCGGCTTACGCCGGCGTCACGCTGACAGTGTTCTTGCTGTCCTCGCCTTTGACGGCATAGCTGACTTTGCCACCCACGCGGGCGTAGAGGGTGTGGTCGCGCCCCATGCCGACGTTGGCGCCCGGGTGCACGCGCGTGCCGCGCTGGCGCACCAGGATCTGCCCGGCGTTCACCTGCTCGCCGCCGAACACCTTCACGCCCAGGCGCTTGGCCTGCGAGTCGCGGCCGTTGCGCGAGCTGCCGCCTGCTTTCTTGTGTGCCATCGCTTAGCCTTGAATGTCGTCGATGCGGACCTCGGTGTACGACTGGCGGTGGCCCTGCGATTTCTGGTAGTGCTTGCGCCGGCGCAGCTTGAAGATGCGCACCTTGTCGGCGCGGCCGTGCGAGAGCACCGTCGCCTTGACCTTGGCGCCCGCGACGAGCGGCGCGCCGACCTTGACCGCGTCGCCGGCGCCGACCAGCAGCACTTCGTCGAAGGAGACCGGCGCGCCGACCTCGGCGGCGATGGCCTCCACGCGAAGCTGCTTGCCGGGCTCGACCCGGTATTGCTTACCGCCTGCCTTGATGACCGCGTACATGAGGTTGTTGCTTATGAAAAGACTTGGAATTATAAGCGGTTCGTGAGTTTTGTGTCCATGCTCGCCCCGGTGGCTGACGACATGCGCCGGGTCGACGCCCTGATCCGCCAGCGGCTGGACTCCGACGTGGCGCTGGTGCGCCAGGTCGCCGAGTACATCGTCGTTGCCGGCGGCAAGCGGCTGCGCCCGGGGCTGCTGCTGCTCGCCGCGGGCGCCTGCGGCTACCGCGGCGAGGCGCGCCTGCCGCTCGCGGCGGTGATCGAGTTCATCCACACCGCCACGCTGCTGCACGACGACGTGGTCGACGAGTCTCACCTGCGCCGCGGCCGGCGCACCGCCAACGCGGCGTTCGGCCACGCCGCGGCGGTGCTGGTCGGCGACTTCCTGTAC
Organism: Betaproteobacteria bacterium; assembly: GCA_052387375.1. Lineage (GTDB taxonomy): Bacteria > Pseudomonadota > Gammaproteobacteria > Burkholderiales > SG8-39 > SCGC-AG-212-J23. The sequence continues at coordinate 3,835 of JBQTJF010000133.1, forward strand.
TCGCGTGCTTTCCAGATGATGGTCGAGCTCGAGAACATGCGCGTCATGCATGTCCTCGCCGACGCCACCAACGCCATTGCCGCCGGCGAGGTGATGCAGCTCATGGCGAGCCGCGACCCCGAGGTCGACGAGGCGCGCTACCTCGAGGTGATCCGGCGCAAGACGGCGAAGCTCTTCGAGGCGGCGGCGCAGCTCGGCGCCATCCTCGCCGGGGGCGCCGCCGGCGCCGAGGCGGGGCTTGCCGCCTACGGCATGCATCTGGGCACCGCTTTCCAGCTGATCGACGACGTGCTCGACTACTCGGGCGACGCCGCGACGATCGGCAAGAGCCTCGGCGACGACCTCGCCGAGGGCAAGCCGACCCTGCCGCTCATCCACGCCATGCGCGCCGGCGCGCCGCCGCAGGCGGCGCTGGTGCGCCGGGCGATCAGCGACGGCGGGCGCGAGGACTTCGCCGGCGTGCTGGCGGCGATCCGCGCCTGCGGCTCTCTCGACTACGCGCGCGCCGCAGCGCAGGGGGAAGCCGACGCCGCCGTGCGCGCGATCGATGCGCTGCCCGGGTCGGAATTCAAGCAATCTTTGCTAGAATTGGCGTCCTTCTCGGTGACCCGGACAAGCTGATTTGCCTTCGGTCGGGGCGTAGCTCAGCCTGGTAGAGTACTGCGTTCGGGACGCAGGTGTCGCTGGTTCAAATCCAGTCGCCCCGACCATTCCCCGCTTCCGTTGGATAATCGCGCGATGGGCCGGCTCCTCGTGCTGGTGCTGCTCGTCGTCCTGGCGGTGTGGCTGATCCGCCGGGCCTCGCGCGCCTCGGGAAAAGGTATTGAGGAATCTAGGGACATAAAGGACACGGGCGAGCTCGTGCGCTGCGCTCACTGCGCGCTGCTCCTGCCGCGCGCGGAGGCGCGCGCCGCCGCGGGCGGCCTGTACTGCTCCGAGGAGCACGCGCGCCTCGGCCCGGGCGGCCGCTGATGGAGCCGCGGCTGCGCTACCCGGAGCTGTTCCTCGCGCCGCGCGAGCGCGCCGAGGAGTCGTTCTGGATCTCGCTCGGCTATTTCAGCCTCTACCGCATCGCCGTGGCGACGCTGTTCCTCGCCCTCACGGTGGTGTACGACGACGAGCTGAAGTTCGGCGCGCACTGGCTGGACCTCTTCCGCTACGTCGCCGGCGGCTACCTCTTCCTCGCCGTGGTCCTGCACGGCGTGCTGCGCAGCCGCCGCAACTTCAACCTGCAGCTGTCGCTGCACGCCTGCCTGGACATCGTCGCCATCACGCTGCTCATGTACGCGAGCGGCGGGGTGCGCAGCGGCCTGGGCGTGATGCTGCTCATCTCGCTCATCGGCGCGGCGCTGGTGGCGCCGCTGCGGCTCGCCTACCTTTACGCGGCGCTCGCCTCGATCGCGCTGCTGCTCGAGCAGGGCTACTGGGTGCTGGCGCACGACGCGCCGACCACCGACTTCCTGCCGCCCAGCCTGCTCGCCGCGAGCTGCTTCGCCGGCGCCGGCATCACCAGCTGGCTGGCGCAGCGCGTCGCCGCCAACGAGCGCCTGGCGCGCGAGCGCGGCCGCGAGCTGGAAATCCAGACGCGCGTCAACCAGCTGGTGATCCAGGACATGCACGACGGCGTGGTGGTGCTCGACCGCGACGGGCGCGTGGTGCAGCACAACCCGCGGGCGCAGCGCCTGCTGCGCGCCGAGCGGCTGCTCGGCGCCGACATCGGCACGCTGGTGCCGCGCTTCGCCGGCACCCCCGCCACCATCAGCGTGCGCGGCCGCGACATCGGCCTGCGCCTGCTCGAGACCGGGCGCGACGAGGGCTACCGCGTGCTGTTCATCGAGGACACGACGCGCGCGCGCGAGCAGGCGCAGCAGCTCAAGCTGGCCGCCCTCGGCCGCCTCACCGCCGGCGTCGCGCACGAGATCCGCAACCCGCTCGCCGCCATCAGCCACGCCGCGGAGCTGCTGCTCGAGGAAAAGCGCGGCGAGGACCGCGAGCGGCTGGCCGAGATCATCCGCGACAACACGCTGCGCCTGGAGCGCCTGGTCGCCGACGTGCTGCAGCTCTCGCGCCGCGACCGCATGTCGGCCGAGCCGATCCGCGCCGCGCCGTGGCTGGAGGAGTTCCTCGGCGAGTTCGTCGCCAACGAGGCGGTGCCGCGCAGCCGCTTCGCCGTCGAGGCGCCGCCGGGGCTGTGGGTGCACTTCGACCGCGAGCACCTGCGCCAGGTGCTGTGGAACCTGCTGCGCAACGCGGTGCGCTACGCGAGCGGCGCGCCCGGCAGCGTGCGCATCGTCGCGCGCGGCGACGCCGACGGCGTCGAGCTCGGCGTCCTCGACGACGGCCCCGGCGTGCCGGCGGCGGGCCAGGCGCAGCTCTTCGAGCCGTTCTTCACCACCGAGGCGAAGGGCACGGGCCTCGGCCTGTACCTGGCGCGCGAACTGTGCGCCGCCAATCGCGCCACGCTCGAATACGTGGCGGAGGCCGCCGGCGCGCATTTCCGCGTCCTCTGCCGCGAGGCGCGCCCGGCATGAGGCGCGCCGACCGGGCCGCCGACCGCGCCGGCGCGCGCGCCGCGCAGGTGCTGGTCGTCGACGACGAGCCCGACATCCGCGAGCTGCTCGAGCTGACGCTGGTGCGGATGGGCCTGGGCGTGGCGAGCGTCGGCTCGATCGCCGAGGCGAAGGAGCGGCTGAAGAGCGAGCGCTACGACCTGTGCCTCACCGACATGCGGCTCGCCGACGGCGAGGGCCTGGACCTGGTGCGCCACATCGCCGGGCTCGCCGCCGACCTGCCGGTGGCGGTGATCACCGCCTACGGCCGCGCCGAGACCGCGGTCGCCGCGCTCAAGGCCGGCGCCTTCGACTACGTCTCCAAGCCGGTCGGGCTGGAGCAGCTGCGCGCGCTGATCCGCGCCGCGCTGTCGCTGCCCGAGAGCGGCGAGTCGCCGCCGCGCGGCCAGCGCCTGCTCGGCGAGAGCGCGCCGCTCGCGCACGTGCGCGCGCTCATCGCCAAGCTGGCGCGCACGCAGGCGCCGGTGTACATCTCCGGCGAGTCGGGCAGCGGCAAGGAGCTCGCCGCTCGCCTCATCCACGAGAACGGCGCGCGCCGCGACAAGCCCTTCATGCCGGTCAACTGCGGCGCCATCCCGGAGGCGCTGATGGAAAGCGAGTTCTTCGGCTACAAGAAGGGCGCCTTTACCGGCGCCGGCGAGGACCGCGAAGGCTTCTTCCAGGCGGCCAACGGCGGCACGCTGTTCCTCGACGAGGTGGCGGAGCTGCCGCTGCCGATGCAGGTGAAGCTGCTGCGTGTCATCCAGGAGAAGCGCGTGCGCAAGGTCGGCGCCACCCAGGAGGACCCGGTCGACGTGCGCATCATCTGCGCCACGCACCAGAAGCTCGGCGCGCTGGTGGCCGCCGGCAGGTTCCGCCAGGACCTCTTCTACCGCATCAACGTCATCGAGCTGCCGATGCCGCCGCTGCGCGAGTGCCGCGAGGACGTGCCGCGCATCGCCGCGGCCATCCTTGAGCGCTTCGCCGCGCAGACGGGAGCCGCGCCGGCGCGCCTGTCGGCCGCGGCGCTCGAGGCGCTCTCGCGCTACGATTTCCCGGGCAACATCCGCGAGCTGGAGAACATCCTCGAGCGCGCCGTGGCGCTGTCGGCGAGCGCCGAGATCGGCGTCGAGGACCTGCGCCTCGCCCCGGAGCGGCCGGCCGGCGCGCCGCCGGAGGGCGCCGGCGAGCCGCTGCCCGACTACCTCGACGGCCTGGAGCGCAAGGCCATCCTCGAGGCGCTGGGCAAGACCGGCTTCAACCGCACCGCCGCGGCGAAGCTCCTCGGCATCACCTTCCGGCAGCTGCGCTACCGCATGCAGCGCCTCGGCATCCGTGAGGAACACAAGCCCTGAGGGCTGGCTGGCGCGGGCGCGCCGCGTCGCCTCGCCCAACTGCGACGCGCGGCCCGCCGGCGCCGCCGTGACCCTGCTCGTCGTGCACGCCATCAGCCTGCCGCCGGGCGAGTACGGCGGCGACGCCATCGAGCGCTTCTTCACCAACCGCCTCGACCCCGAAGCGCATGCCTACTTCAAAAGCATCGTCTCCTTGAGAGTCTCCTCGCACTTCCTCATCCGCAGGGACGGCGAGCTGGTGCAGTTCGTGCCGCTAGAGCTGCGCGCCTGGCACGCCGGCGCCTCGCGCTGGCGCGGGCGCGAGCGCTGCAACGACTTCTCGGTCGGCGTCGAGCTGGAGGGCGGCGAAGGCGACGCCTTCACGCCCGCTCAGTATGAAGCGCTGGCGACGCTGGTCCGCGACCTGCGCACCTCGCTCCCTTTGAAAGAAGCCGCGGCGCACAGCGACGTCGCGCCCGGGCGCAAGAGCGATCCGGGCGCCGGCTTCGACTGGCCGCGCCTGCTGCGGTGTTTGGCGCGCTGGCGTCGGCCTACTAGATAGCGCGCTTCGCAAGGGCGTCATCTCCATATGTAGTGCCGCCTCGGCCGGGGCAAAGTCGCACGCACTACATCTAGTGCGGCAGCGTCGTGAAAAACGCTACATCTGGCGCCTGGTTGCGCTGCAGCATCGACAAGCCGCGCTTGCAAAAGGAAAAAAGCCTCGGTAGTCTGCTATCCGTCTACTAGATATAGGCCACGTAGGGCCGTCGGACACTAAAAGTAGTAGTGGGCATTTCGGGTGGGACGTCAGGGTTGACGGCCCGGTTGCAAAGAGAAAAGACGGGTGGGGAGGTAGCATGCAGATCGCTCAGGACAGCGCCGCGGCAGCCTCGTCTCTGAGTGTCGGCATCGCCGAGGCGGGCGGCCAGCCGCGCGCGGCGTATGCCGAGTACAAGGTGATCCGCCGCAACGGCGCCGTGGTCGGCTTCGAGCCGGGCAAGATCTCGGTGGCGATGACCAAGGCGTTCCTCGCCGTCAACGGCAGCCAGGGCGCCGCCTCGGCGCGCATCCGCGACCTGGTCGCCGGGCTCACCGACGCCGTGGTGGCGGCGCTGATGCGCCGCCAGCCGCAGGGCGGCACGGTGCACATCGAGGACATCCAGGACCAGGTCGAGCTGGCGCTGATGCGCTCGGGCGAGCACGACGTGGCGCGCGCCTACGTGCTCTACCGCGAGGAGCGCGCCAAGGCGCGGGCCCAGGAGAAGGTCTCCAGGAAAGATGAAATTCACATCGTCGAAGGCGGGCAGCGCCGGCCCCTGGACCGCGAGCGGCTGCGCCGGCGCGTCGCCGCCGCCTGCGAGGGGCTCGCCGAGGCCTCGCCCGACGCCATCCTCGAGACGACGCTGCGCGACCTCTACGACGGCGTGCCGATCGAGGAGGTGCGCAAGTCCGCGGTGCTCGCCGCGCGCGCGCTCATCGAGAAGGACCCCTGCTACAGCTACGTCACCGCGCGGCTGCTGCTCGACATCATCCGCCTGGAAGTGCTGGGCGAGGAGGCGGGCCAGGCGGAGATGCCCCCGCGCTACGCCGCCTACTTCCCGCAGTTCATCGCGCGCGGCATCGAGGCCGAGCTGCTCGATCCCGAGCTGGCGCGCTTTGACCTCGATAAACTGGGTCGTTCTTTAAAAGCAGATCGAGATCTGCAGTTCGGCTACCTCGGGCTGCAGACGCTCTACGACCGCTACTTCCTGCACGTGCACGGCCGGCGCATCGAGCTGCCGCAGGCCTTCTTCATGCGCGTCGCCATGGGCCTGGCCTTGAAGGAAAAAAACCGGGAAGCGCGCGCCATCGAGTTCTACGACGTGCTGTCGCGGTTCGAGTTCATGAGCTCGACGCCGACGCTGTTCAACGCCGGCACGCAGCGCTCGCAGCTCTCGAGCTGCTACCTGACCACGGTCGCCGACGACCTGGACGGCATCTACGAGGCGATCAAGGAGAACGCGCTGCTCGCCAAGTACGCGGGCGGCCTGGGCAACGACTGGACGCCGGTGCGCGCGCTCGGCTCGCACATCAAGGGCACCAACGGCAAGAGCCAGGGCGTGGTGCCGTTCCTCAAGGTGGTGAACGACACCGCGGTGGCGGTGAACCAGGGCGGCAAGAGGAAGGGCGCGGTGTGCTCGTACCTGGAGACCTGGCACCTCGACATCGAGGAGTTCCTCGAGCTGCGCAAGAACACCGGCGACGACCGGCGCCGCACCCACGACATGAACACGGCGAATTGGATCCCCGATCTGTTCATGAAGCGGGTGATGGAGAACGCCGAGTGGACGCTGTTCAGCCCGTCGGACTGCCGCGACCTGCACGAGAAGTTCGGCAAGGCCTTCGAGGAGGCTTACCTGCGCTACGAGGACAAGGCGGCGCGCGGCGAGCTGAGGCTCTACAAGAAGATCCCCGCGGTGCAGCTGTGGCGCAAGGTCCTGTCGATGCTCTTCGAGACCGGGCATCCCTGGATCACCTTCAAGGACCCCTGCAACCTGAGGAGCCCGCAGCAGCACGCCGGGGTGGTGCACAGCTCCAACCTCTGCACCGAGATCACGCTCAACACCTCGGAGCAGGAGATCGCGGTGTGCAACCTCGGCTCGGTCAGCCTGGTCGCGCACATGACCGAGCGGGGGCTGGATTTCCCAAGAACAAGAAAAACAATTTCCACGGCGATGCGGATGCTCGACAACGTCATCGACATCAACTACTACGCGGTCGGCAAGGCGAGGAACTCCAACCTGCGCCACCGCCCGGTGGGGCTGGGCATCATGGGCTTCCAGGACTGCCTGCACCGCCTGCGCATCCCGTACGCCTCCGCCGAGGCGGTCGAGTTCGCCGACCGCTCGATGGAGATGGTGGCCTACGCCGCCTACTGGGCCTCGACCGAGCTCGCCGAGGAGCGCGGCAGCTACGAGTCGTTCCGCGGCTCGCTGTGGGACCGCGGCGTGCTGCCCCAGGACACCCTCGACCTGCTCGCCGCCGAGCGCGGCGGCTACGTCGAGCTCGACCGCTCGGCGAGCCTCGACTGGGAGGCGCTGCGCGCGCGCATCCGCGAGCACGGCATGCGCAACTCCAACTGCCTCGCCATCGCCCCGACCGCCACCATCGCCAACATCATCGGCGTCTCGGCCTCGATCGAGCCGACCTACCAGAACCTGTTCGTGAAGTCGAACCTGTCGGGCGAGTTCACGGTGGTGAACGAGACCCTGGTGGCGGACCTGAAGCGCGCCGGGCTGTGGGACGAGGTGATGATCGCCGACCTCAAGTACTTCGACGGCAACCTGGCGCGCATCGACCGCGTGCCGGCGCCGCTGCGCCGGCTCTACGCCACCGCCTTCGAGATCGAGCCGCGCTGGCTGGTCGAGGCAGCGGCGCGGCGGCAGAAGTGGATCGACCAGTCGCAGTCGCTCAACATCTACATGGCCGGCGCCTCGGGCAAGCGCCTCGACGAGACCTACAAGCTCGCCTGGATCCGCGGGCTGAAGACCACCTACTACCTGCGCGCGCTCGGCGCCACGCACGCCGAGAAGTCGACCTCCAAGGCCGGCGCGCTGAACGCCGTGCCGGCCGCGGGCGAGGAAGAGGCGCCCAAGGCTTGCTCGATCGACGACCCGGAGTGCGAGTCCTGCCAGTGATTACGCTCGGACGCCGCAGCTTCTCCGGGCCATTTCTATCTCCGCTCTGGCTGCCGGCCAAGGGCGCCGGCATCTTCGCGGTGATGGTGCCGGGCTGGCGGCTGCTCACCTTCCGGGCGCTGCATTTCGGCGGGGCGGAGGACTTCGCCGACCCGGGCCTCCTGAAGGGCCACCCGCGCTACGCCGAGTGGCTGCGCATCGCCGGCACCGACTGGAACCTCTACGTCGCCACCCACGAGATGTCGTTCTCGACGCGCGCGCAGCGCGAGGCCGCCGAGCGCGAGCTCGAGCGCGACTACCGGCCGGAGTTCCACGCGCCGGCGGCCGCGGCCGAGGGCCCGAGCCTGAAGGCGATGCTGCTCGCGCAGGCCATGCGCATGAACAAGCCGGAATGAACCCGATGCTCAACCTCGAGAGCGCCGTGCGGGGCCGCCCGGACGCGCCCGCCGCCGCCGAGCCCTTCCGCCGCGTCACCGTCGAGGACAAGCAGGTCATCAACTCCAAGGCCGACGTCAACCAGCTCGTGCCCTTCAAGTACAAGTGGGCCTGGGAGAAGTACCTCGCCGCCTGCGCCAACCACTGGATGCCGCAGGAGATCAACATGAGCCGCGACATCGGGCTGTGGAAGGACCCGCACGGCCTGACCGAGGACGAGCGGCGCATCGTCAAGCGCAACCTCGGCTTCTTCGTCACCGCCGACTCGCTGGCGGCGAACAACATCGTGCTCGGCACCTACCGGCACATCACCGCTCCGGAGTGCCGGCAGTACCTGCTGCGCCAGGCCTTCGAGGAGGCGATCCACACCCACGCCTACCAGTACATCGTCGAGAGCCTCGACCTCGACGAGGCGGAGATCTTCAACGCCTACCACGAGGTGCAGTCGATCCGCGACAAGGACGAGTTCCTGGTGCCGTTCATCGACACCCTGACCGACCCCCACTTCAAGACCGGCACGCCGGAGGCCGACCAGCAGCTGCTGAAGGGCCTGATCGTCTTCTCCTGCCTGATGGAGGGGCTGTTCTTCTACGTCGGCTTCGCGCAGATCCTGGCGCTCGGCCGGCAGAACAAGATGACCGGCGCCGCCGAGCAGTACATGTACATCCTGCGCGACGAGTCGATGCACTGCAACTTCGGCATCGACCTCGTCAACCAGATCAAGCTGGAGAACCCGCAGCTCTGGACCCCCGCCTTCCGCGACGAGCTGCAGGGCCTGTTCCGCCGCGCCGTCGAGCTCGAGTACCGCTACGCCGAGGACACCATGCCGCGCGGGGTGCTGGGGCTGAACGCGCCGATGTTCAAGGAATACCTGCGCTTCATCGCCAACCGCCGCTGCCAGCAGATCGGCCTCGACGCGCTCTACCCGGGGGCAGCGAATCCCTTCCCGTGGATGAGCGAGATGATCGACCTGAAGAAGGAGCGCAATTTCTTCGAGACGCGGGTCATCGAATACCAGACCGGCGGTGCTCTGAACTGGGAATAAGGTGCGAGGGGGCAACATGCAAGAGGAGTGGGGCGAAATGCATAGAATCACCGAGTGCAGGGCGGAAGAGGACTACAAGCTGTGGCTGCGCTTCGACGACGGCCTGGAGGGACGCGTGTTCCTCGGCAACCTGCTCGAGATCGGCGCCTTCCAGCTGTGGCGGGACGTGCGCGAGTTCGAGAAAGTCAGCGTCGATCCGGAAACGGCGACGGTGACCTGGGAGGGTGGTATTCGCCTCGACCCGGATATCCTCTAGCATGACGTTGCTTCAAGGCTCGACCCAATTCAGCATGCCGGCAGGCAGTCGACGCCGGCGGTTGGATAGACCGGACGGAAACGCCCGGGCTTTTTGTTCAACAACCTTGAAGGAGATGAGCATGGCGAAGAAAAAAGCGAAAAAAGGCGGAAAGAAAAAGAAGAAGAAGAAAGCATCACGAAAGAAGAAGAAGTCATTGAAGCAGAAAGCTGGCAAGAAGGCGGCAGGCAAAAAGAAACCCGCTAAGAAGAAGAAAAAAGCGGGAAAGAAGAAAAAGGCAAGAAGCGCTGCCAGCCCCCAGGCCGGCCCCGCGGAACCGATGGCGAGCACTCCGGCAACAGCGCCATCCACCGCTGCGACACCCGGCGCGAGACCCGCGCTGAATCCAGCGGCCGCGTGGCCGTTTCCCACCGGATCCCGGCCGTAACCGGAACCCGGAGAGACAGGCGGGAGATGCGAGTCTCCCGCCGGGCCTTCGAAGCTCAGCGGACCGGCTTGGTCAATTCGGCCCAAGAACGGAGACCTAGGCCGGTCCGCGAGGCTTCCCCCAAAGAAGCCTTCATTTTACGCGCCCCCCGCCGTGTCCCCGATCGATTTCACGCCCCTGCGGAAGTGATTGACAGCTCAGGAGAAAGTCTCCTACGATGCCGCCTGCTGCACCGCAACAAGCCGTGAATCACCTAGGTCCCGTGGTCGAGCTGCTGGCAAGGTCGTTTGCGCCGGCGCCGCGGCCCAAGCCCCGGAGGTGGATGAAAATGCACAGCGCCTACAACGCCGTGAAAAGCGCGCTGGCCCTGATCGGCCTCGCCGCGCTCGGGCTGCTCTACCGGCCCGCCGCCGCGCGCGAGGCGGTCCTCTCCTGGCTGGGCGAAGCGCCCGCCGTGCAGGCCGCCACCACGGTCGCCGCCGGCCCGATCGCGCCGAGCCCGGCGCCGGCCTTCGACGACGAGCAGCGCCGGGTCACCGAGTACATCGCGCGCCGCTACCGCGTCTCGCAGGTGGCGGTGTCAGGCTTCGTCGATACCGC
>JBQTJF010000134.1:0-12449 GCA_052387375.1 Betaproteobacteria bacterium
GACGAGAACCTGCGCCAGATCGAGTCGGCGCTCGACGTCACCATCGCCCGGCGCGGCGCGTGCTTCACCGTGCGCGGCGAGCAGGCCGGCCGCGCCGCGCAGGCGCTCGAGCATTTCTACGACCGCGCCTCGGGCGACCTGACCGTCGAGGACGTGCAGCTTGGTCTTACAGAACTTTCAAAAAATGTTTCCTTGAAAGATGAGGGGCCGCAGCTCCAGACGCGCCGCCAGGACCTGCACGGGCGCACGCCGCACCAGGTCGAGTACATCGAGAACATCCTCGCGCACGACCTCACCTTAGGCATCGGGCCCGCGGGCACCGGCAAGACCTACCTCGCGGTCGCCTGCGCGGTCGACGCGCTCGAGCGCGACAAGGTGAAGCGCATCGTGCTGGTGCGCCCGGCCGTCGAGGCGGGCGAGCGCCTGGGCTTCCTGCCGGGCGACCTGGCGCAGAAGGTCGACCCGTACCTGCGCCCCCTCTACGACGCGCTCTACGACCTGATGGGCTTCGAGAAGACCGGCAAGCTGCTCGAGCGCGGCACCATCGAGCTGGCGCCGCTCGCCTACATGCGGGGGCGCACCCTCAACCACTCCTTCATCATCCTCGACGAAGCGCAGAACACCACGCCCGAGCAGATGAAGATGTTCCTCACCCGCATCGGCTTCGGCGCCAAGGCGGTGGTCAACGGCGACGTGACGCAGATCGACCTGGCGCGCGGCCAGAAGAGCGGCCTCATCGAGGCGCGGCGCATCCTCGACGGCGTGCGCGGCATCGCCTTCACGCAGTTCGGCGCCCAGGACGTGGTGCGCCACCCGCTGGTCGCGCGCATCATCGATGCCTACGACGAGCGCGCGCAGGAGGACTAGCGCCGCGGTGCAGTTCGCCGTCGCGCGGCGCGGCATCCCGAGCGCCGCGCGCCTGCGCCGCTGGACGCTCGGGCATCCCGGCGTGACGCTGCGCATCGTCGGAGCACGCGAAGGAAAAAGCATCAACAAAAAGTTCAGAAATGTCGATTGCGCTGCGAATGTGCTTACCTTCGCCACCGGCGACATCGTGCTGTGCCATCCGGTCATCGCGCGGGAAGCGCGCGCGCAGGGCAAGACTATTGCGGCGCACTACGCGCACCTGGTGGTGCACGGCGTCCTGCACTTGCGCGGCTATGACCATAAAAAGAAAAGAGAAGCGGCGCGCATGGAGAATGCGGAGCGGCGCCTCCTGGCGCGGCTCGGGTTCGGCGACCCCTACGCGGTAAAATCCCCGCCTCGCCGATGAACGACCCGTCACGACCTCGCCTGTGGGAACGGCTGTCCGCGCTGCTCATGCGCGAGCCGGGCGACCGCGAGCAGCTCGTCGCGCTGCTGCGCTCCGCGTACTCGCGCAACCTGCTCGACGCCGACGCGCTCTCCATCATCGAGGGCGCGCTCACCGTCTCCGAGATGCAGGTGCGCGACATCATGGTCCCGCGCGCCCAAGTTGACTTTATAGATATAAACGAGCCGGTCGAGAGCTTCATCCCGCAGGTGATCGCCACCGCGCACTCGCGCTTCCCGGTGATCGACCAGAACCGCGACGACGTGATCGGCGTCCTGCTCGCCAAGGACCTGCTGCGCCACTATGCCGGCCACGAGGAGTTCAACGTGCGCGAGATGCTGCGCCCGGCGGTGTTCGTGCCGGAGGCGAAGCGGCTCAACGTGCTCCTGCGCGAGTTCCGCGCCAGCCGCAACCACATGGCGATCGTGGTCGACGAGTACGGCGGCGTGGCCGGCCTGGTGACGATCGAGGACGTGCTCGAGCAGATCGTCGGCGACATCGAGGACGAGTACGACTTCGACGAGGCCTCCGACAACATCCTGCCCGAGCCGGGCGGGCGCTGGCGCGTCAAGGCGCTCACGCAGGTCGCCGACTTCAACGCCGCCTTCGGCACCGGCTTTTCCGACGAGGCGGCCGACACGGTCGGCGGCCTGGTCATCGCCCACCTCGGCCGGCTGCCCAAGCGCGGCGAGTCGGTGACCATCGAAGGGCTGCGCTTCCAGGTGCTGCGCGCCGACAGCCGCCGCGTCTACACGCTGCTGGTCGACAAGGCGAAGGCGTAAGAAAGAATGCGGAAAAAGGGGTCTGACCGGTCTGACCCCCTTTTTTTTGTAGCCCCATTCTTGTCCGGCGCGGCGACGGTGCTCGCCTTTGCGCCGGTCGGCATGTACCCGCTGGCGCTCGCGACCTTCGCCGTCCTCATCCACCTCTGGCTCCAGGCGCCGCCCGCGCGCTGCTTCGCGACGGGCTTCTGGTTCGGCATCGGCCTCTTCGGCGGCGGCGTCTCCTGGGTCTACGTCAGCCTCTCGCAGTTCGGCGGCATGCCCGGGCCGCTCGCGGCGCTCGCCACGGTGCTCTTCTGCGCGCTGCTCGCGCTCTTCACGGGAGCGGCGGGCTGGCTGCAGGCGCGCGTCCCGGCCGGGCCCACGATGCGCGCGACGCTGCTCATCCCGGCGGCATGGACGCTGGCGGAATGGCTGCGCGGCTGGGTGCTCTCGGGGTTCCCCTGGCTCGCCGCGGGCTACGCCGCAGTCGGCTGGCCGCCGCAGGGCTACGCCCCGATCGTCGGCGTGTTCGGCCTGTCCTTCCTCACCGTCGCCCTGGCGGGGCTTGCCTGGCGCATCGCGCTGCTCGAGCGCAAGGCGGCCTTCACGCTCCTCGCCGTGGCGCTGCTCGCCGGCGGGCAGGCGATGCGCGGCGTCGAGTGGACCGCGCCGGCCGGGGAGCCGGTGACCGTCGCGCTCCTGCAGGGAAACATCGAGCAGGAGATGAAGTTCCATCCGGAGCGCTATGCGCGCATCCTCGACACTTATGCCCGGCTCGCCGAGGAGACTTCCGCGCGGCTGATCGTGCTGCCCGAGACGGCGCTGCCGCGCTTCTACGACAGCGTCGAGGCCGGCTACCTGGCGAGGCTGGAGGCGGCGGCGCGCCGCAACCAGGGCGACCTGCTGCTCGGCGTGCCCTACCGGACTTCCCGGAGCGGCTACTACAACAGCGTGGTGACGCTGGGCACCTCGCCGCGGCAGGCCTACCACAAGGTGCATCTCGTGCCCTTCGGCGAGTTCGTGCCGCCGGGGTTCGCCTGGACGCTGCGGCTCATCGACATCCCGCTTTCCGACTTCTCGCGCGGCGCCGCCGCGCAGCCGCCGCTCGCGGTGGCGGGGCAGCGCATCGCCGCCAACGTCTGCTACGAGGACGCCTTCGGCGACGAGATCGCGCGCCGCGCGCCGGAGGCGACGCTGCTGGTGAACGTGTCGAACGTCGCCTGGTTCGGCGATTCGCTCGCGCCGGCGCAGCACCTGCAGATCGCGCGCCTGCGCGCCATCGAGACCGGGCGCAAGCACAGGACCGCGGCGAACCGCGGAATCACCGCGGTGATCGTCCGCCACGGGCGGGTCGTCGATCGCCTGCCGCAGTTCGTCGAGGGCCGCCTCGACGGCGCGGCGCGCGGCTACACCGGGCGCACGCCGTACGCCGAATGGCGCGACTGGCCGGTCGTGATCATGTGCCTGTTGATCCTGACCATCGCAGTCTTTACGGCCCGGTTCCGACCTTCAGGAAGACATTGAGACGGTAGAATTTTCGCGATGCTCAGTTTCCAGCAGCTGATCCTGAAGCTGAACGCCTTCTGGGATCGCCGGGGGTGCGTCCTGCTCCAGCCCTACGACATGGAAGTCGGCGCGGGCACCTTCCACACCGCGACCTTCCTGCGCGCCATCGGGCCGGAGCCCTGGAACGCGGCGTACGTGCAGCCCTCGCGCCGGCCGAAGGACGGCCGCTACGGCGACAACCCGAACCGCCTGCAGCACTACTACCAGTACCAGGTGGCGCTCAAGCCTTCGCCTCCAGACATACAAGAAGTGTTTTTGGAATCGATAACAACCCTGGGGATCGACCCGGCGCAGCACGACATCCGCTTCGTCGAGGACGACTGGGAATCCCCCACGCTCGGCGCCTGGGGCCTGGGCTGGGAAGTGTGGCTGGACGGCATGGAGGTGACGCAGTTCACCTACTTCCAGGAGGTCGGCAGCCTGCCCTGCAAGCCGGTGCTCGGCGAGATCACCTACGGCCTCGAGCGGCTGGCGATGTACCTGCAGGACAAGGCGAGCGTCTACGACCTCATCTGGGTGGACGGCGTGAAGTACGGGGATGTGTATCACCAGAACGAAGTCGAGCAGTCGAGGTACAACTTCGAGCTATCGAACGCGGAAATGCTGTTCCGCCATTTCGGGGAGTTCGAATCTGAGGCGAAGCGGCTGATCCAGTCGGAATGCGTGCTGCCGGCCTACGAGATGGTGCTGAAGTGCTCGCACGCGTTCAACCTGCTCGACGCCCGCGGCGCCATCTCCGTCACCGAGCGGCAGGCCTACATCGGGCGGGTGCGCGCGCTGGCGAAGGCCGTGGCGCAGGCGTACTACGAGTCCCGCCAGCGCCTCGGCTTCCCGATGGCCAATGGCTGAGACCCTGCTCGTCGAGCTTCTTACCGAGGAGCTGCCGCCCAAGGCGCTGCGCGCGCTTTCGGAATCGTTCGGCGCGGCGCTCGCCGCCGCGCTCGCCAAGGCGCAGCTGGCATCGGCCGCCGAGGTGCGGGTCTTCGCCACGCCGCGGCGCATCGCCGCGGCAATTCCCGGCGTCGCGGCCGCTGCCCGGGACCGCGAGTCCGAGGCGACGGGTCCCGCGACCTCGGCGCCGGCACAGGCGGTCGCGGGCTTCGCGAAGAAACATGGCCTCGGCCCCGCCGAGCTGGAGCGCCGCGCCGGGGCGAAAGGCGAAGTGTTCGTTGCGCGCGTCAAGACAAAGGGGGCGCGTCTCGAAGACGTCCTGGCGCATCTTGTCGAGGACGCTCTCAAGGCCCTGCCGATTCCCAAGGTGATGCGCTGGGGCGCCGGCGAGGCGCAATTCGTGCGGCCGGTGCACGGCCTGGTGATGCTGCACGGGAAGCAGGTCGTGCCGGGCACGGTGCTCGGCCTGCAGGCGTCCAACCGCACGCGCGGGCACCGCTTCATGGGCAAGCGCGAGCTCGCCTTCGCCAACGCCGGCGCCTACGAGAAGACGCTGCGCGACGAGGGCATGGTCATCGCCGACTTCGCGGCGCGCCGCGCCGAGATCGAGCGGCAGCTCAAGAGCGAAGCCGAGCGGCGGCAGGCGGCGCTCGCCGACTACCGGGACCTGCTCGACGAGGTGACTGCGCTGGTCGAGTACCCGCAGGTGTACGCGGGCGGCTTCGACCCGGCTTTCCTCGCCGTGCCGCCCGAGTGCCTGATCCTCACCCTGCGGAAAAACCAGAAGGTCTTCCCGCTCTTCGACCGGGCGGGGAAGCTCCTGCCCGCGTTTCTCATCGTCGCCAACATGCAGGTCGCCGACCCGCGCCACATCGTCGCCGGCAACGAGCGCGTGGTGCGGCCGCGCCTCGAGGACGCGCGTTTCTTCTACGCGCAGGACCGCAAGACCCGCCTCGAGGAGCGCGTGCCGCAGCTCGCGAGGGTCGTCTATCACGGCAAGCTCGGCAGCCAGCTCGAGCGCGTGCAGCGCCTGCAGCTCCTCGCCGGGCGGATCGCGCGCGCGCTCGGCGCCGACGCGGCGCTCGCCGAGCGCGCGGCGTGGCTCTCCAAGGCCGATCTGCTGACCGGCATGGTCGGCGAGTTCCCCGAGCTGCAGGGCGTGATGGGCCGCTACTACGCACTGCACGACGGCGAGCCGCGCGAAGTGGCCGACGCCGTCGAGGCGCACTACCGCCCGCGCTTCGCCGGCGATGCGCTCCCCGAGGGCGCGGTCGCCTGCGCGCTGGCGCTCGCCGACAAGCTCGACGCGCTCGGCGGGCTCTTCGGCATCGGCCAGGCGCCGACCGGCGAGCGCGATCCCTTCGGCCTGCGCCGCGCCGCGCTCGGCGTCGTGCGCATCCTCGTGGGACGCAGCCTGCCGCTGGAATTGAAAGAGTTTCTTTCCGGAAACCAGACCTTGGAAAGCTTCGTGTTAGAGCGCGCGCGCGGCTACTTCGAGGAGCACGGCTACTCGGCGAACGAGGTGGAGTCGGTGCTCTGCCAGAAGCCCTCGCGCCTCGACCTGGTGCCGAAGCAGCTCGAGGCGGTGCGCGCCTTCTCCTCGCTCGCGGAGGCCGAGGGCCTCGCCGCGGCGAACAAGCGCATCGGCAACATCCTCAAGCAGGCCGACGCCGTGCCGTCCACCTTCGATCCTGCCCTGATGACGCAGCCGGAAGAGAAGTCTCTGGAAACGGCATTTCGCCGGCTGCGAGGCGACATCGATCGTTCATTCAACGCGTTGGACTACACCGGGGCGCTGAAGGCGCTCGCCTCGCTCAAGGCGCCGGTCGACGCGTTCTTCGACAAGGTGCTGGTGATGGACAAGGACCCGCGCGTGCGCGCCAACCGCATCGGCTTCCTCGGCACGCTGCACGTCACCATGAACCGCGTCGCCGACCTGTCCAAGCTCGCAAAATGAAGCTCGTCATCCTCGATCGCGACGGCACCATCAACCACGACAGCGACGACTACATCAAGTCGCCCGAGGAATGGCGGCCGATCAAGGGCAGCCTGGAGGCGATCGGCCGCCTCACGCAGGCGGGCTACCGCGTGGCGGTGGCGACCAATCAGTCCGGCATCGCGCGCGGGCTCTTCGACACGAAGGCGCTCTTCGCCATCCACGACCTCCTGCAGCGCTCGGTGGGGCAGGTCGGCGGCCGCATCGACGCCTTCTTCTTCTGCCCGCACGCCGCGGAGGCGAAGTGCGAGTGCCGCAAGCCGCAGCCGGGCATGCTGCTCGAGGTGGCGCGCCGCTTCAACGTGCCGCTCGAGGAGACGTACGTGGTCGGCGATGCGCACCGCGACCTCGAGGCCGCGGCCGCCGCCGGCGCGAAGCCGGTGCTCGTCCTGACCGGCAAGGGCCGCAAGACGCGCGAGGCCGGGAGCCTGCCCCGCGGCACCGCGGTGTTCGCCGATCTCGCCGCCTTCGCCGAGCACCTGGCGCCATGACGCTCGTGCGCTCGGCGCTTTTCGCGGCGGTGCTCGCCCTCATCACGCCCGTCTACGCGCTGATCGCGCTCGCCAGCTTTCCGCTGCCGCGCCTGACGCGCTATCGGATCATTTCGGGGTGGTCGCGCCTGATGGTCCATCTCGCCAAAGCCATTCTCCGCATCGACTGGCGGGTGGAAGGCCGGGAGAACCTCCCCGCCCGCCCGGCGGTGATCCTCGCCAAGCACCAGTCGGCGTGGGAGACGATGGCCTTCCAGCTCATCTTTCCGCCGCAGGTGCACGTGCTCAAGAGAGAGCTGCTGTGGCTGCCGTTTTTCGGCTGGGGGCTCGCGCTGATGAGCCCGATCGCCATCGACCGCTCGCGCGGCATCGCGGCGCTGCGCGCCATCGCGCGGCGCGGCCGCGAGCGCCTGTCGCAGGGCTTCTGGGTGATCGTCTTCCCCGAGGGCACGCGCGTCGCGCCGGGCGAGCGCCGCGAGTACCAGCTCGGCGGCGCCTGGCTCGCCGCCGCGGCGGCGGCTCCGGTGGTGCCGGTCGCGCACAACGCCGGCCTCTACTGGCCGCGCAACGCCTTCCTCAAGCGCCCGGGCACGGTGACGGTGCGCATCGGCCCGGCGATCGACACCGCGAGCCGCGACGCGAAGACGATCAACTCGATGGCGGAGCAATGGATCGAAGAACAGCAGAAGGCGCTTTGCTGATCGAGCTCGGCGGTCGCCTCGTGCAGTACCGCTTCGCCAGGCGCCGGCGCGCGACCATCGGCATCAGCATCGACGCCGACGGCGTGCGCGTCGCCGCGCCGCGGCGCGCCGCCTGGCGAGAGATCGAGGCCTTCCTTCGCGCGAAGCAGCGCTGGATCCTCGTCAAGCTCGACGAGTGGGCCGCGGCGCCGCGCCCGGCGCTGCTGCGGGTCGAGAGCGGCGAGCATCTGCCGCTCTTTGGCGAGACGGTGGAGCTGCAGGTGCGGCCCGGCCCGGCGCAGCGCCAAGGCGCGACATTGGGCGTTTCCGGCGCGAGCAGCCTGCTCGCCTGGCTGAGGGCCGCCGCGCTCGACATGCTGCGCCCGCGCGCCGCGCACTACGCCGGACGGCTCGGCCGGCCGGCGCCGCGCGTCGCACTCTCCAACGCGCGCACGCAGTGGGGCGTGTGCAACGAGGACGGCTCGATCCGCCTCTCGTGGCGTCTCGTGCACCTCGAGCCGGCGCTCGCCGACTACGTGGTGGCGCACGAAGTGGCGCACCTCGTCGAGCTCGACCATTCGCGGCGCTTCTGGAGCCTCGTGACTTCGCTGTATCCCGACTGGCGCGCCGCGCGCGAGCGCCTGGAGCTCGCCGGCGCCGCTTTGCCTCTATTCAAGAAAACAGGGACAGACCACGTTTTCCCGCAGCCGCCGAAGGAGCGGTGATTGCAGTTCGAATGGGACCCAGCGAAGGCCGCGGACAATCTGGCGAAGCACGGCATTTCATTCGAGGAAGCCGCAACCGTGTTCCGCGACGCACTTTCGCAGACGGGCCAAGACCCCGATCACTCGATCGGCGAGGAACGTCTCGTCACCTTCGGCGTGTCGACGAGCAGCTGCTCGTCGTCGCCCATACCGAACGCGGCGATACAATGCGGATCATCAGCGCACGACCGGCGACGCCGGGCGAGAGGGCAATTTATGAAGAAGGCTAGCGGCAAACCGGTCGATGACCTGCGGCCCGAATACAAGCGTTCAGATTTCGGCACCCTGGTTCGAGGGAAGTATGCGCAGAGAGTGTCGCAAGCCAGCAACGTCGTCGTGCTCGAGCCTCAGGTCGCCCGGGCATTTCCCAACGATCGCGCGGTGAACAAGGCGCTTCGAGGACTCCTGCGGAATCGCAAGCGATCCTCGCGCAGAGGCGTCCAATGAGGATCCTCCACACCATGCTCCGCGTCGGCGACCTGCAGCGCTCGGTGAAGTTCTACACCGAGGTGCTCGGCATGAAGCTGCTGCGCACCACCGACCGGCCGGAGCAGAAGTACTCGCTCGCCTTCGTCGGCTACGAAGCCGAGGACCGCGCCGCGGTGCTCGAGTTCACCTACAACTACGGCGTCGAGCGCTACGACCTCGGCGGCGGCTACGGCCACGTGGCGATCGAGATGGCCGATGTCGCGAAGGCCTGCGAGCAGGTGCGGCAGAAGGGCGGCAAGGTGACGCGCGAGGCCGGGCCGGTCAAGGGCGGCACCTCGGTCATCGCCTTCGTCGAAGATCCCGACGGCTACAAGATCGAGTTCATCGAGCGCAAGTAGAGCTGATACTCGAATGCTTCCGATCGGAAGCATCTAGGCTTTCCCCGGCGTCTTTTCCGTGCCCTATAGACTTCCCCGCAAAGCGCTGCGCCGCCGCGCCGCTGCGCGCGAGCTCCTCTCGGTGGCCGATCGCGTCGCCGAAGCCGGTGTTCCGCCGATGGGCGGAGAGGAGATCCAGGCCGAGGTCGACGCCGCGCGTAGGGCTCGCCGCGCGCGCCGGCGTGCTTCGCCTCGCCGCTGACCAAGAAGCTTTCTTTCTGCGCGCGCCACGTGCTCGTCGCCGAGTACCAGCAGCTAGTCGAACCCGGCCATCGACTGCCAACAAGTGAACCCGGCGAAGCGTCGTACAATGGCCGCCATGACTGAAGTCACCGTGAAGCTTCCCGACGAGCTCGCAAACGAGATCAAAGCGGCCGGGCTTCTCGACACGCCGGAGCTCGAGAAGGTTTTCCGCGAGGCACTGCGTAAAAAGGCTGTGGGCGAGCTATTCAGCGCGCTCGATGAGATCGAGGCGGCGAAGCTGCCGCCCATGACCGAAGAAGAGATCCAGGCCGAGATCGACGCCGCGCGCGCCGAGCCCGAGAGGAAGACCGGGAAGCAGGCGGCCTAGCGGTGGCCGAGCCCTTCGCCTACACCTTCGAGTGGGATCCGGCGAAGGCCTCCGAGAACCTCTCCAAACACCGCGTCGCCTTCGAGCTCGCGGCGACCGTCTTTCGCGATCCCCTCGCGCTCGCGATCCACGACGCAGAGCGCGACGAGGAGCGCTGGGCAAGCCTGGGCCGTGCCGAAGACGGTAAACTGCTGGTCGTGATCCACACCTTCCAGGAAACGAGCGCAACGAGCGCAACCGTGCGCATCATCTCGGCGCGCGAGGCAACCAGGCGCGAACGCAAGGACTACGAGGAAGGACCGCGTCAGCGGCCAGAGAGAAACCGATGAAGGACGAATACGACTTCAGCAAAGGCGAGCGCGGCAAGTTCTACCGCCCAGGCGCCAAGCTCACGCTCCCCGTGTACCTCGACCAGGAGGTGCAGAGCTATCTCGCCCAGCGCGCAGCCCAGCGTGGCGTCGAGCTCTCCGAGCTCGTCAACGACCTCCTGCGCAAGGACATCGAGCTCATCGAAGCCGGGAAGTAGCCGCTCGGCCCCGAGGGAAACGCGCGGTCAGGGAACGGGAAGACTCGCTTAATGACCGAGCGGCTGCGCAAGCTTCTGAGGCCCGACGCGAGCCGCTGGCAGCCGATGCTGATGGGCCTCGCCTGCTTCGCCGCCGCCGCCGGCGGCGCGGTGCTCGCGCAGGCCTACTGGCTGGTTTCCCTGCTCCTCAGCGTGCTCGCCTTCGCGGCGTGGGTCGTGGGCGCCTGCGCCATGGTCGGCTACGTGCGCTGGTTCTATGCCGCCGAGGTCGCGCGGGCCAGGGAAGACCGCGAGAAGTAAATGCTTCCGATCGGAAGCATTTATGCCCTCTGCCCGCCTTTTACCAGGGCCGATATCCTGGCGAAGTCCTGCGGCGAGAGGGTCTCTGGCCGCCGCCGCGGGTCGATGCCGAGGCGCGCGTAGTCCTCCGGCGCAAGCGGCAGCGCATTGCGCAGCTGCTTGCGCCGGGACGAGAAGGCCTTGCGCAAGAGGTCCGCATCGATCTCGAGCATCTCGGCGAGCGGTTCGAGGCGCACCACCGCCGACTCGACTTTCGGCGGCGGGCGGAAGGCGCCGCGCGAGACGTTGAAGAGCTTCGCCATGCGGAAGCGCGCCTGCAGCGCGACGGAGAGCCGGCCGTACTGCGGCGTCGCGGGCGCGGCGACCATGCGCTCGACCACCTCGAGCTGCAGCATGAAGTGCATGTCGCGCATGCGGCGGGCGTGCTGCGCGAGGTGGAAGAGCAGCGGCGTGGAGATGTTGTAGGGCAGGTTGCCGACCAGGCGCATGCCGGCGGGAAAGCGCGCGAAGTCGAACTCGAGGGCGTCGGCGCAGTGCACCGTCAGGCGCCAGGGCGGAAAGCGCGCCGCGAGCTGCGAGGCGAGGTCGCGGTCGATCTCGATCGCCTCGACATGCGCGGTCTGGAGCAGGCGCTCGGTCAGGGCGCCTTCGCCGGGGCCGATTTCGACCAGGAAGTCTTTTTCGGAAGGAGAGATCTCTTTTACTAGTCGATGCAGCACCCCCGGGTCGTGCAGGAAGTGCTGGCCGAACCGCTTACGCGGCCGATGCGAGCTCAATGGCGAGCTTGACCGCTTCGAGCAGGCTGCCGGCGTCGGCGCGCCCGCTGCCGGCGAGGTCGAGCGCGGTGCCGTGGTCGACCGAGGTGCGCACGAACGGCAGGCCGAGCGTGACGTGGACGCCGCGGCCGAAGCTCGCATACTTCAGCACCGGCAACCCCTGGTCGTGGAACATGGCGAGCGCGCAATCGGCCTTCGCCAGGCGCTCGGGGACGAACAGCGTATCGGCGGGAATCGGCCCGCTCGCGTCGATGCCCGCCGCGGCCGCCGCGGCGATCGCCGGGGCGATCACCTCGAGCTCCTCCCGGCCGAGGTGGCCCGACTCGCCGCTGTGCGGGTTGAGGCCGGAGACGAGGATGCGTGGCTGCGGAATGTGCCAGCGCTTTCTCAGGTCGTGGTCAATCACCCTCAGAGTTCGAAGGAGATTTTCGCGGGTGATGGCCGCCGGGACGTCCATGAGCCGTAAATGCGTAGTAGCAAGCGCCACCCGCAGCCCGCCGCCGACCAGCATCATCACCACGTGCTCGGCCTTCGCCCGCGCGGCGAGGTACTCGGTGTGCCCGGTGAAGGCAATCCCGGCGTCGTTGATGACGCTCTTCTGCACCGGCGCGGTGACCATGGCGTCGTACTCGCCCTTGAGGCAGCCGTCGATCGCGCGCTCGAGCACCTCGAGCACGTAGCGGCTGTTGGCCGGATCGAGCTTCCCGGGAGCCACAGGACGGGCGACCGGCACGTGGACAATTTCTCGAATACCTCCCAGGAGGCTGCGGTCGCCGATTACGACCAGGCGCGCGGGCAGGTCCTCGCGCGCGAGCCTGGCGCACAGCTCGGGGCCGATGCCGGCCGGCTCGCCCGAGGTGAGGGCGATGACGGGCCTAGCGTTCCTCAAGCCGCAGCTCGACGTAGACCTGGTCGCGCAGCTGGCGCAGCCATTCCTGGTAGGCCT